>SVSY01000024.1 GCA_015064065.1 Oscillospiraceae bacterium
GAGGACGTCGACGTATCCGTCGCGGCAGAGCGGTGCGTCGTACTGCGATATCTGATATCCTTTCGGCAGGTCGGGATAAAAATAATTCTTTCTGTCTATTCCCGACCTTTTCGCTATGGTACAATTGGTCGCAAGTCCCGCCTTGACCGCGTATTCGACTGCTTTGCGGTTAAGCGATGGCATAGCTCCCGGCAGACCCATACATATCGGGCATATCTGCGTATTCGGTTCTGCGCCGAACCTCGTCGGACAGGAGCAGAATATCTTGCTCTCGGTCTTAAGCTCGATATGGACCTCAAGTCCCACCGTCATCTCATATTTCTGCATCATACCCTCTCCTCTCTTCCGTAAAGCGATTTGCAAAGAGCGAGCAGGTCGCCGTCTTTTCCTCTTTTTCCAACGAGCTGAATACCGACGGGAAGTCCTCCCTCGCACTCACAGGGCAGGGATACCGACGGAAGTCCCGCCAAGGACGCAAGCGCGCACAAAAGGTCGTCCTTTATATAGGCGTCGAAAAGCCCTCCTGCGCGCTCACCCGCAGGATATGCAGCCGTCGCCGCAGTGGGAATAATAAATGCATCGGCATCGCAAAGCGCATCTTCAAGCTCTTCTCTTATTCTTCTGCGAGCCGCGACCGCTCTTGCGTATATCTCGTCGCGAAAGCCCTCCGAGAGCGAAGCGCACCGAAGAGTATACGTCTTTTGACCTCGCCGCCAAAGCCTTCCGAACGGCTTTTGGTATACATTTCATCAAGCGTATCTGCGTCCTTTGCTCTGTATCCGTATCTCACCCCGTCAAAGCGCGAAAGATTTGAGGAAGCCTCTGCCGAGGATATTGTATAATACGCGGCGTATGCGCTCTTGACCGACGGTATCGACAGCTCAACGATATCTGCACCAAGCTCCTTTGCGTATTCCGCCTTTTTTTCAAACGCCGCGCGCACGTCAGCCGAGATATCAAGCTCGCAAAGCTCCTTGACGATCGCTATCTTCTTGTTTTTAAAAGAAGTCAACCGTGCTTCCGCGCTCATTTGAGGCAAACCGTGCGAGGTCGAGTCAAGCGGGTCGCAAAAAGCAATATTTTCAAGCACCGTTCTGCAGTCCGCAACGTCGCGCGTCAGTATACCGACAGTATCGAGCGAGGGCGCAAAGCCGACCAGCCCATAGCGCGAGAGCGCAGAATAGGTCGGGCGCATTCCGACGACACCGCAAAAAGCGGCAGGCTGTCTTACCGAGCCTCCCGTATCCGAGCCGAGAGCAAAGGCCGCCATTTGCGCCGCTACAGCTGCCGCACTTCCTCCGCTGCTTCCGCCCGCAACTCTGTCGTAAGAGAGCGGATTTTTAGTTCTTCCAAAGCAGGAGCTCTCTGTCCCCGTGCCCATAGCAAACTCGTCCATATTCGTCTTGCCGAGCAATACCGCTCCGCATTCCGAGAGCCTTGCTATGACCGTCGCGTCATACACGGCAGAGTGATCCTTTAACATCTTTGAACCGCAGGTCAGGCGAAGACCCGCTACCGATATATTGTCCTTTGCCGCGCAGGGTATGCCGTCAAGAAGCGAGCGTGCCTGCCCCGCTCTTCTGCGCGCGTCCGAGCACTCAGCCTCGGCTATCGCGCGCTCGGCACAGACCGTGACGAAAGCGTTTATATCTTTATTCTTTTCTTCTATCTGCCCAAGATAAGCCTCGGTCAGCTCGCGCGAGCTGTATTCCCGCGTCTCGAGTGCTTTTGCGTGCTCGAGAAGCGTTCTGTTTAAAATATCTTTGCTCATTTTGCGCCTCCCTTGACCGTTCTCGGCACGAAAAAGCAATTATCGCGTGCGTCGGGCGCGCCTCTGAGCATATCGACGCCGCTCTCTGCGGCAATATCCTCTCTGAGCTCATAAAGTCGCTTTTCTTCATAAGCACAAACGGCGAGAGCACCGTCGGCACTCTCGCTCATCAAAGCTTCATAGGTATAATTCGCCATCTCGCACACGTCGCAAAGAAAGCTCTTTTTCTCCTCCTCGCCGAGCGCTATCTTTGAGAGCGCGGTGAGCGCGTCTATATCAAAGTCGCATGGCGAGTATCTTTTTTCATTACTCATATTCTTCCCGTCTCAGTCCGAAAGCCCCGCCGTCAGCTTTATAAGCAGAGAGCGGTTGTCGTTCTGTTCTTTTGCGTTGAGTGCCGCGCGGTTGCGGCGTATCTCTCCGCACTTTTCGCATTTATGTATGATTATAAATCCGTGCTTAGCATCGGGCTCGGTGCGTATCGGACGCATAAGTCCTCCGCATTCGTTAGCTCTGTCGCCGGGATTTATGTCTACGTGAAGCGAGCACAGGCAGAACGGGCAGTGGTTGCGCGAGCTCGTTCCCATCGGCAAGACCTCCTTGCCGCAGTTTTTACATATAAATCCCGAATCGTTCTTTGTAAATCTTTTCTGATCCATATATTATTCCGTCAATGCTTTCTTGTCTCTTGCACTTATCTTCACGGCGCGGTTGCTCCTTTGATGATGGTAAAGGCTGAGCGCGCCGTAGGGTGACTCGTTGTAGTCGAGGTCGTTAAGGTAATAGAACTCAGCGTGCACCGATATCAAAAGTCCGTCGTCTATAAGCTGCTGCATATCGAGCTCATCGTCAAAATCAAAGGAGTAGCGATAGAAGCTGTAAAGAGTAGTACGCTCGGATACCGAATCGTCGGGATGCACGCGTATCTCCTTTATGTTCTCGCTTCCGATGTCGTCGTTATCTTCAAGGTTTTCCGGGGTCAGATCTATATAGAACACGAGGCTAACGTCAAAAACGTCCTTTTCTCTGTCGGGTGCGGCAGGAAGCGAATAGTCGGTCGCAAGCGAGGTCAGCGTGCTGTTGTTGTATCTGAAAACTATCTGCGCCTGATCGAGCTCGGGAATAAAAACGGCCTTCGGCACGGCAAAATATCCGTAATTATGCTCCGCCGTAGTTATCTCGTCGTATTTTTGAGTGAATATAGCAAGCTCCTTGCCCTTCTCTGCGTACGCAAGACGAAGCTCTTCATTGGGCATAAGAGTGTCGATGTCTTTAGGTATTCCCGTAGAAAATATCCTCCACAGCATAAAAACACATACTGTAAGTATAACGCATACGAAGAGGAATTTTAACACTCTTCCCATACGTTTAATTATGACCCACGCTCTTGACATATCGTTTCCTTTCGTGTATAATAAGTATGATCGTAAATTCTATACTTAATTATACCACTTATTTGTTAACAATTCAAGTATTATCGGGCATAAACTTTCAATAACGGAGGCTCTTATGAAAATATACGAATATACCCCCGCAAAAAACCGCACTCGCATAACGGGTCTGATAATAATTCTATGCGCTATCGCGGCGGCTTTTTTCTCCACCCCGCTGCTCTTCCCCGATCTTTCTTTTAAGGGAGTCTTTCAGTTTGTGAGCGTCATCTGTCTTGTAGGCGCGATATTCATCATCGCCCGCTATGTTGCAAAGACCTTCGTATATTCGATATTGCAGAACGATGACGGAAGCCTCGACCTGACGGTATGCGAGCTCACCAACGGTAATCGCAAAAGAACGACCGTCTGCCGCGTTGGAATAAACAATTTTACCGAAGTTCACCTTCTCTACCCCGAGAAGAGCGCGGACAGGATAAAGGAAAAGGAGCTATGCGCCAACGCGCGCTCCGAGCACCGCAAATCCTTCGACTACTGCCACGATATCAAGGCAACTCCCATATGCATCATTTTACTTGAGGAATGCGGCGAGCCCCTGCTCATCAAGCTCTCGCCCGACGAAACGCTTATGAGGTATCTTGAAAGTAAAGCATAAAACAAAAAAGGCGGATTTCCGCCTTTTTTATTTTACCCTTTGCGAATTTTGCTTGGTCAGGCGCGGTGTTGTGCCGAACACCTTTTTATATTCCGCAACGAAATACGAGAGATTTGAATATCCGCACGCGCTTGCTACGTCTGTGACCGAGCGTTCGCCGTAAAGAAGCATAGTGTGTGCTCTTGACATACGCACCCCGCAAAGATATTCCTTGAAGGTCTTTCCCATAACGCTTTTGAAGAGCTTCGCAAAATATCCGTAGCTCACGTGAAGCCTCTCAGCACATTCGAGCGGCGTGATATCCGATGCAAAATTGTCGTTTATAAAATCCACCGTGTCGTATATCTGAGCTACGCTTCGCTCACTTATCCACGTATCGCTTGCATAGGGCGACACGCTGGAGAGAGAGCTTTTCACAAGCAAAAGCAAAAGACGCGATGCGTTTATGCGCTGTGAATAAAAAAACGTCTCGTCTCTGTGCGCGTGCTCTTCTATCATCTTTTCCCACAAAAGCACTATCTCGGACGAGAGCTCTGCGCCGCCGATACACACCGAGTCGTCTCTTCTTTTCTGTAAAAAAGGCATAGCGTATCTGGTCTGCTCCTTACCGAAAAACGTGTTGAACACGACCGTCGGGCTTATCTTAAGCACGTAATAAAGAGAGCGCTCGTTACCCGTATGCACTATCGTGTGTATGGTGTTCGCTCTGAATATCAGCAGGCTGTCGGGGTATGCCGTCAGCGTCTGTCCGTTATCGACAGTTATCTCGAATACGCCGCTCTTTACGTAGATAAATTCAAGCGAAGAGTGCACGTGGGGCGCTGTGACGATGCCCGCGGCAGAGGGATTGACCGCAAAAAATTCTATTCCGTATTCCCCAAGTTCGCTGTTTTCGTTTTCGACGTAATAATCCTTCACTCGTATCCTCCAAATGTAAAAATGAGATTTCTGATACTTTTAAGTATATTTATTATAGCATATAAAAGCTAAATATGCTATAATAAATTCAAGGAAAAGAATAAATTTTTTGTAAACTTTAAAGCATAAAATTTATATTCCGAAATACGTATTTGAAAGGAGCTCAGAATTATGAGCAGAGATGTAAGGATCGGTATAATCGGTTGCGGAGGTATCGCTAACGGCAAGCATATGCCCTCTCTCAAGCAGATACCCGAGGCAAAAATGGTCGCTTTTTGCGATATCATCGAGGAAAAAGCAATAAAGGCAGCAAAGGAATACGGTGAGCCCAACGCAAAGGTCTACACCGACTACAAGGAGCTTCTCAAGGACGAGAGCATAGAAGTGATCCACGTGCTCACTCCAAACCGCTCACACGCTGACATAACCATCGACGCGCTTCACACAGGAAAGCACGTTATGTGCGAAAAGCCTATGGCTAAGACCGCTGCTGACGCAAAGAGAATGGTAGAGGCGGCTAAAGAGACAGGCAAGAAGCTCACCATAGGTTACCAGCACAGACACAAGACCGCGAGCCAGTACGCAAAGCAGTACATCGACCGCGGAGACCTTGGAGAGATATACTACGCAAACTGCTACGCTATCCGTCGCAGAGGTACTCCCAACTGGGGCGTATTCCTCAACGACTACGAGCAGGGCGGCGGTCCTATCATCGACATCGCTACCCACTCTCTCGACCTCACCCTCTACCTTATGAACAACTACGAGCCCGCTATGGTGCTCGGTAAGACTCACAAGGGACTCGAGCACCCCGAGGCAGGTAATATTTGGGGCGACAACGGCGTAAGCACCACTCCTCTCGAGGAAGCTGCTTGTGCTATGATAGTTATGAAGAACGGCGCTACCATTATGCTCGAGACGAGCTGGGCGCTCAACACCGACCGCGAGATACAGGAAGGAAGCTGCCGCCTTTGTGGAAGCCGTGCAGGTCTTATGGTAGAGCAGAACGGTCTCTCGCTCAATAAGGTAGACCTTGACAGAGCTGTAAACACCAACGTAAACACCAACGCAGGCGGAGTAGCATTCTACAGCGGAAGCTCTTCCTCGCCCGCCGCTACCGAGGCAAGAAAGTGGATAGACGCAATTATCAACGACACCGATCCCGTCGTTCTTCCCGAGCAGGCTTGCGTGGTTTCCGAGATACTCGAAGCTATCTACGTATCCTCCAAGACCGGAAAGGCGGTATGCTTCGAATGAAAGTAGCTATACTCGGTGCGTGGCACGTTCACGCTGACGAATACACGAAGATAGCAAAGGAATACGGCGAGGTCGTAGGCGTATGGGACTCTGATGCCGAGCGCAGAGCGGCATTTGCAAAGAAGTACGATATTCCCGAATTTTCCACCCTTGAAGAGCTCCTTGAGAGCGACGCCGAGGGAGTTATCTGCAACGAGGCTACGAATAATCACAAAAACGTGCTCGTAGCCGCGGCAAATGCAGGCAAGCACATCTTTACCGAAAAGGTGCTCGCGCTTACCGAGGCGGATTGCGACGAGATACGCGAAGCTGTTGAGCGCAACGGTGTCAGATTCGTCATCTCGTTCTTCTGGAAAATGCGCGGCGATTACCGAGCAATAAAGAAGGCTGTCGACGACGGACTTATCGGAACGCCCAACTATCTCCGTTTTCGCAACTGCCACGACGGAAGCACGAGCCATTGGCTCCCCGCTCATTTTTACAACAAGGAGCAGTGCGGCGGCGGTGCTATGATAGACCTCGGCGCACACGGTATGTATCTTACTCATTGGATACTCGGCGAGCCGACGGGATATAAGTCCGCGTTTGAGCATTTCTGCCGCGATGAAAAGGACGCACTTCTAAACCCCGACGGAATAGAGGATAATGCAGTTACCGTAATGACCTATCCGAACGGTGCTATCGCCATCAACGAGACGGGATTTGTCTCGCGCGGCTGTGCCACCACCATTGAGGTCGGCGGTGTCGACGGATACATCTATCAGGACGGCGGAAAGTATATGCTCCGTGCGCACGGCGAACTCAAGGCACTCGACGTTCCCGAAGATCTTCCAAAGCCCATCGTATTCTTTATGAAAGGTGAGACTCCCGAGGGCTGTGGACTCGACGAGGCGACCGCTCTGACGAGAATGATGGTCGGCGCATACGCAAACGCATAAATATTTTAACACCGCCCGTACGAAGTCGGGCGGTGTTGCTTTATATATTGACAAGCTTGATAAATAATGCTATAATATTCTCATAACTTGTTAGGAGATATTCTATGAAAAAACGCTTCGGTGCTCCCGATTGGGAGAATTATATACCCGTTCCCGTGCTTGACGCGCATCCCGAATACTGCGAATTCTACAAAAAAGCGTGGGAGCTTGCATTCGATCACATAAAACACATAGACGGTATGCCGCAGACGCCCTATATGGACGAAGCATTCTGCGAAACGCAGGTCTGGATATGGGACACCTGCTTTATGACACTCTTCTGCAAATACGCACAGGACGTTTTCCCCGGTGTCGAGACGCTCAATAATTTCTACGAGGTACTCTACGGCGGCAAGTCCTTGCCAAAGGTCATACCGCCCGAAAACGAGCCCGATTGGACGGGTGCAAAGCCGGGAGTTCCCTACAACATCGTAGTCCACCTTGCCGATAACCCACCGCTCTTCGCGTGGGCTGAATACGTCAATGCCGTTATGCGCGGAGACCGTGAATACGTCAAAGATCTGCTCTGCAACAGAGGTGTTCTGCAAAAGCATTACGATTGGTTTGAAAGCCTTCGCGAGCCCGTAAAGCTCCCCAACGTCCTGCACCGCACGTGGCTGATCGCAGAAAAATACGGCTATCGCTGGGAGGGCGGCTGCTCGGGAATGGACAACACTCCCCGAGGCAGACTCGGACAGCACGCCGTAGGTCAGCGTCCCAACAACCCCGATATGCTCTGGATAGACGCTATCTGTCAGCAGGCTCTCTGTGCCGATATCATAAGCAGAATGTACGAGCTTATCGGTGACAGCGCCGAGGCTGAGCGTTGGAGAGCACGCTACAACGAGAAAAAGGAAATAGTAAACTCGCTTTATTGGGACTCCGACGACCGCTTCTATTACGACATCGACCGCAACACCCACGAGTTTTACAAGATAATGACTATCGCTTCCTTCTGGACTCTCACCTCGGGTATCGCATCGCGCGAGCAGGCAGAAGCGCTTGCCGCACACGTATCCGATCCCGAAACATTGGGAGGAGACGTGCCGCTTCTCTCGCTCGCAAGAAACGACAACGATTTCGACCCCGCAGGACTGTATTGGAGAGGCTCGCTCTGGATGCCGACGGCATACGCGTCGCTCTGCGGGCTCAACCGCTATGGATTCTATCGCACGGCGCACGAGGCGGGACTTAAGATAGTAAAGCATATGTACGACACCTACGTCGGATACGAGCCGCACACCATCTGGGAGTGCTATTCCCCCACGAAGTGCGAGCCCGCGTCAAACGAGCACGGCAACTGCACTGCGCGCCCGAATTTCTGCGGCTGGTCGGCACTCGGTCCGATCTCGGTGCTTATCGAATGCGTTCTCGGCTTCCATACGGTCGATGCCTTCAAGCGTCGCGTCGAATGGGAAAAGCCTGATGACGTCGGTGAGAATATCGGTATCAGAAAGCTTCGCTTCGGTGACGTAACTACCGACATCGTAGCAAACGGCAAGCTCTGCACGGTAGTATCTAATGCACCCTATACACTCTCGGTAAACGGTATCGATCATAAGATATCGGCAGGCGAAAATACCTTTGAGATATAATTACAAAAACTGCTTTCATTACGCCGTAATGAAAGCAGTTTTATCTATCCCATTTTTTTGATCTTGTTCTTTTTGAATTTTCCGTAATAAAGATAGAAGAAGAATATATAATTTATAACTGCCGTAAGTATCCAGGACACCAAGAAGCATTGCATCAACACGTGGAAGGTCGGGCAGAGCGGATACACGTAATTCATCCATATCATACGGAAAACGAAGACCGTGAAGATAGAATTGACTGTAGTAAATATAGAATATCCGAACGCCTGAATGGTGTTTCCGATAAGTCCGTTGATAGCCGCTACGACGTAGGGAATGACTATGTAGAGCATTCTGATCTGACCGTAACGTACCGCAGCATCGCTGTCAACGAAAAGCGAGAGTAACGTGGGCGAGAAGAATATCGCAACCGCGCTTATGATAAGAGAAAGAACAGAGGCGATCGCGCCGCAAAGAAGTATCGAGTGCTTCACGCGCTTTTTGTTGTTTGCTCCGACGTTCTGACCGACGAATACACTTGCCGTAGATGACCAGGGCACGTTTGCTATCGAGCCCGTGATACCTTCTATGTTGACTGCCGCTGCATTTCCTGCGATCGCATCAGCGCCAAAGGAGTTAAGCGACGTTTGTATCTGCAGATTTGCGATAGAATAAAGTGAGGAGCTGAGTCCTATCGGAAGTCCGTTTGCCATGATCTTATAAAAGGAGCGCCAATTCCACTTAGAGCCGCGAACACGCAGACGGCAATCATTATCCATAACGAGTATTCTGCAAACCACCAGCACCGCGCCGAGTATTTGCGATGCCGCCGTCGCGATAGCTACCGCGGCGACCTTTTGAGGCATAATAAGACAGAGCACGTAGTTTAAAACTACGTTAAGAAGTCCCGATGCGATCATGTAGTAGAGCGGTCTTTGCGAGTCGCCCGCAACTCTTACCAGATTTGCGCCGAAGTTATAGAGCATTATCGCTGGGGCTGCGGCAAAGTAGAGTCGAAGATAGAGCGCCGCATCGTCGTATATCTCCATCGGACAATTAGTAAACGAGAGAAAGAGCGGTGCGAGTATGATCCCCGCGAACATAGTAAGAACTCCGAGAATTACAGCGGTCACGATCGTGGTAAAGACGGTCTGCTGAGTCTTTTCCCTTACTCCCTCTCCGATAAGTCGCGCGATCACTATCTTAGCTCCCATCGAGATACCCAAAGAGATGTTGACGACAAGACCGACTATCGTACTGGTCGCTCCGACCGCCGCAACGGCATTGTTGTCTGCCATCTGCCCGAGCACCATAATATCTACTGCGTTGAACAGGTTCTGGATAAGCGATACCAAAAGTAGCGGTACACCGAATCTTATTATTGACGGAAAAAGCTTACCGTTCAATACGTCCACGTCCTTTATACGTGCCACGTCATCGCCCCCTTTCATACAGCACCATTATATCACTTATTTTAAAAAAAGCAAGCGGTTTTGAAAAATTTCAAAACCGCTTTATACTTTTAATTGAATTTATTGTTCGTTATCAAAAATTCGCACACCTTGTCGTAAAGCATCGAGTCGTAAACTGCGTCCGAAAGATCTTTTCTGACGTATTCCTCGCTGTATCCGTAACCGTCAACGTACTTTTTCACGTATCTGTCAAAGTGCTCACTCTTCTCGCTCTCGCTAAGCGCTATGTTCTCGGCACGCTTGACAAGCTCAAAGAGCACATCGTCTATCGCCATCTGCCGCGCCTCTTGCATCATTTTTTCCTCGCTCGTGCCAAGCTCTGTAAGCATTTCCTTATAGCTTACGTCTGCCCCCTCGGCGTAGTATTCGTACTGTGCCTTAGTCTGTGCGAAATAATACTCTGCCTGCTCTTCGGGATAGCTCTTGATATCTGCCGAGCTTCGCACCGCGCTCCATACAGCCTCGTCCTTCGTTCTGCCGCCAAGCGTTATCTCAAGTCCCTTATATTCCCCAAGCTCTGCGTAAGCGCCGAGCTCCTCTGCGCTCATAGACGAAAAGTCGAGCTTCTCCGTCTTATTTTCTTCGTCCTTCTTTTGTGAGCAGGACAGCGCAAAGAGCGCAAGCGTGAGTGCAAGCGCAAGAACGGCAAGCTTAAAGCAAAAAATTTTCATAGCTCCTCCTATAAAAAGACGTTAAAAAGAAACAGTAGCCCATTTATCAAGCTACTGTCTCTTCTTTGCTATTACTTGCTCTCAACGTTGAGAACTTCCTTACCGTCATAGTAACCGCAAGCCTTGCAAACACGGTGGTTTCTTACGTACTCACCGCACTTGGGGCACTTTGTCATGCCGGGGAGCACGAGCTTCCAGTTGTTAGAACGTCTCTTGTCTCTGCGAGCCTTTGATACTTTTCTCTTCGGTACTGCCATAGTTACACCTCCTTGAAGCGTGCAAAGCACGACTTTCAATTTATATTATAATTTTTTATTTTTCGTCTTGGTCTTTGTCAAAGAAATTCTTGAGAACCGCAAGCCTCGGATCGATCTCCCTCAGCACACAGCCGCAATCTCCCTCGCGTTTAGGTCTTCCGCACTTCGGGCAAAGACCCTCACAGTCCTCAGAGCAAAGCAATCTTAGCGGAAATCCGAGCAAAAGCTCCTCGCGAAGCGGCTCGTCGACGTCAAGCTCGTTGCCGCAAAGCACGACGTATTCGTCGGCAAGCTCTTCAAGCTTATCCTCATCGATAGTTCCCTCGGTGGTTACCGTGCGCTCGAAATCAAGAGAGAAAACTCCGTCGACCGGAGCAAGACATCTCGCACACTCACCGTGATAGATGAGCTCTGCCGTCAAAGTAAGGCGCATATATCCGCTGTTATCGGTAAGCGTACCTCTAACGCGTGCATCCTCAAATCTGACGCCGTCCAACTGTTCGGGGGATAGCATATAGTCGATATCGATTTTCTTGATCTCACCGCGCAAAAGCGGGGCAACGTCAACGACCATATCTTCCTCCGTAGCGATCTTTGTTTTGCGCATATTTTTCTTGACATAAAATGCGACATTACATATTATAATTCATTTTAGTTCGCTTGTCAAGTGTTTTTTTAAATATTCTTTCGCAAATAAAGTATTTTTGCCTTAATTTATAAAAAATGCTTTACTTTAGCAGCCACTTGTGATAAAATTAGATATATAAATCTTTGACGCAGAGGCTTCGATATGAAAAACAGTGCACCTCTTTCCTACTTTTCATTTGACAATAAAGCTCTTTCGATGATGCCGCCCCGCAAAGCTCGTTCAAACAAGGGAGACTTTGGCAGAGTACTTTGCATATGCGGATCGTGCGGAATGGCAGGGGCGGCGTATCTCTCGGCAAAGGCTGCCTATCGCACGGGCGCGGGGCTCGTTGAGATATTCACGCACGAGGCTAACCGAGTAGTTTTGCAGACCGCTCTGCCCGAGGCGATAGTCACGACCTACGGCGACGAATACGACAGAGCTCTTCTCTGCTCCGCTCTTGAGCGCGCCGACGCCGTCGTTGTCGGATGCGGTCTCGGAGTCACGCCGTGCTCACGCGCAATACTTTCGGATCTTTTGCACGGGGTAGATACCCAAA
This sequence comes from Oscillospiraceae bacterium, assembly GCA_015064065.1. Taxonomy (GTDB): domain Bacteria; phylum Bacillota; class Clostridia; order Oscillospirales; family CAG-272; genus HGM12713. The sequence continues at coordinate 12,131 of SVSY01000024.1, forward strand.
AAACACCGCTCGTAATTGACGCTGACGCGATAAATCTGCTCTCGCGCAACCGCTCTCTCACAAAATATATAAAAGGAGCTGTGCTTACTCCGCATTTTATGGAGGCGTCGCGCCTGCTCGGCAGTCCTATCGAAGAGCTTTTGCAAAGAACTGCCGAGACGGCAAAAGAGATCGCTGAGCGATACGGCGCGATCTGCGTTATGAAGGACCACGAGAGCGCGGTATCCGACGGCTCGGCAAGAATTTACGTCAATAAAAGCGGAAACTGCGGTATGGCTACGGGCGGCTCGGGCGACGTGCTGGCGGGAATAATTGCCGGCATCGCGGCGCAAAACGCAAAGCGCGATACGAAGCTTTCGATTTTTGATGCGGCTTGTCTCGGTGTATATATCCATGGGCTCGCGGGCGACGCGGCGGCTCTGCACCTCGGTGAATACTCACTTATGGCATCGGATATCGTTGATGCTATTTCAAGGGTTTTAAAAAATACGATCACTCACAAGGAGAAAATATGAAAAAAATTATATCTGTTATTTTACTTTTATCTCTCTTTTTATTGACGGCTGCAGGCTGTGATACTTCGTCTTCGGAAAATGATCCTACCGAATACGGCACCGAGTCGACCGAAAATGCCGGAACAGAAAAAGAAACTCAAAAAGAAACACAAAAAGCAACAGACAAAAACAAGGACGAGGAGAAGGAAGAAATGTTAAAGCCCGAGGGAGACGGAATTTTGAAGATACTCACAATAGGCAACAGCTTTTCGGATGACACGATGGAATACGTCTATAAGATCGCGAAGAGCGCAGGCGTCGAAAATATAAAGCTCGGCAATCTCTTTATAGGAGGATGCTCACTCAATACTCACGTAACCAACGCCAAAGGAAACAAGCCTGCTTACGACTACCGCACCAATTCGGCAGACGCATGGAGAAATACACCGTCATACAGAATGAAGGATGCTATAGAGTCGGAAAATTGGGACTATATCTCGCTTCAGCAGGCAAGCGGAAGCAGCGGTATCGAGGACACCTACTCAAATCTTCAATTTATGATAGATTACGTAAAGGAGCTCGCCCCCGACTCAAAGCTTGTATGGAATATGACATGGGCATACCAACAGGATGCTTCTCACGCTGATTTTCCCAAATACGAGAACAGTCAGATAAAAATGTATGAGAGCATACTCAATGCCGTCGAAAACAAGGTGCTTTCAAACGAAGCTATCTACAAGGTAGTTCCCAACGGAACGGCTATACAGAACGCTCGTACGTCCTACGTTGGTGACACGCTCACTCGTGACGGCTTTCATCTGTCGCTTGATCTCGGCAGATACATAGCGGGATTGACCTTCTTCTGCACGCTTACGGGCATATCGCCTGAGGACGTTACCTACGCCCCCGACGGAGTTGACGAAGAGCTTCGCAAGGTTGCGGTAGAATCGGCTATCAACGCGATAGTTTATCCTTTTGGGATCACCAACTCTCGCCACACCGAAAAGCCTGTCTTTGACGACAGCAATTACGAGCTTCTCGACCTCGGTCTTACGATGCTCGGTTATTGGAATTCTTCGACCGGACAAGGCATAGATACCGTGACGTCAAATCACGTAAACTTTGTAGCAAGCCGTCTTTTCACTAAAGAGGATATTCCCGTGGGAAGCGTTATAATCCTCGCTGACGGTTGGCGTTATCGCCCTGAAGCGTGGAAAAACGCGGGTGCACAAAGCTCTCGTCCGAGCAACGTCACCGCTTCTACGGTGGTCATCAGCGAAGCTTGGTGGGCTGATTACACGCACAGAGCCTTTAATATCTCAAAGACCGACGGAAGCTCGCTTGAGAATCTGACCGCCGACGATATAAATGCCGCTTTCAAGATATATATTCCAAAAAAATAAGATCACTTAATATAAAAGCAAGGGGCTGGATTTCAGCCCCTTGCTCTTTTTATTAACATTTACTCATAAACTACCTTATCAATAAGCGCCTTATGCTCAAGGTCGTAAAACTCACCCTCATCGTATATTGCTATATTTGCATAATAGGTAGCCGAGAATGAACCGTTCTTTCTTTGATCGTGCCACAAATAGCCGTAATTTTTTCTAAGGTCGGGTACGGTCTGACCGAGCTCGACAAGATATGCGCCGAAGGTGTTCAGATTTACGTTATTAAGCTCACTCTGGATCAGATTTCCGTTCTTCGTAACGCTCAAAGTACGTCCCCAATTCAAGTCGGACGGGTCTATATATGCGTCTATTATCGCTTTCGCATCTGCATCGCTGCACGCCTGCGTGATATTCTCCTCACCGTCTTCGGAAATTGAAAGTATTCCGTTGCTGTATTGCACAGTCGCTCCCGAAAGCGCGTCCTCGATAATAAATCTGTATCCGTCATCGTCGTTCCAATACTCAACAGAAAGCTCTGCTTCGTCTTCGGCTAAGGCATTATCGGGATCGGAATCGTAAGATACAGACTCCGTGTAGCTATAGACAAAGCTTCCGTGGCTCGCACTCTTCATCTCTTCGAGCTTAAGCTCGAGCTTTTTAAGTTCAATAAGATTTCGAAGAGCCTTGTAGCCGCTGAAATCGACCGTGGCAGCTTTAGTCTTTCCGATATCCTCAAGCGTTGCCCTCATACTGAACTCGGGAGCGTTTTCTCCCTCGTCGAACACGAACTCAAAGCTCATATCGACGGGTAAAAGATCCTTTCTATAGACCAGTTGGACCTCGACGTCGATGCATGGCGCGCCCATAAATTCGGTAAAGGAATCAAATCCGCTCATAATACGGGCCAGACCGTCCTCACTGAATCCCGAAAGCGTCATAGCTATCTGCTCCTCTGTTTGCTCAAAGGCTATGTTTCGACAGCTATCCTCAAGCAATTCGGGGCTTGAAGAGTCGGATAGCATCCTTCTGTATTCAAGCCATTCTTCATACTCACACGGCGCTGCCACACCGTTCTTTATGCCTGCGGCTTCCTCGCAGAAATAGAGCATTCCGCCGGAATATCCCTCGTCGGTAATAACGCTTTCGGTATACTGTCCGTTATTGAGCTCCATATCCATACGCATATATTCACGGAAAAAGGGCTTGCTTTTTGATATTATACCCGAAGCCGTCGTTTTTCCGCTCACCTTTGCCGAGATAGGAAATCCCTGATAGCTTCCCTTTATCTCAGCCTCGGTATGCATAGTATAGGACTCTACACCAAGAATATCTTGACGCTGGATATCCCACAGATATATAGCCTTCTCAGCGTCGCTTTTTCCGTCGAGCAAGGAAAGACGGTCTTCTACTACAGGCTCGGGATCGGGCAGCTTTTCGGTCGGCTGTTCAGTCTTTTTCTCGGTCGGCTGTTCGGTCTGCTCTTCAGTGGGAGCGTCAGTGATCTCTGCTCTCTCCGACCCATCCTCAGCACCGATATCAACGATCTCACCAAAGCATCCGACAAGCGATGAGAAGGATAGCGCAAGCAACAAAAGCGTCGCACATAATAATTTCAAGCAATATTTCATAGCCGTTTCCTTTCGTGGCAATATTTTCTGTATATAAAGTCGCCGAAAGCTTACGAATATTACAAAAAATATTGTTAAATGAGAGTTATTTCTCTGACATATCCCTTGTAGCTTCCCGCGGTGGTTATCTGCGGTACGCCGCTCGGGAACTTTTCTTCGAAATTGATATGCGTATGTCCCGCGATGACCGCCTTTATCATCGGCTCGCTGTGGATATACTCTATCGCGCGAAGCGTTGCGGCGTCAGGGGTCTGCTGTGCCTTGCGGTCGGGCGGATAGGTATCAAGCATTTCCTGCGGTGCGCCTACTACGTATGCACACTTGTTTCCGTTAGCAAGTATCTGCTTTGCCTGCGCCTCGTTATAAAAGGGATTGTGTACGCCAAGCACTATCGGATAGCCGCGTGCCGCCTCAGCTTTGAGCAACTCTATCTGTCCGTCTGTCATAAGATAATAGGAATTATCGAGAGTTACGAAATTAACTCCGTCTATTATTCTCGAATAAAAATAGAGGTTGTTGGGCAGATGGGGCGCGGAGCGTTTGATCTGATCCCACTTGTACTGATAGTCCTCCTTTGCAAGACCTACGCGGTGGCAGAAATCGTGATTACCTGCGGCGTAGATAGTGTCTGTCGTGAGAAGATACTTGTCGGCAAACTCAAAATTTCTCTCGGAGAGAAAATCGAGAAAATCTCCCGTATTGAGCATAACGAGACCGTTCTCCTTTGCGTAAGCCGCCGCCATATGATAATACTCGACAGAGCAGTTTTCAAAGTCCTTGTCAAAGCACTTGTATCTGTTGCTTGGAGGCAGATCGGGGTCGTCGAGCGCTATATGCGTATCGGTGATATGCAAAAACTTTACCTCGTGACCGAGTCCTATATCAATAATAGTTTTGATTATCTTAAGATCTTTCATCGTTATATTTCCCATTTCGTATAGAGTATAGAGGTACGCAGATCGTCCTCGTAGGGCTGATAGTAAACGGTTACGAGCGATCCGTCTGCAAGCTCGGTCGTTGCGGGATATCCGAGGTCGCCGTTACGAGCGTCGGAAAGGATAAATTCCTCGCTGAAGGTACGGCAGTTGTCGTGGCTGACTACCGCACGGATACCGAACGGCGCGCTACGTCTGCCGTAGGTGACGAGTATCGAGCCGTCCTTACGCAAAAGCAGATGAGGAGGCGAGCCTATCTTACCAAGCTCCCACATATCTCCCCAGGTCTTTCCGCCGTCCTTTGAGGAACGGAAGTATACCGTGAAATTATCGTAAACGGCATCGACATGCGCGCGTATTGCAACTATTATCTCACCGTCGGTAGCCTCCACCAAGTGAGGCTCGCAGAATTTATCATTGTCGATTCCCTCGACAAGCGGAAGCATAGAGACCTCTTCCCAATTCCTGCCGTCGTCAAAGCTCTCATAAAGGAAGAGCGCGTTTCTGAACTCCTCGGGCGTAGTGTCGACTCTGGGATCGTCTCCCTTGAATCCTTCATATCTGCTCGGAATTCCGGGGAAATCACGTCCGACGTAAAGAAGTCTTCCGCTCTGCGTCTTGACGGGTCCGTGAGGTGCGGATACGACGGTCTTTATCGGGTCGCTCCAGCTCTTGCCGTAGTCGTCGGAAAGTCTGATAAACGAGCCCGCTCTATCCATCTCGGGAGTGTAGGATTCGTATCCCTTGAGGAAGCCCTCTACGAGCGGCTTGAACTCGTCCTCAGCATCGCCTACTATCCAATTTTTCCAAACAGTTCTGTATATTATTGCAGGGTGATTGAACCACGAAAGTATCATTTTTCCGTTACCGAGATAAGTGATACCTGCATCGCGGTCGTCAAGCCACGTGTCGTTTATGATACTCGGTACGCTCCAGCTCTCTCCGCCGTCCTCGCTCGTGAACATAAGGTCCTTACCGAACGGACAAACGTGAGAAGAACGGTGTCCCGAGCAGACCGCATAGAGCTTGCCGTTCTCATCCTGACATACAGAGGGCCACGCCTGATAGCGAAAAGGTCCTTCATTGACTCTGTAAACAATACCCTTTTTCAGTATTTTCATAACTATTCTCCTATTTAAGATATTTACCTGCCCGACATTATCCAAGCAGTGTTACAGGATAATTTTAGCACTCGCGCCTTGCTTTGTCAATAACTTTTAAGGACAAGATAGTGCGGGCAGTGTCGTATAAGGAAACGTCAGAGCTTCCACTTGGTATAAAGTATAGACGTTCTCGCGTCGTTTTCGTATCTCTGATAGTAAACGCTGACGAAGCTTCCGTCGCCAAGCTCTACGGTCGCGGGATATCCGAGGTCGCCTATCCAGGTGCTCGAGAGTATCATCTCCTCGCTAAAGGTCCTACAGCCGTCGCGGCTGACTACCGCGCGGATACCGAAGGGCTCTTCGCGTCTGCCGTAGGTGACGATCACCGAGCCGTCCGAGGTAAGAAGCAGGTGGGGAGGTGAGCCGCTTATCTCGCAGGAACGCGGAGTGCTCCAGCTTCTGCCGCCATCCGTCGAGTTCAGGAAGAACATCGAGAAATTGCGGTAAACTGCGGGCGAATTCTGACCTCTGAGCGCCGCAACGAGCTCGCCGTTCGGCAATTCTACTATATGCGGCTCGTGGATATTTCCCTCTGCCGTTCCCTCGGGCAAAGGAAGTCTTGAAAGCTTCTCCCAGCTCTCGCCGTCATCAAAGCTCTCGTAAAGGAATATCTGACCGCGGTCCTCAGGCGGTATCGGATCTTCTCCTGCCGCGAGCTTTGCGTTATATCTGTGCATTACACCGGGAAAATCCTTGCCTATGAATATAAGTCTGCCGCTCTTTGTCTTGACGGGTCCGTGAGGCGCGGATATCGGAACCTTTATCGGCTCGCTCCAACTGAGACCGTAATCGTCGGAACGCTTTATAAACGAGCCTGCGCTGTCCATTTCGGGCGAGAAATGAACGTACGCGCGAAGGTATCCGTCGAGCATCTCGCGGAACATAGGATCTCCGCCGTCAGCACCGTCGAGCACCCAGCTTCTCCAATCGGTCCTGTATATATCCTTGGGATGATGAAAATAGGATATGAGCATCTTGCCGTCGCCAAGATAGGTTATACCTGCGTCGCGGTCATCCAGCCAAGTATCGTTTACTATGATAGGCGGACACCATTTCTCGCCGCCGTCACGGCTCACCGACATAAGCGTTTTTCCGAACGGACAAACGTGAGACGAGCGGTTACCCGACCATACGGCGTAAAGCACACCGTTTTCATCAACGCAGAGCGAGGGCCACGCTTGATAGCGGCACGGACCTTCGGTCTTTCTGTGCACTATTCCCCTTTTGATTATTTCCATTTTATTTTCTCCTTGCGAGATATGTAATTCCCGTATCTTTGGGTTCAAGGTCATTTTAACACGGCGGCGGATAAATGTCAATAGAATTCAAAAACAAAAATCCATTAAAAAAGATATTTGCAGCTATGCTCTATGTTCAATTGCAGGGACAGGCGGTCAACTGTCCGAGGTCGTAATGCCCTTCACTCCGCACAATGCGGCTACTCTCTTGTACCCTCTCCCCGTTCAACCCGTCATCCTGAGCGAGCGTAAAGCGAGTCGAACTTTTGGAAGGAGGAGCGGTAATATAGCGACTCCGCACAAAAGCGAAAAGTGTCAAGACACTTTTCGGGATCTATAAAGCGGTCTTATGTGACCCTTTTGTAGAAAAGTAACTTTACGTTAAACGAGGATAGCAAAGCCGCATTAGAGATCCCTCGCTCGTGGGCGAGCCACTCCCTCGCCCTTTTTCACCCTCACGGGTATGAAAAAGGGTTCGACGCGTGCCGAATTGTTTGTATATTGTCTCTATCCTCAAAAACATCTCGGCACTTGCTCAGGATGACGAGTTGGGGGGAAGTTGGTAGAGGATAGTAGCCGTAAATTACATTAAATTTGTTCGTGCGGTCCGGACAGTCGGAACTGCCTGTCCCTACAGATTTGAGGGTATTCGTCCGCAAGATGATAGTCCACTCTTTCGCTCTTTTTTACAAAATACATATAAAATAAAGAAAAAACTTTCATTCCGCTTGACTTTTTTAAAAAACTGTGCTATACTGTATTATCTATTAAAATGTGAAAGTATGTCAAAAAAAGAAAGGACAGAAACTTATATGCAGGACAAGTTTGAAACAAAGTATCCCTTTGTGGAAAATGAAAAAGAGATACTTAGCTTCTGGAAGGAAAACGACTGCTTCCAAAAGCTCAAGGCAAAGAACGCAGGCGGACCTAAGTACCGCTTTATAGACGGTCCTATCACCGCCAACAACCCTATGGGAATACATCACACCTGGGGACGTACGCTCAAGGACACCTTTATCAAGTACAACGCGATGAAGGGCCGCGACACTCACTACCGCAACGGCTTTGACTCTCAGGGTCTTTGGGTAGAGGTAGAGGTCGAGAAGGAGCTTGGCTTTAAGACCAAGCACGACATCGAGGCTTACGGTCTTGATAACTTCACCAACAAGTGTATCGACCGTGTAAAGAAGTTCTCGGGCGTTATTACCGAGCAGTCTATAAGACTCGGTCAGTGGATGGATTGGGATAACTCCTACTACACCTACACAGATGAAAATATTCAGGGCATCTGGCTCTTCTTGAAGAAGTGCCACGAGGGCGGTTGGATACGTCAGGTATATAAGCCTATGCCTTGGTGCTCGCGTTGCGGAACCTCGCTCTCCGAGCACGAAATGACCGGCTCTTACAAGGAGATCGAGCACGAGGCTGTATTCTTCAAGCTTCCCATCAAGGACACCAACGATTATATCCTCGTCTGGACGACTACTCCTTGGACTCTCTCTGCAAACGTTGCTCTCGCTGTAAATCCCGAGATGACCTACGTTCGCTTGCACGTTGCGGGTGAGGAGAATAACTACGTTACCTCGCTCAACTACTATAAGCAGAAGTTCGAGGGCAAGGACGGCGTTGAGCTTCTCGCAACTATGAAGGGTACTGACCTTGCAGGACTCGAGTACGAGACCTGCTTCCCTGAGATCGAAGAGCAGAACTTCGCTCACAAGATCGTTCTTTGGGATGAGGTAGCCGACGACGAGGGCTGCGGAGTCGTTCACATCGCTCCCGGATGCGGTGCTGAGGACTTTGCTCTCGGCGAGTCCATCGGTCTTCCTAAGATAATCCCCGTTGACGAATACGGTATATTCTACGACGGCTTCTCTTTCCTTTCGGGTCTTGACGCGCAGGATTGCCGTCAGCTCGTATTCGACGAGCTCAAGAAGAGAAACAAGCTCTTCTACACACATAAGTATAAGCATAGCTACCCTGTTTGCTGGAGATGTAAGAAGGAGATCATCTTCCGTCTCGGCAAGGAATGGGCTATCGCTGTCGACGAGCTCCGCCCCCGCCTTATCGCTAACGCTAACAAGGTTCGCTGGGAGCCCGCATATCAGGGTAAGAGAATGCTCGACTGGCTCGAGAATATGTCCGACTGGAATATCTCGCGTAAGAGATTTTACGGTCTTCCCCTCCCCTTCTATCTCTGCGAATGCGGCGAGCTTACCGTTGTAGGCTCGAAGGATGAGCTTTATGAGCTCGCAGTTGACAAGTCCAAGGTCGACGCTATTCCTCACCTCCACCGTCCGTGGATAGACGAGGTCAAGATCTGCTGTCCCAAGTGTCAGAAGGCTGTTGAGCGTGTAACTCAGGTCGGCGACGTTTGGCTTGACGCAGGTATCGTTCCCTTCTCGACTCTCAAATATCTTACAGATAAGGAATATTGGAAGCAGTACTTCCCTGCAGAGCACGTTCTTGAAATGAAGGAGCAGATAAGACTCTGGTTCTACTCTATGCTCTTTATGAGTACCGTTCTCGTTGACGAGCCTCCCTACGAGCGAGTCAGCACTCACGGTATGGTAGTTTCCGAGGACGGAAGCCGATTCTCCAAGACCGGCTTTATGATCCGCTTCGACGAGGCGGCAGACATTATCGGTGCAGACGCTTCGCGTTACATCTTCGCTTCCTCCTCTACCTCCAACGACGTACGCTTCGGCTTCAACCTCGGTGAAGAGGCAAGAAGAAAGCTCCTCGCGTTCTGGAACCTCGAGACCTTCTTCGCTACCTATGCCGACATCGACAACACCAAGGTAGATCTCTCGAAGCTCGACCCGAGCAAGCTTTGCGCTATCGACCGTTGGCTCGTTATCCGCACCAACAAGTTCCTCAAGGTCGCAAACGAGTACATGGCTGACTACTCCACCCGTGACGTAGTTACCAACTTCGAAAGCTTTGTAAACGATATCTCCAACTTCTATATCCGCGTAAACCGCGGACGCTTCTGGTCCACCGAGAATAGCGAAGACAAGCAGAACGCATACGCAGTTCTCTTCTACGCTATCAAGTCCATCACGGGAATCATGGCTCCCATCATTCCCTTTATGACCGAGTACACTTGGCAGAACTTCATAAAGAGATACTCCGACGAGCAGACGCTCTCGGTATTCCTCTCCGATTACCCCGACGTTCTTCCTCATCTTGACATCAGCGACGACCGCATACTTGCCGACGTTGAGCGTGCAAGAGATATGATATCTCTCGGTCTCAAGCTCCGTAACGAAAAGCAGGTCAAGATCCGTCAGCCCCTCGCAACTATGTTCGTATCGGCAAACGAGGGCAACGCAAGCGCTATCGAGACCTTCGGCTCGGTAATTATGAGCGAGATGAACGTTATGGAGATCAAGCAGCTTGAAGATACCTCGGCACTTGAGTCCAATTTCCTCACCGTAAACTTCAAGGTTGCGGGCAGAGTTCTCAAGAACCGCGCAAACGAGGTCAAGGCATATCTCGCAGAGCTTGACGCAGAGACTCAGCAGAAGCTCTCGAATGCTGTCAAGGCAGGTCAGAACGTAGTTCTCGACGAGCTTGGTCTTGACATCGAGCCCGACGTATTCACGCTCAACTCCAAGCCGCTCGACAACGTAGCTATCTACTCGAACAACGGCGAGTTCGTTGCACTCGACACGACTATCTCCGACGAGCTTGCAAGAGCGGGAATCTTGCGTGACATCGTTCGTCAGTGTCAGGTATTCCGTAAGGCAGCAGGCTTTGACGTAAGCGACAGAATTTATATCTCTTTCGAGACCGATTCCGAGCTTATCAACAGCATCATCGCCGAGAAGCAGTCCTCTCTTGAGAACGACCTTCTTGCGACCTTTGAAGCTCCCTCAAACGTCGAATACACAGGCACTATCGACCTCGACGGAACTATCATCACAGTTCTTCTTCAGAGAAAGTAATACGTCTACGAATTTTAAGGGCACAGCGCGAGCGCTGTGCCCTTTTTGTGCGGTTTTATATATTTGAAGCAAATCCACCCATTCTCGGTAGGGGTCGGCGCCCCGACGACCCAAGGTCGCGAGCAAATCACATCGGCACTCACGGTTGTTGCCGAAAGTGGCGCTTTTCCTTAGCCTTCCCCAGCGGGGAAGGGGGACCGCTTGTGCAATGTTTGCGAAGCAAACTTGAAGTTGAGCGAAGCGAAACATT
>SVSY01000025.1 GCA_015064065.1 Oscillospiraceae bacterium
CATAAGTGCTTTTACGTCGACGAACTGCTCGGGAGATATGCCGTACATCTCCTTGAATTCTTCCCTGCCCACGTCGAGCGTTTCCTTTGTCTTTGCAAGCAGAACGTGCGTCGTATCCGAGATAAGCTGAAGCGAGTCGCGGTCTCCCGTAAGAACGTACGCCTGTATTCCGCTCTTCTCTGCGCTGAGCGAGAGCGTGCCGAGTATATCGTCAGCCTCGTAGCCCTCGAGAGAGAGCACATGGCAACCCATATATTCCATACATTTTTTTGCGTAGGGAAGCTGAACTGCAAGCTCCTCGGGCATTCCCTTTCTCTGTGCCTTGTATCCGTCGTACATCTTATGTCTGAAGGTCGGCGCTTTAAGGTCGAACGCCACCGCGCAGTAATCGGGTGAGATGTTTGCGATATGGCGCTCTATTATAGTCGCCATTCCATATATAGCATTGGTATACAGACCGTCTTTGTTAGTAAGGAGTCTTATAGCGTAAAAAGCTCTGTTGAGTATACTGTTACCGTCAATAACAAGCAGTTTTTTCATTTTCCCTCCGAGGAGCATACAGTTATGCGTTCACATAAGCTCCCATATTAGTATAACATTTTTAATGTGTGCTTGTCAAGAAATAAAACTTATTTATAAAAAATTTCCGCACCCTTTGTTCAGGGTGCGGAATTTTGAGATCGATCAGAGATCATATTCAAATTTTACGGGTACGAGCTTTTTCTTTACACGTCCGTCAGCGTTCCACGTAACCATACCGCGTCCGTCGCCCTCTCCGCCCGTCAGAGCATCAAACTCAAATCCGTCGGCAAAGATACCGTCGAGTATCTCTCCAAATTCAGCCGCGGTCATCTCGGGGCTTATCTCCCCGCCGTTCTCTATCGCAAGAAGCAGAGCCTCGTATATAGCGTATACAGCGTCGTATCCGAGTGCAACGAGAGCGTTATCATAGCCGATATCGTAGTATTTATCGAAAAACTCAGCGTAATCTCCCTTTCTTTCGTTTATATCAAAAGGCAACAAAACGGTAGCACCTTGATCGATGACCTTTCCCCATTTGAAATCATAATCGGTGCAAACGCCAATAAAGTTTTTATCCTCATCGCTCAGAAATTCGATATCTCCCGCTATCATATCGAGAGAAGTATTGTCCAGATAATCAAGAACGACTAAATTATCGTATTCGAGGAAGGGGTCAAGCAGATCCCACTCCATTTCGTCCCAATAGAACTCGTCGTCTATAACGAGATCATTTTTAAAGAGGTCGGGAGCTTTTTCAAGCAGATAATCCTTGCGCTCAACGGCATACGGATAGTCTCCGTTGTAAATTATCGGAACGCTCTTGCCGATGTCAAGCGAGTGCAGATAGTCAATAAGAATATCCATCTCTTCCATATAGGCTATATCCATTCCGTAGAGCCTGTCATATTCAAAGACATCAAGATTTGTCGCACTGGGAGTGAGAACAAACATTCCGTCCTTTTGTGCATTTTCCGCGAATACCTTACAGCAACTCGACGTGACCGAGCCGAGCGATATCTGCATACCCTCATCAACAAGCTTTTCATAAAGCTCGACTACGTTTTCAGCCTTATTTTTATCGTCATAAACCGTAAGGAGCAGCTCCACACCGTTGATACCACCCGCTTCGTTGATCTCTTTCACGGCGATATTAGCGCCCCTCTGCACTGCCATTCCGAAAAGTGCTACATCATCGCTCAGCGGAGCTGTCATTCCTATGTGTATCTTGCCGTCTGCTATCGGCTCTTTTTCGTCATCTTCAGGCTTTTCCGTTGGCTTTTCGGTAGGTTTTTCCGTAGGTTTTTCCGTGGGATTCTGAGTTTCTTTTTCTGTCGCTTCCGTCTCGGGTTCTTCATAGACGTCTATTATCTCGTCGTTGCAGGCAACTACCGAAAACGAGCAGATAAGCATTGTAGCTATGAGTAAATATGATAAAAGCTTTTTCATAATATTCCTACCTTTCGAGTTTTCATCTATAAAGTCGTCAACAATCTAAAATTATTACAGTATTTGTTGAAAATTTTACAAAAAAACGCCCGAATACTCGGGCGCTTCTTTATTTTTTCATTTCGTGCTCAAACCAGACAAGTCCGAGATTTAACGCCTCAAAAAGTCCCTGCTTTGTTCCCTGACGGAAGATCTTATTCTGATTTTTGGGATCTACCACCTGAATTATGATATTATCGGGCAACTCCTTGCCGTCTACCTTTTTGTAGGACATTATCTCAAGGATAAGTATGCACTTGCCTTCCATATCGCCGTAGCATATCGTATCGCCCTCGCGAACCAGCGGCAGACCCTTATATTCAAGGTACTTTCCGCTTACTATCTCTCTGTTATCTGCCATATCTATATATCTCCTTTTGCTTAGTTATATCCTTATCCTGTATAGTATACCACGCATTGACAAAAAAGTCAATATCTTTTTTATTATGGACTACAAGCGGTAAATTATTCAATAAAAGCGCTCTTTTTTAAATACTCCGAGCTCTCTGCCGTCTGCATTTTTGCAAGCGTGAATATTGCGTCAAGTCTTTGGGACGTCGCATACTGCTCGCTCTTTGTTGGCGCATCGGCAGGCTTTGTAACTATCTTCACGCCGCAGTCCTTGCGAGCGAGCGAAAGCAGCTCCCTGCCCTTAGCGTTTGCAGCAAGAAGTGTCGTATATTCGGGCATACTCTCAAGCAACTCGCGGCTTACCGAGCACATACAGAACAGCATAGCCCGACGAAGCTTCGCATCGGTGTAGCGCTTTGTCGAAAGCCTTTCCATAAGCTCCTCAAGGCTTGCCGACTCATGAGATAGCGCGCATATCCTGTTTGCTATGCCACCCTGCGCCTCTGCTATATTTTCAAGCGTTTCGGGCGACTGAAGACGGAAATACGCAAGGATCGCTCTTGAAAGCTGATAGATATCGGTCATCTCACCATCGAAATATGCCCTTTCGAATATTTCGTATGCCTCGCGCGGCATATATCTCTCACTCTTTTCAAAGCTTCCGTCCTGCCATACGGTACGCAGAGCCGTAGCCGACGGACAGGATGAAGTACCAAGCTCGGTATCGTTATAATCCGCTCCCTCGCGCTTGACGGTGTGAATATTTATATGCAGATCCTGTGCCGCTATCGCTCTGATATACTCTATCCCGAGCAGATCGTTTGAGGAAAATTCGATATTCCCATCTCCCGAAAGCATCTCGAAATATATCTTTGCCGCGCGCTCTCCGCTCTCCGTGCGTCTACGGAATTCCTCGCGGAACTTTTCGTCGTTCGCGCGTTCAGCCGCGCTTTTGAGAGCTTCTACGTCGCCGCACTCCGAACCGAACAAAATATCGGTGCAAAAATGTGAGAGCAGCGAAACTGCCGCTCGCGAAAAGTACTCTGCGCTCGCAGAGCTCCAAGGAAACGGGAGCTCAATAACGAGGTCCGCACCGCAACGCAGTGCCGCCTCGGCTCGTTTGTATTTGTCAAAAACAGCTAACTCTCCGCGCTGTACGGCGTTGCCGCTCATAACGCAGACTATACGCTCCGCACCAAGCTCGCGCGCCTCTCCGAAGAGCCTTACGTGACCGTTGTGAAGCGGATTAAACTCACAGACTATACCAAAATTGCTCATTTTAGTTTTCCTTTTAATGAATATTGCTATTTTTTTATATTGCTATTGAAAAAATTCCGATTATGTAGTATAATCGAAATTGCAAGGAGAACTGCAGATATCATTGCAGCTCTCTTAGCCTCACTTTATTGTAACACAAAACGAAACAAATTGCAATACGATACACGAGGTAAAATCAAATGAAGGAAATTAAAGTTGCTCTGCTTGGATTTGGCGGTATCGCTCAATCCCACAAGCACGGTTACGATATTCTAAAAAACGAAGGCTTTCCCGTAAAGCTCGTTGCTATTTGTGACATTGACAGCTCGCGCTTTTATAGCAAGCAGGAGATCAATCTCGGTTCAGTTGCGCGTGGAGACCTTGACGGCATAAGCCTTTATACCGACATTGACGAAATGCTCGCAAACGAAGAGATAGACACGGTCGATATATGTCTGCCCACCTATCTTCACAAGGAGTACACGATAAAGCTTCTTCGTGCGGGAAAGAACGTTCAGTGTGAAAAGCCTATGTCACTTTCCTACGCTGATTGCGAGGAGATGCTTGCTACCGCAAAAGAGTGCGGCAAAAAGCTTATGATAGGTCAATGTCTGCATTTTCACGAGAGCTACGACTATCTGCGTGCCTGCGTACACGACGGCAGATTTGGAAAGCTCCGCAACATTTCTCTTGATCGCCTGAGCGCACTTCCCGCTTGGGGATACGACGGTTGGTACAGAGATATCAAGCGTTCGGGCGGCGCTCCGTTCGATCTGCACATTCACGATATTGATATCATAAACTACGTTCTCGGCAAACCGAAGGCGCTTTCATCGGTAGCTGTAGATGCCGAAATGCCTCGTCAGTACGTTAATACACGTCTTTTCTATGATGACGTTACCGTATTTGTTACCGCTTCGTTCAACGAATCGGCATCTGCAGATTTCAAAATGGCATTCCGCGCACGCTTCGACGATGCTACGCTAATTTTCGAGGGCGGTTCGGTCAAGGTATATCCCAACGAAAAGGGTGCTCCTTCTTATGAAGCCGAAGGAACTCGTAACGACGAGCGCAAGGATTATATGGCTGAAGAGATACGCACTATGGCATACTACGTGGCAGACCCCGACTTTATCAATACAGTGAACGCCCCCGAGGGTGCGGCAAGCTCGATATTCCTCATAGAAAAGATAGTTGAAAGTGCTTCACGCGGCGGAGAAATTATTAAACTTTAAAATTTTTATACTTATTTTATACTTATTTAAGGAGAGACAAAATGAGCAACACTATTGGAACTATGGTCATCTACAACGTCGGCGTTGACCTTGTAGAAAAACTTAACAAGTGCAAAGAGATCGGGATCACCTCCTGCCAGATAAACATCTGGAACACGAGCATATTCAAGAGCGACGAGCACGCAAAGATCGTTAAAGATGCTATTGCACAGACCGGAATGACCGTATCTTCGCTTTGGGCAGGTTATTCGGGCCCTTGCGAATGGAACTTTACCGCAGGTCCCGACACGATAGGTCTCGTTCCCACCGCGTACAGACATATCCGTCTCAACGAGCTCAAGGACGCGTCTGATTTTGCCGAAAAGATCGGTATAAAGCAGATAGCGACGCACGTTGGATTTATTCCCGAGACGCCCAACTATCCCGAATTCAACGAGCTTGTAGTTGCGCTCCGCAACCTTGCAAATTATATGAAACAAAAGGGTCAGTTCTTCCTTTTTGAAACGGGACAGGAGACACCTATCACGCTTCTCCGCACCATTCAGGCAGTAGGAACGGGCAATCTCGGAATAAACCTTGATACCGCTAACGTTATCCTCTACGGCAAGGGTAATCCCGTAGACGCGCTTGACGTGTTTGGAAAGTACGTTATGGACACTCACATCAAGGACGGCTTCTTCCCCACCGACGGAATGTATCTCGGACGCGAGTGCCGTGCGGGCGACGGAAAGGCGAATATTCCCGAGGTAGTAAAAAAGCTTATTGTGGAGTATAATTACGAAGGACCGTTCACTATCGAGAGAGAGATCTCGGGCGATCAGCAAACGGCTGACATCGTATACGCTAAAAATCTTATTGAAGAAGCAATGGCTTGCGCAAAGTAAATAAAAAAGGACCTGCTTCGTTCAGCACAGAACACGCCTTCTGCAGCTGAATGAGGCAGGCACTTTTTTTGTTTTAAGCCTTACTTTTATTGATTTTTTCTCAAGAGGGGAGCTCTACTTCGTAGATCTCACACAAAACGCGATAGCGCTCCTTGAGCCACTCGCTAAGATAGTCCATCTGACCTGCCGCCGTCTTAATATCCACTAAAGCCTGCGGATCTGACCAGGCTCCTTCATTAAGTATCTGCCAACGCACAAAATTGCGCTCAATAGCCTGACCGTACTGCGCGTAATATCCGTTCGGAGCTTCACTATCTGCAAGCTCAGCTACCCCCGTGATAATCTCTCCGTATTCCGAGAGCTTTTGCTGCAGCAGGCTCACAAATTCCTCGTTACGCAGAAGTCTTCTGTACCACGTATGCTTATCTGCGATCCAAAGATTGCCGCTGTATATGAGATCCTGTCGCGGACCGCTATCATAGCTTCCCTCAGCATATCCGTAATTTACGTTTCCCGAGCTTATATCAAAATCCCACGCAGGACCGGCAAAAAGTTTTCCGTTAGGGGCTTTATAAAAATAGCAACTGTATTTGTAATGGTCAAGATTTGCAAACATCTCGTTAAGTATATACATATCGACGAATGAGTCTATATCCATCAGCTCACATATTCTATTCCATTCCTGCGCCCCAAGTGCATCAAGGCAGGAGTTAAGATAATCCCTGACGTACTTAAGATGGATCTGCGGATCGTACGCGGGGTCGGAGGAATCGGGAGATTTTATGAGATACTGTCGGTCATAATCAAGCACATCGTAATCGTAACCAAGCTTTCCCTCTTCGTTTGACCGAGCATCGAGCTCTATAAGAAATCCCATCGCCGAAGGATCGTCAGCAAAGGTTTCTCCGATATCTACTCTGCCCTCTCCTACCTGTATCTGATCGCATAGCAGATATACTCCCATATATTCACCGTTGAGATAAAGCTCAACAAATTCATTGGTGCTCGAAAAATCAAGTCCCTCAAAGCGTTGTGACATCTCGTACGCAAGTGCGTTACGAGAAAGTGATTTATCGCCGTAGTTTGAAATGAGTGTCCAGCTCTTTGCCTCGTAATCGCTACCCATCATCGAACGCTTTTTTGTAAATTTAATTCTATAAGACTTTTTGGGCATATTCCACGAGCTGTTTCCGCGCCCGCGTATCTCTGCATAAGCATTCTCAAAGCAATAGCTCTCTTCGGCGTTTTCGAGAGTTACCGTGCACCCCTTGTAATCGGTCTTGCTCGTAACTTTGCCGCCGTCATCTGTGTTGATAGATATAATGGGGGTATCAAGACGTATCGGCTTATAGCTACCATAGTATGTAAAACCGTCAGAGACCTCCGTATCTTCTCTCGTCATCTCGCCACTGCCGTCGCTCCAGCCCGCGAATTCATATGCGAACTCGGGTTCGGGAGGCGTGCAGGTGACCGAACTGCCTCGTTTAGCAAGCTTGGATTCATTCAAAACGGTAACGTTTCCACGAGTAACTACGTACGTCACCATAAAATAATTACTGTCTATCTCAAATATAGGATAGAACTCAAGGTCCGAAGTTATCGGTCCGTCGACGCGCTTAGGGGTAGTAACTCCGTCCGACCAAGAAACGAAAATATAACCCTCGTTTGCAATAGCTTCTACCGTTTTCGCATTTTTGCCGTGCTTTACCGTTTGCGAAGCCACTCCTTTGATCCGTCCGCCCTCGCGCTCGGTATATTTCACGCTATACGTTTTTGGCTCGGCGGTCTCGGTGTACGCAGGAGCTGTATCGAGAGTACTGTCACCGCTCTGCTCTGTGACTCCATTCGCATTTTTTGTATTGCAAGAGCAAAAAGCAAGCATCATCAAAGCCATAAAAAGTACAAAGATACTTCTGCGAAAACAATGCGTCATTACTTTTACTCCTTCCCTTTAAAATATCACGTCGACATAGTAAGTATATTCTATTTTTGTTTTATAAAAGCTTTGCCAAAAGCGCCTTGGCATATTTCTATCTCAAAGCGGTCGCCGATCTCGTAGTCGTGATAATCGTCACGTCCGACTTCGAGCACTCGCTCCTCGCCGTCGTACCAAAAATGCAGATCGTGACTCGTGCTTTTCCCCGCACTGCGTATTTCTTTTTGTGTAATTATTACAGTCGAAGTCTGAGGCGGTTCGGGATCAAGCGCATAATTGAGATGATACGCGGTAGTAATGAACATAAAGAAAAAAGCAAAAAGAAATATTACCACCCAACCTATACGATTTCCCTTACTGTCTTCCTTGAGAACAAGGAGTCCCGACCACATCAAAATGATACAAGCCACTCCGCACGCAATACTCAATATCAGCGGCAACACCCAAAAATGAAGTGCTCCGGGCGAATCGAGATAAGTATAATCCGAAAGCCCCGTCAGCATCATTATGCATGAAAATCCTACTGTTATCGAGGTAAGACTAACGTAGTTTTCCCCCGTTATGATCCTGAGGCATATCGTATAAACGATAAGCGCCCAGCAAACTATGAGCCATATAAGCAAAATGATTTTTCCCGAAAGATCAAAAAATGACATCCAAAACAACGGCGCAATAGCGCTTATAGCTATTTTCGCCGACAAAACTTCGGGACGGTGATTTGACAGCCAAGCGAAATAAAGCACCACACAGCTTATAAACACTCGCATCAAGAGAAAAAACACCGCGTTTTGTCTCAATGCTTTAAAATCGGGAAGCAGTATCAAAATACCGAATACGGTCGCAACAAGCGAACAGACGGTCCTAAAGATAAATCCTTTGGGGTCGCGCTTGTAGCGTTCTTCAAAATCAAATAATCCTAATTTTCTTTTTTTATTAACTTGTTTTTTAGCCATACTTAGATCAGAGCACTCTGTAGACCGCTTTTGCTTTAAGTGTCTTAGCTTCTGCTTCGGTCATCTCGTCTGTAACGTAAGCAGACTTTTTGCCGTCCTCTTCAACAATTACGAGTCTCGGGCAGGAATAATCTGCAACATCAGCAAGATCCTCTGCCGCAGCGTTTACCCAGCCTACAGGAGTGGGCGCAACCTCGCGCTTAGCTATGATATCAACGATATCCGCAACTACTGCGCTCGCGGTGGGAAGCTTGCCCGCACCGGGGCCATAGAACATTACCTCGCCTACCATATTGGCATTGACGAGGATACCGTTGAAAACGTCGTCAATTCTTGATAGCGGATTTGATGTGGGCACAGCCATAGGAGAGACGAGAGCAAGCAGCTTGCCGTCCTTCTCTTCTGCGTGACCGATAAGCTTGATTGAATAACCGAGAGTCTGTGCAAGCTCTACGTCGTCGAGCTCTATCTTCGTAATTCCTTCCTTATATATGGCATCGGGAGAAACGAGCTTACCCGTTGCTATAGCACCGAGAATTACGGTCTTTCTTGCGGCATCCGTTCCCTCAACGTCAGCCGCGGGATTTGCCTCTGCATATCCGAGCTTCTGCGCCTCGCCAAGTGCTTCATCAAAGCTCTTGCCATCGTCGCGCATAGAGGTAAGTATATAGTTAGTAGTACCGTTAAGTATACCGTTTATCTTGTTTATCTTGTTAGACGCAAGGTCGGTCATCATAGGACGGATTATCGGTATTCCGCCGCCAACGCTTGCCTCAAACATATATCTTACGCCCTTCTGTGCCGCGATCTCGCAAAGCTCAACTCCGAATTTTGCGACCACCTCTTTATTGGAGGTAACTACGCTCTTACCTGCTTCAAGACAAGCCTTCGTAAAGTCGTATGCGGGGTGCGAGCCGCCCATCATCTCAGCGACTACGCTGACCTCGGGGTCGTTAAGTATGGTGTTAAAATCGTGCACGACAAGAGATCCAAACGGACTGTCGGGAAAATCGCGCAGATCGAGTATATATTTTATTTGGTACTCGCAGCCAAGTCGGCTCTCGATAAGCTTTTTATTTTCGGTCAGTACCTCGGCAGTTCCGCTACCGACACAGCCAAAGCCAAGTAATGCTATAGAAATCATAGATTTTTCCTTCCTCTCGGGATTATTGGATATATTATATCATATTTTTTTAATAATTACAAATACTTATTGAAAAATTTTTAGAAATATGGTAAAATATTATCGTAAAATATCATCTATCCCCCTATTGAAAGGATTTATTTATGAGTTCTCCTATCGGAAGTATGCGAAACGTTAAAATATTCGTGCTCTATCTGCTCGAAAATATAAATTACCCGCTTGAATTTATGACGATAAACGACATCGTTATGCAGACCGATTACGTTATGTATCTCGATTTTGCCGAGGCATTTCACGAAATGGTCGATATGCATCTTATCGACAAATTTGAAGAGGACGGTAAGGAGCTGTATCTGATAACCGACCGTGGAAGAGTCGTTGCGCGCGAGCTTAAAAGTGATCTTCTTTCGAGTATGCTCGACAAGTCCTTGGCTCAGGCTCTGCGTTATCTCGATTTCAAAAAGCGCAAGATCGTCGCAAGATGTACGGTTGAAAAGACCGACGACGGACGGTATGCCGTTACCGCGACGTTTACCGAAAAAGGCGTCTGCATCTTCTCTCAGAGTCTGGTAGTCGACACCGAAAACCGCGCAGAGCGTATGCGCGATAATTTCTACGACCGTCCCGAGACCATATACCGCGGTGTAGTTGCACTTATGGCGGGAAACGTCAACTATCTTTTTGATTAAATTACGGCAAATTTTATGGCGCGAGGTAAAAGCCTCGCGCCTTTTTGTGTAAATGTTACGATTTTTTAAACTTTTTTTGTACACAATGACACAAATCGATAAAATTCGTGAATTTTTACAAAAATTTTTTTATAAAACCCCTTGACATTATACATTTTAATGGTATAATAATATTGGTATGGTGCACTTTGGGATAGTTGTATTTATTTCCAAATTGTGCTAAAAGCTTGAAGGAGCGAAAAAAGATGGGCGTTCAAAATTCTAAAGAAGACGTGCGTGAGCTGATAATTTCGGTCCGCAACGGTGACGAGAACGCGTTTGCTTCCTTGCTTGAGCAATACCGACCGCTTATCGATGCTTCGATCGCACGTTTTAATTCGGACGAGTCCTTCTCTCTTTACCGTGAGGATCTGCGTCAGGAGGCGTCGGTGGTTTTTTACAATTCTATATTGGCTTATGACTTAGAACAAAATGAAGTTGAATTCGGACTCTTTGCAAAGATCTGTATTCACAACGCGCTCGTATCTGTTCTCCGCACGCTCAAAAAGCGCTCGGCTGAACAATTGACTGAGACAGCTGAAAATCTGCTTACGGTTCAGGATTTTGAAGACCCTTCGTCAAGAACGTTGGAACGGGAACGCTTAAAATCACTTTACGCAGTCATAAGGAACAGTCTTTCGGATCTCGAGTATTCGGTTTGGCAGCTTTATATGTCGGGGCGTTCTGCGGCTGAGATAGCTCAGCTTGTCGGCACAGATACAAAATCTGTAACAAACGCGATATACCGTATTCGAAAAAAATTGAGATCCCGTCTCAGCTGAAAACGAATGATAAGGGTGACCTTTCAGATAGCCCACCGCAGAGTGTCATGACCTGACGGCACAGGGCAAAACAATCCAACTTACAAAGTGAGGTAAAATCATGAACGAAGAAGTAGTAATGACCGGAGTAGATGCAGGCGTAGAAGAAGAGTTTGTTGATGAAACTCTGGTATGCAAGGAATGCGGAAATGAGTTTGTTTTCACCGCAGGAGAGCAGAAATTCTACAAGGAAAAGGGCTTTATGAACAAGCCCAAGAGCTGCAAGGCTTGCCGCGACGCTAAGAAGAACGCAGGAAAGGCTCCGCGCGAATACTTCGAAACAACTTGTGCAAATTGCGGTGGTGTAGCTAAGGTTATCTTCCAGCCTTCCAACGACAGACCTGTATATTGCAGCGCTTGTTTTGAGGCTATGAAGAAAAATGCTCAGTAATTCTGCAGCATAAAAAAAGAACGGGGTTTCCCGTTCTTTTTTTATGCTTATTTTTATTCACATGATCTTATCGCGAGTTTCAACAGATCGTAATACTCTTTTCGCACCGAGTCGGGAGATATAAGCTCCACTCTGCCACGCTGTCCAAACAGCCACGCAAAAAGCGTTTGATCTGCCGCGACCTTCGCGGAAAATTCGATCGTATCCTCAGCACGCGATATAACGGTTATTCCGAGTCCGAAGCGATCGACGATATCGTTCATCATATCGCTACGTGCGCGAAATCTCATCATCTGCGGTAGCTCTTTATTCAAAAGGCGAGCCACCTCTCCGCTCTCTACTGCTTTGGCAAATTCGCCATCTCCGCTTCTGTCGGCGTCGAGTATCTTGACGTCAAGCATGCGATCCGCGCGGATCGTTCTCAAACGGTTCTCCTCATCATAGCCTACAAACAGCAAGCTCTTTGAAAAGTCGGCATGCCATGGACTGAAGACAAAGGTCTTGCCGCCGCCCGAAATAATTCTCTGCTTTTGGGAGTTCCAATCAAAACATCTGCAGCTGATCTTTTTATTAGCCCTCATAGCACGACAAGCTATCTCGGCATTATGCATAGCATCGATCTCAAAAGGATCGTCAGCGTCCTTGCTCGAAAGATCGCTCTGCAAATGAGCA
Organism: Oscillospiraceae bacterium; assembly: GCA_015064065.1. Lineage (GTDB taxonomy): Bacteria > Bacillota > Clostridia > Oscillospirales > CAG-272 > HGM12713. The sequence continues at coordinate 12,380 of SVSY01000025.1, forward strand.
TATTTCCCGCCAAAAGCTAAAAGTCTTTTCTTGAGATCGCGCTTCTCCTTCTTTGAAAGCACTGATGCTTCGGTAACGTCACACAAAAGCTGCAGCTCAGCTAAAGACAGCTCGTGCTCCGACAAATAATATCTGACTCTTGAGTCGCGCTTTACGCGAACGTCAACGCCAAACACCCGCAAGCATTCAATATCGTCGTAAAGCGTTTTTCGCTCGGCATAGATACCGTATCTTGTCAGCTCAGAAGAAAGCTGTGCAAGCGTGATCCCGTGGAACTCGTCGGTAAGCTCGTGCAATATTCTGTTTATGTACAAAAGCCTGAGCTTCTGATTTGACTGCTTTGCCATAAGTCCACTTCCTTTCCGTACAGCCTTCCTCTAATATATTCTACCACAAAGGCATACTTAAATCAAGTGGAATTGAACAAATCATTATCCGATTATTATGCACCGATGAGCGCGTATACGATGATACCTATGCAAAGCAAGATGCAACCTGCAACTGCAGCCATCGTGTAAGGAGAGCAATTGCAACTCTCGTTTATGGGGTTCATATTGTCCTCAACCGTGCGTCTGAAATCTCTTGTCATTTTGTTTTTCTCCTTTCGGAACTTTCTTTGCTTTGGTGAGGTCATTATATCACACATATTGTGTAATAAAACGGACAATGCTAAACTTTTTTTAATTTTTTTCCTATTTTCGAAATATTTTTCAAAAAAATCTCAACATTTTATCTGTTTTATTCCATTTAAGGAAATTCGGTTCTCGCTTTTTCTTAGTACGACAAAATGTCACAGCAATATTTTGCATTGTGCAATATGCATAAATTTTATATTTTTGTTAAAATTTCTTTGTTACCTATTTACAAACAGCAAAATGTGTGCTATAATAGACTTGGGAACAAAATTCCCTACACCAAAACTCAAGGAGGAACAACTATGAAGGTCAATATCATTGGCAGACAGATGAACGTATGGGACGATATGAAGCTCATTATCGAAAACAAGCTTGCGAAATTCGACAAGTACTTCCCTGATGAATGCAACGCTACTGCAACGCTAAGTTGCAAGCACAATCAGAAATGCCTTGAAATCACCATAGTCGCCTCCGGCACTATTTTCCGGAGCGAAGTTGAGGACGAGACCTTCCGCAACGCGCTTGACAGAGCGGTATATCTGATCGAACGTCAGATTCGCAAAAACAAGACCCGACTTGAACGCAGACTTAAGAGCGGAGCTTTTGAGAGCGGCATTATAGAAACGGGTGAGGATTTTGAAGAAGAGGCAGAGTTCAGCATCAGACGTAAGAGCTTCTCCATCAAGCCTATGTCGGTAGAAGAGGCTATAATGCAGATGAATCTTCTCGGACACGAATTTTTCGTGTTCAGAGACTCAAACAGCGAAGAGATCTGTGTCGTTTACAAGAGACACGATAACACCTACGGACTTATAGAAGATAAGCCCGAATAAATAAAAATTCTGCGGTCGCTTATGCGGCCGCTTTTTTTACTTGACATATTTGCAAAATAATAGTATAATATTGTCTGTACGGAACAATATATAAAAAGGAATGATCTAAATGAAGGTACTTATCGTATACGCAACTAAAAACGGTGTTTCAAAGAAAGCTTGCGAAATGCTAAGAGATAATCTGAATAACTTTTGCGAGGTAGACCTCTTTGATATAAAAGACGTACCGCCCTCCCCCGACTCATACGACGTCGCCGTAGTAGGCGGTTCTATAAGAATGGCTCGTCTTAACAAGGATCTAAAAAAATATATCAAAGCACACGCCCAGACACTCTCAAATATGCAGAGCGCGGCATTTATCTGCTGCGGTCTTACAAATGATTTTGAAGATTACGTGGTTACCGAGATACCCAAGAGCATACGCTTCTCCCTCGGTATCGAATGCTTTGGCGGAGAGCTTAAGCCCGACAAGCTTCGCGGTATCGACAAGATACTCACCTACATTATGCGCCAGAGTATCCTTACCCAAGATCCCGACAAGTCAAATCGCGATATGATAGAGCTCCCTGAGATATTTCCCGATACGATATATGCTCTTGCAGAACGCATTCACAGATTAAAGACTATTTAGTTATTTTGCACAAAAACATCCTTTTTAAATCTATCTTTATTTGGTGGCGAGGAATAAAATTTTTTCTTGACAAATTCTTCTTTGTATGGTATTATATATAGGTAGGTTCAAAAAGGAATACGACCCACTAGCTCAGACGGTAGAGCACTTGACTTTTAATCAAGGGGTCCGGAGTTCGAGTCTCCGGTGGGTCACCAAAAATCCCAAGTCGCAAGACTTGGGATTTTTATTTTATATTTTCAATAAATCTGTTGATTTTTTACTATGGATAGTATATAATGAAATAAACTTCATAGTAAGTTAAAATACACAGGAGGATAAAAAATGAAAAGCATTCGTGTAGGAGTAGTAGGATTAGGACATCGCGGCAGATCAATGTTAAAGTTAGCAAAAAAGTTTGATGGCATTGAATGTGTAGGCGCGTGCGATATATTGATTCGAAATTGGTATGAAACCAGATGGGGTGAAAATCTTCCCTTCAGCGAGCTTTTTTCCGATACTGTATTTTATCAAAATTATGATGAAATGCTCGAAAAAGCAGAGCTTGACGTTGTAATAGTCGAAACCGGTGCAGATATACATGCCGATTTCTGCATAAAGGCATTGGAAAAGAATATTAACGTGCTTACAGATATCCCCGTGGTTGCAAACCTTGACGAAGCGGAGAGATTATGGAAGGCTGCGCAAAATTCGTCTGCCATCATCTCGGTTGGAGCCAATCCCAACGAACAAAAATTCGTTGTACTTTTAAAAGAATTTTATAACAGCGGAAAGCTTGGAAAGCCATATTGCATGGAGGCAGAATATATTCATTGGACGCACCCTGAAAGAAACAAAGCACAGGTAGTCGGACTCACCGAGAACGGAGATTGGCGTAAATTGCTTTGCCCTATCAGATATTGCACACATTCTCTCGGCCCGCTTTTGACTATATTGGACGAGGACCTGCACAAAGTATCCTGCTTTGGCACGGGACAGCACGCATCGCCCGAAAACTATGCCAATGATAACGTCAAGGATGATATGTCCTGCGCACAATTTCAGACCGAGTCGGGCGTGACCGTTCGCCTGATGCGAAACGGAAGATGCCGCGCGGATATCGGTCATCATAATTATCGCGTATTCGGCACGGAAGGATATATGGAGCGCATAGAACGTTTTGGAAAACCCGTGATACGCTACAATTCAGAAAATGACAACATTGATCTCAAGGAGATCGGCGGCGAATTTATGCCTCCGGCTTATGCTGACAATCCCGATGCTATGGGACACGGCGGCATCGACTATGCAATGGTAGACAAATTTTTCAATGCTGTTCGCAACGGACTGCCGGCGCCTATCTCACTCCGCGAAGGTCTTGCTATGACTCTTCCCGGTATTTATGCTGAAGAATCATCGAAACGAGGCGGAGAGGTTCTGACTATTCGCTATCCTTGGGACAGTGACTGGTCTATCGAATTTTAATACACCGTAGCCGAGGCGCCATCAATTTCATTTCAAGGAGGCACGTTTTATGTTTAAAAAACAATATGAGGTGTACTTAGGAAATTCAACCGTAAATATCCGCAAGGACGGAAAAGACTTTTTCTCTCTTTCCGCTGCAGTGTCTGTAAACGGTAAATCCTCTTGCCTTTGTTTGCACGAGTGTAAGGATGATAAAATAATTTTTAATTCAAATAACGAAAAGATGACCTTCTATCTTTTCGAGGATTGCATTGTAGTCGAATACACAAAGGATTTTGGAGTTGCTACGCCGATATACGACGTAACGGCTTTCGTCGACGGTGGAATGCGCGTAAACGATTTCGACCGCGCTTTTTGTCCTCAGCCTCACGGAAACGGCGTTCACAATATGACCTATTACGACAGGCTTCCGGATATTTCCGCATACGGATATAATTCCCCTTCTATGTTAGAGTTTGCGCTCGGGAACGCATACGGCTGGGTATCTGTTGGGCTATTGGATCTTCCCAACACAAAAGAATGTAAAATGCTCGACGATTTTTCCTTTCTCATCGAGCGTATCGGAGGAAATAAGGTAGTAACCGAATACGTAATGCCAAGAGTTATTATTACCTTTCCTAAGGATGAATTTGACTCGATAGCAGTATTTCGCCAAAAGCTGATGGACTTCGGTGAATATACTCCCAAGGAAAAACCTATGTCCCAAATACCGGAATGGTGGAAAAACACCTTCTTCTGCACTTACGGCGACCAATACGTAGAAGAACGTATTGGACAAGCGATCGACGAGGAATGGATACGCGAATACGTAAGAATTGTCGAAGAAGATTGGGGAATGGATAAATTCAACCTTATTATAGATGATTCATGGCAGCTTCCACATTCATTTATGCCCGTCGTCGACAAAAAAAGATTTCCCGATCTTCGAAATATGATAGAAGACCTTCACGCAAAAGGACATCACGTAATACTTTGGCTCACTCCCCTTTTCGACAAGATCACAAACGGATATACGACAAGGGCGGAAGAGCTCGGTGTTCTTTCAAAAGATGAATTCAAGCCACCTATGTGGAATAAATATTTCGAAAGATTTCCGGGGTGTTTCGGAATAGATTATACTCACGACAATGCACGACAGTTTTTGCGTGAGATCTGCGAACAGCTTTTCGGAGATAAAGAGGGACAATATCACGCCGACGGCATCAAAATGGATTTTTTGGGTCTTATCAGAGACCCCGCCGTCTCCCACTATGCTCACGCAGAGCGCGGAATGGGATTTAAGGAGCTCTATCTCTTTTACACGATGCTCTACGAAGAAGCTAAAAGAGTTCGCCACGACGTCATCATAGACTGTACTGTAGGCGACCCACGCTTTGAGCATTTGATAGATTTCAACCGACTACACGATACCCACTGCGGAACGATTGAAAAGGAGATCAGAGCGAATATCATCGCTTTGGCTTGTCCTAACATTCCTATCGATTCGGATGGATGCCTGATGTTTAACAGTTGGGTAATTCCTCATTACGTAAGCGCATCGATATACGGTTTTTCATCAAATTATTACGTAAAGAAATACCACGACGCTTATATAAACATTAAAAAAGCCCCTGACGAGCGACTCCCCGATAGCAGAATGCTTTTGACAACGGCAGAAAAGAAAGCCATAGCCAACCTTTTTAAAATGTCAAGAAACAAACCCGACGGCATACCGCATTTTGAATCGTTTGGGAATTGGACCTTGAAGGACGGAGATACTATCAACGCGCTCTCTCAAAACGGAAAGACCGTTATATACTATCCAACCGCCACAAATGAAACGGGATATATCTGGACGTTTTGCGACGAGACGATAATTCTTCCATTATGCAACAGAAAAATGTCAAGCGTCACTCCGGAGCCTATATATTTTAAGGTTGACTATGCCCGTGACCGCGTCATTATGCGAATTCGTCCCGGCGTTATACACACCTTTAAGAACGAGGATGCGCATGACGGTATCGAAAATATCTTTTTGGCAAATGCAAAAAGAGAATGCTTCGAAAGTATGGTCAATTACGAGAATAATTGATATAACGTTAAAAAGAGACCGAAATGTAGAGCCAAGGCAATATTGCCTTTGGCTCTATTCTTTTTTGACAGATAAAATCTTCTAATTTTATTGACAAACAAAAAAAGTAATGATATAATTGACTTATGAGTTTATACTCTATATAATCTTTAAATATGGTATATTTACGGAGGAATTATCATGGAAGACAAGTCAATGAATGGTCTTAATACCTTTACCGACCAGACTGCCGCTCCCGCGGTAGACGCAACAAGAAAAATGAGAATAGGTATCATCGGATGCGGTTGGATCGCAGGCTCTCATATGGCATCCTATCTCAAGCAGCCCGACGTTGAGATCGTCGCAGGTGCAGATCTCATTCCCGGTAAGGCTAAGGCATTTATGGAAAAGTACGGTGTTACCGACGCAAAGACCGACTATGCATCTCACAAGGAAATGCTTGAGGACAAGAGCCTTGAGCTTGATGCAGTATCCATCTGTACATACAACCGTCAGCACGCACAGCCCGCTATCGACGCGCTCAACGCAGGTGTTCATGTGCTTCTCGAAAAGCCCTTCACCGTTACTCTTGAAGAGGCAATTGAAGTCGTAAAGGCTGAAAAGAAGAGCGGCAAGGTGCTCTCCATCGGCTTCCAGCCCAGAATGGACGCTAATATGAAGAAGATCAAACAGATCGTTGAATCGGGCGTTCTCGGAAAGATATATTACATTCAAACAGGTGGCGGACGCCGCCGCGGAATACCCACGCCCTTCGGTACTACCTTTATCGAGAACGATACCGCAGGAATCGGTGCTCTTGGAGACATCGGTTGCTACTCTCTCGATATGGTCCTCAACGCTATCGGCTATCCCAAGCCCTTGACCGTTTCGGGTTACGTTTCCAACTTCTTTGGTAAAGATCCTCACTACAGCGGATACCGCAAGGATAAGGCTGCAGAGTATGCAGATCTCTTCGGCGTTGACGATTTCGGCGCAGGATTCGTTCGTCTTGAGGGCGGTATAATCCTCGACTTCAGAATAGCTTGGGCTATGAACCTCGACACCCCCGGTGACACCATAATCATGGGTACTAAGGGAAGCCTTCGTATTCCCTCCACTGAGTGCTGGAACGGCACTGTCGGCGGTCCTATGAAGCTTTATTCCGAGGTTGCAGGCTCTCAGGTAGAGACCGTTATTCCCGTTATCACTATGAAGGAAGGACTCTTCGATCTTAAGATCCGCACATTCCTTGATGCTTGCAAGAACGGCACACCCGCTCCCGTTCCCTCTTCTCAGATACTCTACAATCAGGCTATCATCGACGGTATCTCCAAGTCCGCCGCACTCGGCAGAGAGATTGAAGTAGAGATACCCGAGATCTGATTCGGAGGATAATATGATACTTTCATCGCAAAACGGTAATCTCGCCGCCACGTACGGTTACGAGGGGTCTATCGACGTGATGAAGCAGGCGGGATACGACGCTATGGATATGTCGCTATTCTGTATGTCGAACGACGCGAACATATTCAATACCGACGATTACAAAAAGAGAACGCTTGAAATAAAGGCATACGCAGACAAGGTAGGCATTCCCTTTCATCAGTCGCACGTTCCCTTTACTTTCAATTGGAAAAATCCCAATGAATATGAAGAGCGTTTCTTCCCCAGACAGATCCGCGGTCTTGAGATCACAGCACTTCTCGGTGCAAAGATAGCGATAGTCCACCCGATACATCACTCCGAGTACAAGGGTCACGAAGAAGAGATGTTTGAAGAGAATATGAGATTTTACCGTTCTCTCCTTCCTTACGCAAAGGAATTTGACGTAAAGATAGCTCTTGAAAATATGTGGCAGATCGATAAAAAGCGCAAGATCATCTGCGACGACGTATGCTCGAGAGCAGTTGATTTCGCGAGATACGTTGATGAGCTCGACGACGAGCATTTCGTCGCTTGTCTTGATGTCGGTCACTGCGGTCTTATAGGCGAGGAAGCTCAGGATGCTATCCGTATTCTCGGGCACGACAGACTCAAGGCTCTTCACGTTCACGACAACGACTACAGAAGCGACGTACATACTCTGCCCTTCCTTTGCAATATGGAATGGGAAGAGATAATGAAGGCGCTTGCCGACATCAAGTACGACGGCGATTTCACATATGAGGCTGATAATTTCTTGCCCCATTTCCCCGCCGACTTCAAGCCTACTGCAGTCAAGTTTATGGTCGACACGGGTCGTTATCTCATAAGCAGATACGATCATTATATGACACAGAATAATTAAATATTAAAGGGACTTCAAATGAAGTCCCTTTTAATTTTATTTTTACTGTTTTTCGAATATCGGATGCTCACCGTATCCGTGCGCGGCCTTGCGCTCATCTTCGCCTTTTATAGTCCAGACGAACTTAGGCGCGTGATAAAATTTCGTAGTAAGCTTTACTAAAAACGAATTTCGATCAATCTTATTGTACGCGATAAAGTCGGGGCGAGCAAGAAAATTGAGCATCATTCCCGATATGATTATATTCAGTGCGCTCTTTTTCTTCTTGTCGCGGCAAACGTTGGTATAGAGCAGCCCGCAATAAGCATCGGGAAGATATTTTTTGATATCCTTTACAAGCAAAGGATTAAACGACTCGATGCAGTAGCTTCCGCCGTAATTTTTCAGTATCTCCGCTACCTTCGGGCAAAGAGTTGTAGTTGTATTCTCTCCTTTGAGCTCGACGAGTATCGGAACTCTTCGGTCTACAAGTGCGAGAACCTCTTCAAATGCAGGTATCTTCTGTTCTGTTTTTGCGAGTGAAAGCTCACAGAGTTCTTTTGCATCGAGCTCGCAGAGCTTTTTATCGACTCCCGTCATACGAAAGAGCGTATAGTCGTGGAATACCATTACCTTTCCGTCCTTGGAAAGCTGAACGTCAAGTTCTATTCCATATCCGTTTTTGCAAGCAAGCTCGAAGGCTTCAAGAGAATTCTCGGGCACGCCGTCACCGTGCAGACCTCTGTGTGCGTAATCGCACAGAAGCGCTGTATTTTCCGGTTTTCTTGCCCTCGGGCGTACTAAAACAAGCAAATATATCAACGTCAGTATCAACGCCGCCCCGCATACAGACGAGGCTGTTATAATAAGCGCCGGCATATCAGTCGTCTATATCGAGATGCTCAAGAGCACTCTTTTTGCCTATAGGTTTAGCATCGCCGTGCTTTACAAAGAACATAGTTACAAAGGAAAGCGCAACGAAAACGGTACCGAACGAGAAGAACATATAGCGCATACCGAAGATGTCGTAAAGGAAGCCCGAAAGTATAGGTGCTACTATCTGAGCCGCCATAGACGCGGTATAATAATATCCCGTGTACTTACCGACGTCACCGCCCTTAGCAAGCTCTACGACCATCGGGAAGGAGTTTACGTTGATAGTTGCCCAACCGATACCGGCAAGGATAAATACAGGATACATAACTATCTCGGGCGTATCAAAGCTGATAAAGTTACCTATAAAGAAGGCAGTTGCGAGCATAGTTATTCCCGCGAGGATAGTCTTTCGTCTTCCTATCTTCGAAGCTATCATACCTACGGGGATATATGCGACGATAGCCGCCGCCTGCGCGATTATAAGTGTAAAGTTGAAGTCAAAGAAGAGCACGTTCGTCGCGTATACCGAGTATTTACTTGTAATAGAGTTATAGCCGATATACCAAAGCGCAACGGACGCGAGTATAAGCAAAAGCGACTTCATTTCGCCCTTGCCGAGCGATCGCTTGTTTTTGTTATCGACAATAGGTTCTGCGGGAGCTTCTTCAAGTCCGAGCTCTCGGGTCTTCTCTTCCATCTCGCGCGCCCATTTCTTCTCTCGGACAGTGCAAAGGAAGACGACAAGTCCGAATATCATTATCGAGCATACAGCCAAAACGTAGCCCGTGTAACGCATATATTTGTTACCCGAGGTCTTGAATACCATACCGAGAACGAGCACGAGGATACCGCCTGCAGTTCCCATAAGGTTGATTATAGCGTTGCCCTTGGAACGAAGAGGCTTTATCGTAACGTCGGGCATCAGCGCAACCGCTGGAGAACGGAAGGTCGCCATGGAAATAAGTGTAACAAGCAAAACCGCAATAAAGGCTATCATAGGCCAAAGATTGTTCAGCGTTATCTGTAAGGTCTCCTCACGAATAGCATCTATTACGAGATTGATCTCGTTTATCGACTGCTGAGCAAGCTCGACTGCTGCTACGTCTCCCGCTTTACCTGCCGCCTTGAGCGTTTCGTTTGCGCTCTTGAGAAGCGTTGCCGCAGACTGATACTTTTCGGGTATTCCCGCGGAAATGACCGACGAGAGCTGATACGCATCGATAAGTGTCAACGAAATGAACGCGATCACAGCCGCTATCGTACCTACGAGAATAAAGGGAGTACGTCTACCCATTTTCGTCATTACCTTGTCCGAAAGTGCGCCGAATATCGGGAGCATAAATACGGCAAGAACGTTATCGACCGACATTACCACACCCGAAATACTCTGAGGAAGTCCGTAGTGGTTCGTCAGAGCAAGCGGAATGATAGCATCGTATGCCTGCCAGAATGCACTTATAAGAAAGAACGCCATTCCGACAAGTATCGTGCGCTTATAATTAAGTTTCATATACTGTTCCTCCGGTACATAGTTTTTACTCTTTTAGTTTACCATATTTTAATTAAAAATGCAACAATTTTAAAAAAAAGATTGCAAATCAATATGGCTTATGATATAATTATTTTGAATTATTTTACTCAGTAAAGAGGATAAAAAATGGAAAACATAAAACGAATATACACCTCAATAATGTCAAACGCCGCGCGCGAGATAGTAGGAAAAGAGTCTGTTGCAGAGCTTGCCGTGATTTCGCTTCTCTGCGGCGGTCATATGCTTCTT
>SVSY01000136.1 GCA_015064065.1 Oscillospiraceae bacterium
GCCTGCTTATCGGGGTTACTCATACCCGGAACTACGAGTCCTGTAGTAAGACCCATAAAGCCGTAAACTCTGCCCATTTCCTCGCTGTCACGGCGCGCGAGGTAGTCGTTTACGGTTACGATATGAACGCCGTTACCTGCAAGAGCGTTGAGGTATGCGGGGAGAGTTGCAACGAGAGTTTTACCCTCACCGGTTTTCATTTCGGCAATTCTACCCTGATGAAGTATAATACCGCCGAGCAGCTGAACGTGGAAGGGTCTCTTGCCCAGAACTCGCCAATCGGCTTCCCTTACCGCCGCAAACGCGTCGGGGAGTATATCGTCAAGCGTTTCTCCTGCCGCGAGTCTTCCCTTGAGGACAACAGTTACTTCTTTAAGCTCCTCGTCGCTCATCGCGGAGTACTTATCCGCCAATGCCTCTATCTGATTCGCGATCTTTTCAAGCTTTTTGATCTGACGATCGCTGTATGTTCCAAAAATCTTTGTTCCGAGTCCCATAAATGACTCCTTTCGAGTTGATTATTTATAATTCTTGCACCGTTTATCCCGTTGCAAGCCAAAGTTACTCATTTTAAACTATATTATACTATATTATCAGCGCCAAAGCAACCTATATTTGTAAATTTTCGTAAAACACTTGAAAAAGAGCTTTCTGTGTTATATAATTAGAGTAATTAATCACGTTTTTAGAGGTCAGAACAAATGTCATGTATCAATATAGTTCTCTGTGAGCCCGAAATACCGCAAAATACGGGAAATATCGCCAGAACCTGCGCCGCAACGGGCGCTTCACTTCACCTCATACGCCCGTTGGGGTTTGAGATCGATAATGCCAAGCTCAAACGAGCAGGACTTGATTATTGGGATAAGCTCGATATAACCTTTTACGACGGACTTGATGATTTTTACTCTAAGCACCCCGACGCAAAGGTCTATTATTTCTCAACCAAAGCAAAACACAAATATTCAGACGTAGCCTACCCCGACGACGCGTGGATAATGTTTGGTAAGGAGACTAAAGGACTTCCCGAGGAGTTGCTCTATGCAAATCCCGACACCTGCGTTCGTATTCCAATGAGAGACGGCTTGCGTTCCCTTAATCTTTCAAACTCGGTCGCTATTGCGGTATACGAGATCCTTCGTCAGAGAGATTTTGAGGATATGCAGGAGCAAGGCGAACTGACAAAATACAACTGGTAATAAAGGAAAAACTATGATAGAAAAGAAAAAGGTCTCCGTTGCGATGAGTGGCGGAATTGACAGTGCTGTCGCGGCTCTGCTTGCCTTGGATCAAGGATATGAAGTCAGCGGAGTTACGATGAAGCTCTGTCCGAAGATCACCGATGACGGCACGGATCTTACCCTTAACGATATTGCCGATGCAAAAGCAGTTTGCGACAGACTCGGCATCACACACACAGTTTACGATCTTGAGGACAGATTTCGCGACACTGTAATCAAGGATTTTATCGACACCTACGTGTCGGGTGGGACACCCAATCCTTGTATTGTTTGCAACAAACTCTTAAAATTCGGCATATTGCTTGATATGGAGATTGCACGCGGAGCAGATCTCGTTGCAACGGGACATTACGCTCAAATAGAAGAAAAAAACGGACGCTTTCTTTTGAGAAAAGCTACAGATGAAAAAAAGGACCAAAGCTATATGCTCTGGTCGCTTTCCCAATATCAGTTATCTCATACTCTTTTCCCCCTCGGCTCGCTTACCAAGCCGGAGATAAGAAAGATCGGCGAGGAAAACGGATTTATTATCGCTCACAAAAGTGACAGTCAAGACATCTGCTTCGTGCCCGACGGAGATTATGCGTCTTTTATTGAAAACGCGCGCGGCGAAAAATTTGCCGAGGGAGATTATATCGACGAGCACGGCAATATTCTCGGCAGACACAAGGGTGTGATCCATTATACGATCGGTCAACGCAAGGGGCTCGGAATTTCGATGGGGCGGCACATTTTCGTTGCCGCCAAGGATGCCGAAAAGAATACCGTCACCCTTGCCGACGAGGACAAGCTTTTCACATATACCGTTGTAATAAAAGGCATAAACCTCATTCCCTTCGACAAACTTGAAGGAAAAATAAGAGTCAAAGCCAAGATACGCTATCATCACACCGAAAGCGACGCCTATGCGGAGCAAACGGGCCCCGACGAGATAACGTTGACGTTTGACGAGCCGCAAAGAGCTCCCGCAAAGGGACAATCAGCGGTAATGTACGACGGCAACTACGTAATCGGTGGCGGAATAATTCAATAAAAAATTCGCGCTCGTGCGGGTAGAACCGACACGGCGCGAAATTTTTTAGTTACTGTAAAATACATGCAGATTTCTGATTTCAGAGTTTGTTATTTGATCATTGATAGAATACGCGTGCGATTCAAGAAAACCGCAAGTAGCCTCGGTGATGCCCTGCTTTTTGAATTCATCAATGAATACCGAGCTGATCTCCTCTATCAAAAGCTCGATCTTCAAGGTCTCGTCAGACGGTATGGTGACCAGATCTTCTATCTTGTCAGCAAGTAATTTCATTGTTGGAAGTTCTCGCATCGCCCTGAATATCCACTTGTAGTACGGAGCATGACGACGTTCAAGCAAGAATACCAATTCTGCTGCATTCGTTGCAAACTCATTCAGCGCAAATCTTGCCGCACCAATCTCTCCGTGAGCTATACAGCGTTTATAATTGTATTGACCCGATTGCGCCATATGTAACGCACACGATGCAATCTTTTTTAGTCTGACGTCCTCGGGCATGCCGTTTTTTATGATCTCGCGCACTCTTGTGAATTCACCGAGCGGGTCGCAAAAGACCTCGCCGTTGGTTGCCTCTGCAAAATAGTGAGACGGAGTATAGAGCCAATCCTGCCAGCACTCAGGTGCGCCTCGTCTGCCCGTATAAGACGAATAAAATTCAGATATTGTATGCACTCCCTTTTCTTTCGAGCCCATAGCGCTTCTGTCAGGCACTTGACACCCATAAATTCTTTCGG
>SVSY01000026.1 GCA_015064065.1 Oscillospiraceae bacterium
GCAGGAAATGCGGGAGGCGCGTATTCGTGCGACGTACCGTCCTGTCTTACAGCTCCGTTTGCTATAACTACGTCCCCCGGGCGCACCTTTGTGCTTATACCTCCGCACGTACCTATACGTATAAGCGTTTTTGCCCCACACGCAACGAGCTCCTCTGCGGCAATGGCGGTGGACGGTCCTCCTATTCCCGTGGAACATACCGTAACGAGCTTTCCGCAAAGATATCCGTTCCAGATATTATATTCGCGATTCATTCCCACGTGTACGGGACTGTCGAGATACGACGCTATCTTCTCACAACGCCCCGGATCGCCGGGCAAGATACAGTATTCGCCGATCTCTCCGGGCGATACGGCTATATGATATTGCTTTTTATCTGTTTTAAGCATAAGCACCTCCGCAACTTTTTCACTAATATTATTTTAACATATAAACTTAAAAAGTCAAGGTATAATTTGACGAAACGGTAAAACAATAATTTCAACGAATAACAGAGATCACGGGGGAAGCGTATGCGAAGCAGGATACTCAAATTCAATAACGCGGCGATACTCGCCGCCGCATCGGTGGTTGGCAAGGAAGAATACAAAGGACCGCTCGGAGAATACTTCGATCTTCACGACAGCACCGACAAATTCGGAATGAATACCTGGGAGCTCGCCGAAAGCGAGATGCAGCGTCTTGCCTTCAACACGGCTCTCTCAAAGCTCTCTATCTGCGAACGCTCCGTTGAAGCACTCTTCGCAGGAGATCTTTTAAATCAATGCGTCAGCTCATCGTACGGTCTGCTCGACTTCGATATTCCCTACTTTGGTCTGTACGGAGCTTGCTCAACGGCGATAGAAGGCATAATACTTGCCGCCGCCACGGTAAATGCAGGTTATTTCGAGCTTGCCGCCGCGGTGACCTCGTCGCACTACTGCGCTGCGGAGCGTCAATACCGCACGCCGATCGAATACGGGGCTCAGCGTTCTCCCACTGCCCAATGGACCGTCACGGGAGCGGGCGCGTTTATGGTAGGCCGCAAAGGAGAAATTAAAATAACCGAAGCTCTTCCCGGCATAGTCATCGAAAAAGGCATCAGCGACGCATCGAATATGGGAGCTGCTATGGCTCCTGCCGCCGTAAACACTATATTGAGATATTTCAAAGAGTCGGAATACCCGCTCGAGCACTTTGATATGATAGTCACGGGCGACCTTGGCAAAGAAGGCGGCGACATTCTTTGCGAGCTTCTTTTATCCGAGGGGCTTGATATAAGAAAAATATATCGCGATTGCGGGGTTATGATATACGACCGCGAGCGTCAGGACAAGCACGCGGGCGGCTCGGGCTGCGGCTGTTCGGCTACCGTGCTTGCCTCGTATCTGTGTCCCCTCATCAAGCGACGCGAGCTTCAAAATATTTTGGTCGTCGGTACGGGGGCTATGATGAGTCCGTCGAGTATACAGCAGGGTCAGGCTATTCCTGCCGTTGCACATCTCGTACATCTTTCCGCCGCGGAAGCTAAAAAGGAGGACTGAGGTATGAAATATCTTCTTGCCTTTATCATAGGAGGCGCGCTTTGCGTCATAGCGCAGATATTGCTCGACAAGACCAAGCTCTCACCTGCTCGAATACTCGTGGGATACGTGGTCGCAGGCGTTTTCCTCGGCGCGATAGGCATCTATCCCCGCATTCTCGAGTTAGCCGGTGCGGGTGCGGCAACGCCCTTGACGGGCTTTGGAAATCTTATCGCCGAAGGAGTGCGAAAGGCCGTAGACCGAGACGGACTTATAGGTGCGCTTACGGGCGGTCTGAGTGCAGCCTCGGCAGGTATCGCCGCCGCGCTCTGCTTTGGCTTTATAGCATCTATTATTTTTCACGGAAAGAACAAATAATAAAAATATTTGCAAAAATTTCAAATCCCTTTACAAAGGAGCTCAAGTGTGATATAATTATATAAACGACAGAAAAGGAGGTCGACTATGCCTATACAGGAATCAGGTGAGATGTATCTTGAGACCATATACGTTCTCTCACAAAACAGCCAAAGCGTGCGCTCAATAGACGTCAGTGAGCATATGGGCTATTCAAAGCCAAGCGTCAGCCGTGCTATAGGTATACTCAAAAAGAACGGCTTTATCACAGTCGACCGCTCGGGCTTCATAGCACTCACCGACCAAGGCAAGGCACGCGCCGAAAAGATATTTGAACGTCACACGATAATAACCGAATTTCTTCTCTCTCTCGGCGTCTCAAGCGAGATCGCATCCGAGGACGCCTGCAAAATGGAGCACATAATCAGCGATGAATCCTTCGAGGCGATGAAGAGCTTCAAAAGCAAGCACAATTGAAATTTTCAACACAGAAAAATTCGCTCTATTCCTTGACATATGCTGTGTTGTATGATACAATATTAAATGGGATCTCCAATGGAGGTCCCATTTAATGCGTTTTTTTAAAGTGATGAAAATTTTTATAGAAAGTAAGGACTTTTTTAATGATAAAAAATTTCGACATAGCAAATCTCGTTCTTGAATCAATATACGACGTAAGACGCACGTCGCACCCGACGGGAACTCAGACCGAAACCGTAGCTCCGCACTGCGCCCTCGTTATAAGAAAGGGCGGACGTTCGGTATACAAGCACGGAAAGCACTCGTACGCGGCAAGCGGAGATAAGGTGCTTTTCATAGCAAAGGGTACTCCCTACTCTATGACCGTCGAGAAATCCGGCGAATGCACCGTAGTCGAATTTGACGTGACCGATGCAGAGCTTGTGCGCGACCTTGAGGGCGGAGGAATATGCGAATACGTCATTACGGGAGACAAGACCATATACAAGCTCACGAAGAGCCTTTCTCAGTATTTCGGTCTTCGCGGACCTGCGTACTTTTCCAAGTGCCTCTCCGAGCTCTATTCGCTCATAACTCAGATATCGACGGTACACGCGTACAACCATTCTCTTGCGGGAAAATACGGTCTTATACACTCGTCGGTAAAATTTATCGAGGCAAATTACGCGCGTCAGGATCTCTACACGCCTATGCTTGCAGAGCTTTCCGGCATCGGTGAGACCTATTACAGAAATATATTCCTCGCGGTATTCGATATGCCCCCCGCACGCTACATACAGCTCTACAGAGTCGGCAAGGCAAAAGAGCTCTTGCTCAATTCCAACTGCAACGTAGAGGAGATAGCCGTTGCGGTCGGATTTGCAAACGCTTCTTATTTCTGTAAGGTCTTCAAGAGCCTTACGGGAATGACCCCCTCGGAATTCGCACACAAGTGCGGCTCTCTCGGATAAGGAGCGCATAATGAAGATACTCGCACTCGGAGACGTGGTAGGCTCGAAGGGGCTTGAGCACGTCAAGAAAAATCTTTGGGCACAAAGAGAGCGTCTTGGCGCGGATATGGTGGTGATAAACGGAGAAAATTCTTCGGACATCTACGGTATGTCAGCCTCCGACGCACAGACTATGCTCGACGCGGGAGCTGACCTTATCACGCTTGGAAATCACGCGTTCAGCAAAAAGGACCTCTTTTCGCTTCTGTCCGACTCTCAAAGCATAATTCGCCCCGCAAACTACCCCCCACTCGCTCCCGGCGGCGGATACACGGTACTTAATATCGACGGCTGGCGCATACTCTGTATAAACGTAATGGGCACGGCACTTATGGAGTCGCTCGCCTGCCCCTTCTCTACGGTCGACCGCATACTCGAGAGAGAGGCGGGAGCTTACGACTTTGCGCTTATGGATATACACGCCGAGTCTACCTCGGAAAAGATAGCCATCGCACGCTATTTCGACGGCAGAGTTCATATAATGTTCGGCACGCACACGCACGTTCCGACCGCCGACGAGCAGATACTGCCCTTGGGAAGCGGTTACATCACCGACCTTGGAATGACGGGTCCCGTTGACGGCGTTATAGGAGCTGACGCGGACGCAGTTATCGAGCGTTTCCGCACAAAGATAGGCGCAAGGCTTATCGTGTCGAGCGGACGGATAGAAGCGCAGGGCGCGCTTTTCGATATCGATACGGGCACAAAAAAGGTCCGCTCGGTAACCAGAATAAGATTTTAAGATATGCAAGGAGCTTTTATGGAAAACGATCTCAACACTTATTCCACAGCATCGCTTGCCTATCTTGGAGACTGTGCGCTTGAGATGTGCGTGCGCGAATACCTCGTGCGCGAGCGCGGACTTTCGTCCTCGGCAAAGCTCAACCGCGCGGCTCTTGATTTCGTAGCCGCACCCAAACAGGCGAAGGCTATGGAAAACATTCTCCCTCTGCTCTCCGAGCAAGAAGAAGCCGTATTCAAGCGCGGAAGAAATCTCACGCATACCAACGTGCCGCGCGCGGCTACCCCCTCGGAATACAGAGTGGCAACAGGAATGGAAGCACTCTTCGGCTGGCTCTGGCTGGCGGGAAACAAGGAAAGAATAAACGAGCTCTTTTACAAAGCGTACGGGCTCGCTTAAAATAAAAATTTTAATGACAAGAGGAAAATAAAAATGACTAATCCCGTAATCAAGATCACAGTTAAGGATATCGGCTCTATGACCGCCGAGCTCTACCCCGAAAAAGCACCTAAGACCGTTGCAAACTTTGTAAAGCTTTGCGAGGAGGGCTTCTTTGAGGGTCTTATCTTCCACCGCGTTATCCGAGGATTTATGATCCAGGGCGGCGGCTACACCGAGGATATGGAGCACAAGGAGACCGACTCCATCAAGGGCGAATTCAAGGCAAACGGCTTTATGCAGAACGACCTCAAGCACACACGCGGCGTTCTTTCTATGGCGCGCACCTCCGACCCCGATTCCGCTTCTTCGCAGTTCTTCGTAATGCACGAGGACGCACCTCATCTTGACGCTCAGTACGCAGGCTTCGGCAAGCTTACCGACGGCTTTGACGTGCTCGATACTATCGCAACCACCCGCACTGGCAACTACGGCTGGTATATGCAGGACGTTCCGAAGACTCCTATCGTTATCGAAAAGATAGAGGTAATAAGCAAATAAAATGAAAGCTCGGCAGATCGCTATGGTCTGCCGAGTTTTTTATCGAAACTATACTACTTCATTATATATTCTCTTCATATTAGAGAATGATACATGAGTTCCGTATTCGCACTCCTCCATACCCTCGTATTCAAGGTAGATATCTCCGTCAAAGGAAGAATTCTTCACAGTGCGCATAACGTCCCAGATATCTATGTCTCCCTGCGCCAGAATAGAACCTCGTAAGAAGCTGCCGTTAACAGATCGGAACCAGGAGTTCTCGCAGTTAAACTCGACCGCGCCGCCCGGATCGCGATGAGCGGGGCGAATGTAAAAATCCTTCATATGTATGGTTTTTGCAAATCCTATCATCTTCTTGATAGCTATCTCGGGAATGTCGTCAACACAGGTATAATTTCCAACGTCAAGCTGATGTGCAAAGTTGTCGCGTTTGACGCTCGTCATTATCTGTCTAACTCTCTCCGATCCGTTTGCGTGAAATCCGTGGTTTTCAAGCAAAACGGTGAGTCCGAGCGGCTTTGCATAATCGCAAAGCTCCTCGTACGTGCTGACGATGAGGGGAAGCTCCTCCTCAAACTTTTCTATAGTATTTTCCGACATAGGACGCGAAAATGCCGCGGAATCCACGCGTATGGTGGGTATCTCCATATCCGATGTCATCTCGATATGCTTTTTTACTCTTGCCATTTCCTCTCGGTATTTTTCGGGGGTAAGCATAAGAAAATTGGCATTGAGTGAATAATTGCCTATCGGCACTCCACAGCGTGCGCTCGCCGCACGCATCTCTGCCTTAAGCTCGGGCGTCTCCACCAGATTAAAGCCAAAGGGAACGAGCTCTACGACCTCAGCTCCCATCTCGCATATACGCTCAAATGCACGCACAGGTGACATCTCGCCCGTACGTATCTTTCTTGAAACGCCGTATATAGATATTCCAAATCTCATTTTTGATCCTCACATATTCTCAAACACCCGACAGCCGCAGCTATCGGGTGTTTTGATTATTTCTTGGGTGTTACGACTATACCCGTAAGATATTCCTTATAGGTCTTATCGGTGATATGGTCCTCGTTGTTTATCATCGGGTTCTCGATAATACCCGAACCGTTCTCCTCGGTTACCGAGAGAAGCGCGTTGGTCGTATCGTGGTGGAAGTTTACGCGGGGAGTTCTGATGACCGAGTTGAACTTTCCGTTTACCTTGAACGCGTTCTCAACGCCGCCGCGGCTGGTGTACCACATAATGTAGGAATTGGTGTAGATATTGCGCGAGCTCGACTGCATAGAGAATGCCGTGCAGAACTGATCGCTGTAGCAGATGTCGTAGTAGTTATCGTTCCATCTGTCCATAAACGCAACGCTGGTAAGGAAGTTCTCGTCCTCTGCGTTCTCGCCTGCGTAGATGTAGAGCGGGTGGAGGTTACGGAAGATGTTTCCGCCGCTGTCCGCCTGAATACCCACGTGTACGCCCGCTATACGCATATTCGTAAGCGTGTTATCGTGACCCTCAAGAAGCACACCGATAGAGGTCTTTGAGTGGTTGCCCACGATGTTTACGCTGTGAACGTCGGCGTCGGAGGAGCGGTTGTTAGCACCCCACTTGATATGTATTCCTATCTCGGTGTTCTTGATCGAAACGTGATGTATTGCGGTCTCTCTGCCCGAGTCGATAGAAATACCGTTAGCCTTGCCGTTTCCGTCGATTATACCGCCCTCGAAATAATAGTTCGAGCCGGGGATATAGATGCTGTTATAAGGCTCGGCTGCACCCAAACGTACGACTGCTTCCTTCTCGGTCCATGAGTCCATAGCCTTGAGCTTTGCAAAGGTAGCAAGCTTGAGCGAGACCGCGTTTACGGGGTTTGCGGGAGTGCAGATGGGCTTGGAGAGAAGATATTCACCGTCAGGGAAGAATATCGTCTTGTTGGGGTTGGCAAGAATAAGCTCCTGAAGTGCATCGGAGACGTCCTCGCCCGTGTTTGCCTTAACGTAGTCTGTTACCACTACGTACATTTCTCTGTACATTTCTTCCATAATATTGTCCTTTCAGTTTTCGGCATCTGCCGTTTTAAAAATTATATCACGCTAAGAAAAGATTGTCAACCGCTCTCTGTACAAAAGCGCGCTCAACGCTTCTTTTTCTTAGGTCTTTCCCTTTTTATTTCCTTTTGTGCGAGCATCTTTTTGAACTGCTTATACTCGGTGTAGTCGTTGCTTATCTTCATCGGGAGCTTGCCTTCTCTGTACAGCGTGACCGTATAGGTCTCGTTGTACCACTCACAGCTTTTCTCAAGATTATATCCGCCCTCACTCTTCTTTTGGCGATATGACTTGACGTCATTCCAAAGAACACGCTTTGAAAAGACCCACACGTGCCATACCGTAAAGCCGTCCTCGTCGACCGTTATAGTCCTTGTGAGATAGTCGAGCATAAACAGAAGCGTGCCAACTAAAAGCACCGTGCTTACATCGGTAAGCAACGAAGCTTGCTTTATTGCGCCGAATATCAGCCCTGCACCGAAAAGAAGTATGAATATGACGAATAGTCCTATCACGTCGGCACTCAGCTTCTTTCGCATCGCAAAAAGCATCTCGCCCTCTGTGTTTCCCGATCTTTTCATATTTTGACCTCGGATACAACGCCGAGCATCTGCTTCTCGGCTTCTGCGTCAAGCGCGAGCGAGGCACAGCTCTTCGGGAGCTCGCCGAAAACGGTCTTGTAGTGCATAAGCGTGCCGAGTGCGGTTCCGAGATAAGACGGATGCGAGAGGTCGGGGTCGTACAGTTCAAGTCCGCTCTCGCTGAGAGCTAAGAAGCAAAGCCCGACGGGTGACACCTCGGCTTTGCACTTCTCTGCCGCAAGGCAGTACGCAGAGTGAAGCTTTTCCGTCATTTCCCCGCTCGTCCAGCCGTACTTTGCAAGTAGCTCAGAACCGCTCTTGCGCCCCCAGGTAGCGTAAAGTATATCTCTTTTCGCACCGACGAGCTTCGACAGTCCGAGCACGCCGCGCTCAAAGCTCTCACAGTCGACCAAAGCAAGATAGCTCTGCTCCTGCAAAATGAGAACGTCGTATTCATTCGCCTCTGCAAGCTCGCGTATACGAGTGCTGTACTGATCCTCTTTATCTATATTTTCGCAAAGCTTCCGTCCACCGCAAGTGACCGAGTCGACCTCGATATTCTTTCCATTCTCCTTTGCAAGCGACAAAAAACGCTCAGGCATATCGTTAAAATAAGTATAGCTGTTACCGATAAAAAGTATCTTCATTTTTACCTCTTATTCAACTCTGCTCTCGGTGTGATGTGACGCACCCGCACGGAGAACGAATTTTCTTATAACAAAATAAATTACTGCTCCGAGAGCAACCGCAACGCAGGCATAGAAGAGCATCCAGAACACCGCCATCCAACCGTGTGCGTCGGCAATAAGACCGAGGCCGTAGGTGCTCAGCGTGCTTCCGACATAGCAAAATCCGTTGAGAACACCTGCTATCTGTCCCGAATTAAGCTTGTCCTTCATAAATAGCGGGAAAATACTGCTTATAAGGCTGTTACAGGAGGAGACGAGAAGCGTTACAACGGTAAAGCCGACGAGCAGGAATATCCACTCGGCAGAATCAAAGCCCAATATAAGCGCTAAGATTATCGCGCCCGATACCGTGAACATCAAGAGGCATTGATAAATGAAATCGTTCACCTTTTTATGTACGGTCACCGCAAACGCATTACCGAAGATAGCGACCACGGGAAGCGCGAGCGTAAGTATTATTGACAGCGAGTCGGGAAGCCCGTAGGTCTCCTTGAGTATCGAGGGGACCCAAGTGCCGAGTCCGTCCTTGATAAGATTGGTCGCAATACCGTAGAACGCGAGCACGCATATCATAAGATATACGGTATGCTTTGCCTTGCTCTCCGCTCTCTTTTCGTCAGCCGTCGTTGCTATATGCACGGGAGCGGCGTCTCCGTCCTTTATCTGCGAGTCGACGAGGCGCGACACGAAAAGTATCCATATGAGCGCCACACCGCAAAGCACTATTGCCGCCGTGTAGAACGACGCCTTGAAGGAGGTAAAGAGCGCAAATCCCGCACTCGTGCCGTATACGAAGAACGTACCGACGGCGACCGTAGTTCCCATAATAACGCTCGCCTTTGCCGTGTATGCTCTCGGCAGGCTCTCGGACAAAAGTCTTATAAGACTCGGCCAGAGTATCGCAAGCGAGAAGCCGTTGACGACCCAAAGATACTTTATAGGCTCAAAGGTCGGCAAAAACGGGATTATGAGATTGATAGTACCCGATATCATAAGGCTTGCAAAAATTATCCACTTAAGGTTATATTTTTTGCACCAAAAGCCGTTGATAAACTGTCCTACTCCGTACGAAAAAAAGAAGAGAGTGCTGACGAGTCCTACGTCCGCCTTGTTCGTTATCGAATAATATTCCTGAATTCTTATTATGTTAGCCGCGTAGTTGATCTTTCCTATGTAAGAGCAGGAATAGACCAACCAGCACAGCATTATCAGCGACATCGCAGCGCGCTTTTGGGCGGCACTGTTTATCGCGATCTTTGGCTCTGTCTGCATTTTCAGTTTCTCCATTGATCTGTGGTAGTATTTATAAGCCTGAACACCTGTTCGGCTGTATCTGCAAGATTTTTATATGCGTTTTCTATATTCATAGCCTCGGCAAGAGTGACGGGAGCGCGCAATATCGGGAAGAAGGCGTCTATTCCGTGCCTGTTTACAAGCCGCGCGTCGTCCTTTACCGCGCCCGAAAAAGCTATGACCGTCTTTCCCTGCTTTTTTGCGGCAAGCGCGACACCGACGGGTGCTTTGCCCATACAGGACTGTCCGTCGAGTCTGCCCTCGCCCGTGACTACGATATCCGCGTCCGAAAGCTTTTCTTCAAGTCCCGTAGCCTCGATAACGAGTTCTATTCCCGAGCGCAGCTTTCCGCCGAGATAGCAGGTAAATGCAAAGCCCATTCCGCCTGCCGCGCCCGCTCCCTCGACCTCTGCACAGTCGCGCCCCGTCGCCTTTGCAGAAAGTGCGGCATATTCAGAAAGCCAAGCATCCATTTTTTTGACCGACTCGGCGTCAGCTCCCTTTTGCGGTCCGTAGACAGCGCTGCAACCGTTCTCACCGCACAAAACGTTCTTTACGTCGCAGGCTACGGAAAACTCGCACTCGCAAAGCTCGCTCATCGCGTTTTCGGTATTTATCCGACAAAGCGATGAAAGCCCTATCGCTCCGCGTTCTATCTCTCTTCCGCTCTCGTCAAGAAATTCAAATCCGAGAGCCGAGAGCATTCCTACGCCGCCGTCGTTAGTGGCGCTTCCGCCTATGCCGATGATAAATCTTTTGCATAAGTTTTCGCGTATAGCGTGAGCGATGAGCTCGCCCACACCGTAGGTCGTAGTGTAGAGCGGATCGCGCTTGTTCTCGGGAACGAGCGTAAGACCTGCCGCCGCCGACATCTCGATAATAGCGGTGGCTCTGCTGTCGATCACACCGTAAGTCGCATCGACCGTCTCTCCTATAGGTCCGCATACCTTAGCCGTACACAGTCTGCCGCCGCACGAGGAGACGATAGCCTCGACCGTTCCCTCGCCGCCGTCTGCAAGAGGACAAACTACCGTTTTTGCATCGGGATATACACGCTTTATGCCTTCAGAGACCGCCGCGCCCGATTGGAAGGTCGAAAGACTTCCCTTAAAAGAATCTATCGCAATTACCGCCTTCATTATTTAGCACCTATATGAAATTTGTCGCTCTCTTCAAGACCGAGCACGTCTATCGCGTGTTCGAATATAGCCTTTGCCTTTTCGAACGCCGCGGGGTGATGTGCGTCAGTACCGAGATAGAACTTACAGCCGCATTCCTTGGCTGTGCTGTACACGCGGCGCATCTCGCTTGAGTCTATATGACACATATCGCAGCTATTGAGCTCAATTCCGACGCCAAGCTTTGCCGCGCGCATAAACAGGCGCACGAGATCCTCGTCGCTTATCATATCGAACACCTCGATAAGTCCGTCTCTGTCGTTCGGTCTTATGAGCGAGCAGGTCAGGTGCGCGATACCTATCTTAGAAAACGGAAGATCCATATCAAGCAAGCGCTCAAATCTCTCGACCCAAAGCTCTGCGCGGCGCGCGTTGCTCTTTGCGTCCTCTTCGCTGAGCGTAAATCCCGTCATATGTAAATGCGTCGTGGGGATTATAACGAAATCAAAATCGTCGTATCTCGTGGCATCAACTCCGACCGTGAAGAATTTATCCATATCGGTCTCACAGCCAAAGAGGAACTCCACTCCGTCAGCAGTCGGCAAGGGCTTTATCCTGCTTATATGCTCGAAATCCTGAGGGTCATACCAATCCGAAGCTCCCGCTACGCGACGATCCCAGAAATGATCGGTTATGCATATAGTCTTGAGTCCGTTGTCAACGGCATATTTCAAAATTCTCTCTGCCGACTGCTCGGGATCGTTTGAGCAGGACGAGAGCGTCGAGTGAATGTGAAGATCGTGGTCAAACGTAAATTTCATAATTTATCTCCTTTTTATTTACAGCGTTGTAATTTCTCCGTCAAAGGCGACCTTTGCACCAAATCCCTTTGCTATCTCGACCGTCTTTTCGTGCGGAACGTGAAGCGACGGAGCGATGTGTGACAGATATATCACTGTATTTTCGTCTATCGCACCGATAGTTCGCAGCGACGGAAGCAAAAGCCTTATCATAGGTATGCTGTTATGCTCAGCGGCACGCAGATCCCCCTCATAGTCGCCGACCGTGGCATCGAGTACAGCCATATCGAGCTTTGCACCGCGCAAAGCGATATAGGTCTCGTTGAGCAGCCAAGCACCGTCACAGCCGTAAAACAGCTTCTTATCGCCCACGGTTATAACGAAATGCTGAGGATGCGCCGCAGGATCGTGATTTGCGGGCATTCCAACCACAGAAATTCCGTTCTGAGCTCTGTAGGTCTCAAATTGCTTCATTTGTACGGTCTCAACGTTTTGCATAGGCTCGACACAAGCTCCCTCGCGCACCCATACGCGAAGCGGCTCGTCCTTCTCCTTTGCTATCGCACGAAGATTGTCAGCATTGAAATGGTCGCTGTGCAGATGCGTTATAAAAACGTCGGTTATCTTTTTTATATCCTTGTCCGCTATCCTAAGAGACTCGAGCGTATGTATACCGCAATCGATAAGCACACTCTCTCCGATCATTATAGCTGACGATCGGCGCGCGTCATTGTCAAATCGCTCACGGCAGTCGGTGCGGAGTCTCGGGGAAAAATCGCACGCGCAAGTGCCGAGAAAGGTTATTTCAACATTCTTCATTATTATCCCTCCATTCAAAGCACGCCCTCAATGATACGTGCAAATTTCATAAGTCCCTCTCTGTCGCTCTCGTCAAAGCGCGAGTAGCTCGGGCTGTCGATGTCAAGCACACCGACGACCTCTCCGTTTTTAAAGAGAGGAATGACTATCTCGCTGTTAGATGCTCCGTCGCAGGCTATATGCCCTTCGAACTCGTGAACGTTCGGTACGAGCTGTGTCTTGCCGCTCGCTGCCGCAGTTCCGCAAACGCCGCGCCCGAGAGCTATCTCAATGCAGGCAGGCTTGCCTTGAAACGGTCCGAGCACGAGCGTATCTGCTTCAAGCAAATAAAAGCCTGCCCAATTTATATCCTCAAGCGTTTGATAAAGCAGAGCCGACGCGTTTGCAAGATCTGCCGTCGGGTGACGCCTGCAAAGAAGCGCCGAGAGAGTTTGGTTCAATAAGCCGTAATCAGTCATTTTTCGTATATACCTTATAGCAATGAACTATATTGAGGTCCTCGTCCATATCAAGACCGTGCGAGCCGCAACCGCCGTCTATCTCGTGACAGCCGTGGTCCATAGCAAATCCGACGAGAGTATCGTGCCCGCCCCAGTGATCTTGGATAAGTCTGTTGAACATAGCAAACGCTTCCGCGTTGGCGCGAAGCTCGGAAAGCGCTTCGATCGACTCGGGTCCGTGCTTGTGCATTACCGAGTCGTAGTTTCCGTTATATACAGCCAGAAAATCGTACTTGTCTTCAAGTATAAGCTCGACAGCCTTTGCGTTTACCTCTTCGATAGTGTCGTATATGAAATAATCCATATCTCTGCTCAGATATATCATAGACATACTGCAATTTGTCTGTGCCACTATCGCCGCCTTCTTTCCCGCGCGAATGAGCGAGTCGAAGATCGAGTCTATTGCTATGACCGGCTTTTCGTATTTTCTTATTCCGTGTACGGCAGGCTGTGCTCCCGTGTACATAGTACCGAAGCAAACGGGAGTCACGGAAGGCATAACACTGCAAAGCGGAACGGCTACCTCGGTGTACTTGCCGACCTCTTTGGCAAGCATTCCGTATTTGTTGTATATCCACTCGGCTATCGCGTCGGGGTTGTACATAAATATTCTGTCAGCCTTTTTATCTCCGAGCTTGCTCTGAACGTATTCGGCAAGCAGAGCGTTCGGCTCTGCGGCGTGCTCGGGTCTTTCTATTCCTATGGCGTCGGCAAGTGCCGCGCAAATTCCGTCTAATGATCTTTCGTTTAACATAATAGTTCTCCTTATCATTTTTGGCTATCACACCATCTTTTTAGAATAATCAATTGTTCAATCAAAGCCTTACTTCAGCCTTTCCGTCAAGATAATTTATTCTGTCGCCGCTGCAATTGAGCGCGTCCTGATATTTAAGGAATTCTTCCTTGCTTGCAAATCTCGGTTTAAATTCCGAAATTATCTCCTTAGCCCTTGCCGCGCCGTCACCCAAGAGAAGCTTGAGCATAGCGAGCTGCCACTCTGCGCTCTTTATGCACGCAAGCTCGGGATCGTGTATCTCGTAGTCGTTGCCGTGTCCCTTTCCGCGCGCGCCGGGGCAATAGGGGTGAACGACCGGCATTATGCAGGAAAGGTCTCCCATATCCGTGCTTCCCGTGTCGGTCAGACCCTCACCGAAAAAGAAATCCCGCTCGGGCATACAAAGCTTTGCCGCGTCTCTTGCCACGCACATCATTCCCATATCGTTTGTAAGCGGTGAGTATCCGGGGATATCGATTATCTCGATATTCGTACCTACCGAAAGTGCCGCGCCGCAAAGCGCGCGATTGACCTTGGCGTTGTTCTGTGCGATAGCTTCAAAGGTCTTTCCACGAACGTAGCTCTCAAGCGTTACCGTCTCGGGAATAGCGTTTACCATATCGCCTCCGTGGGTGATTATCGGGTGTACTCTTACGTGGTCCTGATCGCGAAAGGTCTCTCTTATCGCGTTTATCGCATTAAGTCCGCAGGTAGCGGCATACAGCGCGTTGCGTCCCTGATCGGGCGAGCCGCCTGCGTGAGCTGCAACGCCTTTGTATATTATGCTCTTTGCTATACAGCCGTTAGAGTTGCTCTTGACGGCAAAACCGCCCGCCGTATGCACCATAAACGCCATATCGACGCCGTCGAAATAGCCTCTGTAAAGAAATTCGCTCTTTCCGCCAAGATACTTTATCTTTCCTTGCTTGACAAGTTCTTTTCTGTATTCTATCTCGAGAAGCTCCTCCGCAGGAACTACGCAAAGTCTTATTCTTCCCGAAAGCGATGCAAGCACGGCTTCGTCCTTGAGTGCCGCCGCTATACCGAGCATAGCCGCACACTGCGCGTTGTGTCCGCAGGAATGTACAGCGCCCGTTTCTTTATCTGCATCGGGGTGCGCGGGACAGATTATCGAGTCGAGCTCGGCGAGGACAAGCACCTCAGGTCCTTCTCTGCCCGTGTCGACGACGGTATAAAATCCCGTGATACCCTCAGCCATAGTGAGCTCATAGCCAAGCTCCGAGAATTTTTGCGCCATATAAGCAGAGGTCTTTATCTCCTTATATCCCGTCTCGGGATTTTTCCAGATATATCTCTCCGCTTCAAGTATCATTTCCCTTTTTGCTTCAACTGCACGAATAATGTTTTCCATACTATTCCCCTTTTTCTCTCTTTTTTATTACCTTTGCGGGACAGCCGACAGCCACAGAATACGGCGGTATCGGCTTTACGACCACAGATCCCGCACCTATTACCGAGCCCTCGCCTATATCGCCCGAATACATAATGCAAACGCCCATACCAACATAAACGTCTCTGCCTATCACTACTTTTTTACAATTTCCGCCCTGCGTGATTATGTTGGCATCGGGGTCGGAAAATATATGCGAATAGGGCGTGAGCGTGATGCTCTGCGCCATAAGCACGTGGTCGCCGATCTCAAGTCCCTTGTGACCGAAGAGCGTTGTTCCCGTGCCTATATAGCAATCGTTCTCTATGCGGATATATCCGCCCTCGCACTCGGTGTCAAGATAGACTCTGTCGTTAAGACGCGTATTGTTTCCTATCTCTATGCTCGTGCCCTTGCGCGCTATCAGCGTAGCTCCGTCAGAAACCGTCACGTTGTTGCCAAGACGTATAAGCTCGGGATTTTCTATCTTCACGCCCGCGCCGATGCGGACGTTCTCGCCCATAGCCGCAAGCTTTGTGCGGTAATATTCGACTCTTTTTCTCTCGGCATATTCCGAAGGGTCGTTCATAAAGACCGTACAGTAAAAGCTTTCCCTATCCTCGTCCGACATATTCTCATACGCTTCGGTAAAAAATTTCATAGCGCTCATCTCCTAATCATTTATTCTATCGTCTGGTATATATCCCCATTCTTCTCGCCAAAGCTGACCTTACCGATAACTGTCCTGCGGTCGCCGCTCGGGTGTGCGGGGTCGGTCTGTATGTGGAACGACGTGTAGAGCTCTCCGCTCTTAGCTGTAAAGAAGGCGTTGTGACCCGAGCCGAAGAGATCGGCTCTGCAGGAAAGAACGGGGTTGTTAGCCGACTTGACAAAGGGTCCCATAGGAGACTTTGCGACAGAGACGCATATAGCGTAATCGTTCGTCGCGTAGCAATTTGCCGAATAGTTCATAACGTATTTGCCGCCGAGCTTTATAACGCACGGACCTTCATTCCAAAGATGCGGAACGGTCATATTCATAGATCTGAGCTCAAAAGGCTCGGTAGGCGTGCTGACGAGCATGTGCTCGCCTACTACCTCAGTCAGATCGTCATTCAAACGAACGCAGTAAAGCTGACTCGTCTTGACTCCCTCTACAATATTTTCACAGCAATCTCTCGAATAGTAGAAGAAGTTGCCCTCGTCGCATCTGAGCACCGAGCCGTCGATAGTCGCATATCCAAGATCGAACATCGGTCTGCCGTGAACGTCAACGAAGGGTCCCGTCGGGCTGTCGGATATTGCAACTCCGAGCCTGAGCGAGTCGAGCTCGCGGCTCTTTGCGGTGTAATGCATAACGAATTTGCCTTTATGATACACCACCTCGGGCGCCCAGAAATGAGACTTTCCCCAATATTCTATAGCGTTAAAGCAGGGTATCTCCTCGCTCCAATGCTCCATATCCTCACTGACCCACACGGAAAATCCGGTGCTGTAATGATCGCAATTCGTCGCGTAGCAGTAATATTTGCCCTCGTAGAGCAGCACCTGAGGGTCGCCTATCTTGGTCATATCGGTAACTATCATTTCTATTTTCCCCTCTCTTTTTATTCCTTGTATATCTTCGCGAGTCCGCCCTCGGAGGTCTCTCTGTACATCACGCGAAGATCCTTGCCCGTCTCGTACATAGTATCAACTATCATATCGAAGCTTATCTTTCTTGAATCCGCAAGAAAATCAGCAAGATTTACCGCGTTAAGCGCTCTCATTGCCGCTATCGCATTGCGCTCGATGCAGGGTATCTGCACAAGTCCGCCGATGGGGTCGCAGGTAAGTCCGAGGTGATGCTCTATCGACATCTCCGCCGAATATTCTATCTGGTCGAGATCAAGCTCGTAAAGCTCTGCCGCCGCTGCCGCCGCCATAGCGCAGGCAGTTCCTATCTCAGCCTGACAGCCGCATTCAGCACCGCTTATCGACGCGTTGGTCTTTATAAGATTTCCTATAACGCTTGCCGTTGCGAGTGCGTGAAGCACGTCGACATCAGAAAAATGGCGCTTGCCCTGCAAAAATTTAAGTACTGCGGGCAGTACTCCGCACGCGCCGCAGGTGGGGGCGGTTACGATAAGTCCGCCTGCCGCATTCTCCTCGCTGACCGCATAGGCATACGCGCAGATAAGACGATTGGTCTTGGTCTCTTCGCTCTCGTCTATGTGCTTCTGTCTGTAGAGATATCTCGCCTTGCGCTTGAGTCCGAGTC
Source organism: Oscillospiraceae bacterium (assembly GCA_015064065.1). Classification (GTDB taxonomy): domain Bacteria; phylum Bacillota; class Clostridia; order Oscillospirales; family CAG-272; genus HGM12713. Next base: position 17,274 of record SVSY01000026.1, read on the forward strand.
CGCCGTGAAGAATTCCCTCTTCGGAAATTCCGCGCTTGATAGCGTCGCACATCACGCTCCAGACCTCACCGAGATAATCCCATATCTCGCTTCCCTCGCACTCCTCAACGTATTCCCAGAGTCGCATCTCGCGCTCACGGCAATATTCGGATATCTCGCTAAAGCTTGAATGAGGGTATACCGACTCGTGCTCGGCGTAGCCTTCGCCTTCGGCACAGACCTCGCCGCCGCCCACACTGTAAAATCTCTTCTTGGCTATCTCCTTGCCGCCGCTGTAGGCGATGATATCCATAGTATTCGGGTGCACGTCGGTCTCGGTGTCGCAATCGAAGATTATCTTGCAAAGATGCCCCTCGAACACCTTTTCGACGGCGTAATCGGTCATATGACCCATTCCCGTCTTTGCGAGCGAGCCGTAGAGCACTACCTTATAATCGTCGGCATCGGGCACTTCCAAAAGAAATCTGCGCGCCGCCGCCATAGGTCCCATCGTGTGTGAGGAAGACGGACCGTTTCCTATTCTGTATAAATATCTGAGTGATTGCATCTTTTTCTCTCCAATATATCGAATATATCACGTTATATCACGTTTTCATAAAAGCAGCTCGAAAATCCGTTTTCTACAAGAAAAGCAAACGTCGCGTCGAGCTTTTGCTCAAAATCGGGCTGGTAGTTAAAATAGTCCTTGTAAAAATACTGCTCGTGTATCATCACCTTGACGGTATTGCGCTCCTTGAGTGCAAGAAGCTGCTCGAGTATCTGCTCGCGTCCAAAGCAATTGAGCACTATATCTATCGCCGCATAGGCTATATCTCCGTCGTGAAGCACTTCACCGCGTCTGAGCAGACCCGCGCAAAGCGTTGAGGTCTGATACGAGGTGCGCGGACTCTTTGCCGTGCCGTAAAGTCCGAGCAGACCGCGCACACCGCAGTCGCGGAGCGCGTGCAAGCCCTCGTGCGTGGCAAGGCAATAGTGCAGAGTAGTCGTGCGCGCAAGCGAAGACTCGCCCGCAAAGCGCAATATCTCGCGCTCGACCTCCGAGCAGTCGCGATATACCTCGTCGTAGCCCGAATACTCGTACGGACGCTCGTTCTCAAGCTTTGAGTGGAAGGAAAGCTTCAACCAATCGGCATTCTCCTCCCATTCGCGACGGTATCGCTCACTCATACGCGAGAGGTCAAATCCGTCACATTCATAAAACAGATTGAGCTGAACGCACAGTCCGTATTTTTTGTGCAGTCTCTTGTAGAGCGCGAGATACGGGTGCTCGAACATACTATCGTATCGGTTCTCGCTCAGCTCCTTTAAAAATCTTATATTGTCGTCTACCGTAAAACAAAAGCTCTTCATATATTCCTCCGTTTTGCACAGTACGCGTGGCGTTTATACCTTTCTGTTGACGTAATCCTCCGTTGCGTTTTCACGCTCTATTATCTTTGCGGGGTTTCCAATGACGATCGAGTGCGGCGGAACGTCAAAATTCACGTAGCTCAGCGGCGCGATAAGCACGTCGTCGCCTATTGTGATATTTCCGACTATAACGGCGTTCGCGCCTATCCATACGCTGTTTCCTATCGTGGGTGCGCCGGCTCTTTTTCCGCGGTTCTCCTGCCCTATCGTAACTCCTGCGGCGATATTTACGTTATTACCGAGCGTAGCGGCGGGATTTATAACGATAGTTCCGCAATGACCTATATAAAGTCCCTCGCCTATCTTAGTGCTCGGCGGTATCTGTATGTGCGTCTTTTTTGATAAGCTTCTGAGCCGAAGCTTATAGTATATCCTCAAAACGCCTTTTGTGCTTTGGCACTTGCGAAAAGCGCGTATGTATCTGAGCTCCATAGGGCGAAACAGGCGTTGCTTCAGGCTCTCTTTTGCGCCGTAATAACGAAATACGTCCTTGTCAAAGCTATTCATCGTCCTCTCCTTATTTTTTAAGATATTTTTGCGTGGCATTGTATATATTGAGATAATCGTTCGTAAGAACGGTATCTATTCCCATCTCGAAAAATCTGCACGCCTCCTCGGGCTCGTCCGACCAGAACACGTTGCAAAGAATTCCGTGAGCGTGCGCCTTGTCGATGCTGTCCTGATTAAAATACGGCTTGAAGAGCTGTACCTTGTACGCACCGAGGGCTATCGCGCGGTCAACTATCGACATCGGGTCCTTGTTGCCGTTCCAGCCAACGCAGACGCGCATATCGGGAGCATATTCCATAACTCTTCTTATGATAGCGTCGTTGCTAGTCATAAAATAGATATGCTTCTGAGCATCGTACTTACGCACGAGCGCAACTATCTGCTCTATCATAGGCTCACTGAATTTCGCATCCCATATCTTTACGTGTATGTTCATTATCACGCGGCCCGCGAATTTTTCAAGTATCTGCTCGAAGGTGGGTATTTTGAGCCCCTTGAACTTGTCTCCGCGCTTTACACCGAAATCAAGCTCCAACAGCTCGGAATAGGTGTGCTCGTATATCTTGCCGCTGCCGTTGCTGACACGCTCAAGCGTGTCGTCGTGGCAGGAGACTAAAACTCCGTCGCTCGTCGACCAGATGTCGAACTCTATCTCCTCTGCTCCAAGCGCAACAGCCGCACCGAAGGCGGGCATACTGTTCTCGGGCGCAACGCTGTTAAATCCGCGGTGGGCGCAGAGACGGGGATATCTCATCACACTTTCAAACGGAACGACCGATGCGCCGCCGTTGCGGTAGAGCCACGGTCTGCGCCCCTCTTCTATGTACTCGTAATGAGCTTTTCTGTCTCCCATATGTCCCGCAGGCTTGTAATACTTTTCCTTCGGGTCTATCTCGCAAACTCCGAGTCCCACTCTGCTCTCCATATTGAGAAGCACCTCGCCCTTCGGTGATACCACCATACTGCAACCGCAGAGCTTTGAATCCTCTCCCAAGGATACAGATGCGCGCAAGAGATACGCGTTGGTGTTGTAGCAGAGAAATCTGTTTATGATCGAGAGTGCATCGTGGCTGTCGGTCCTCTGCAAAGAACAGCCAATGATAACGTCTATATTTTGGCGAGCGATGCTCGCGAAATTTTCGTAAAAGTAAAAATCGTAGCAGGTCAGAAATCCAAATCTTATTCCCTCTATCTCGAGCACGTATGGCGGCTCGTAGGAATAGCTGTATTCAACGTCGAGCTCGTGACCGCCCTCGCCGTCGCTCTTTACCTCGCTCGGAGCGGGGTGAGCCTTGAAATATCTGCCGAGTATCTCGCCGTCACGTCCGATCGCGTGTGTGGTGTTGCGTATTCCGTTTTCGGTCGCGTATCCCGCATTGACGAAAACTATCGCCGAGCAACGAACAGCCGTCTCGCGCGCCTTTTGCATAAGTATCCCGTTATAACGCTCGACCGAGTCGTAAAATCCCCTCTTGCCCTTTACGTCGGCAAGAGCGTCGCTGTACTCGGGCAAAACGATAATATCCATACTGCCGTCGCACTGATCGAGCAAAGATATCAAGCCCTCAAAGCAAGAGTCAAGGTCTTGCTCGTCAAAAGAATAATGCGGCTGAATAACACAGATCTTCATTTTTTCCTCCTCGCTATATTTAAAACCAATATTTTTTCATTTCTCCTAAAAAATCTTTTGTGATCGGGTATCCCGAGCCTTCACCTATGACCGAATCGATCTCACAATACGGACATAGCGCAGTTTTATTCGCATCTTTTATCCATTCCGTGATCTCGGTGGGAGAAAAGATCTTCAAGCAGTAAAAGCAACCGCAAACAGAATCCTTTTTCAGACTTTCCCTATTGTTCGTACAGTATCTGTGCGCCGCAACAAGATCAGACTTTTTCATATCGGAATTTCCTCGGCTGTTATTTATCGTCAGAGCTCAAAGCACTCTCGTCTTCGGGAACGTAGAAAAACTGTTCGGGTCCCGTGTCACGCATAAGCGTTTTTTCGTCTTTAAATCTTGCCGTGAGAAGATACAGTACGTAAAGGTCTCCGCTGCAACCGCCAAGATGCATACCGAAGATAAACGCTATAAGTACGTAGTAAAAAGAATTAAAGAAATAAAAATAGATAAGTATCGGGATAAACAGAAGAGTGAAAACGGCAAACGGAGCGACCACCGCGATAAGAGCGGTCTTGCGGTAGGTGTATATGTTCGGAACTCCGCAAAACGCACAGCTCCAGCTCATACCGAAGGTCAGCTTCTCACCCGTTTGAGACTTGTAGGCAATACCGTGCACCAATTCGTGCAGGATCACGTAAGCGATCAGCAATATAAGAAAGACAAAATAAGCAATAAGCCTATCCGAAGAGTCTACGTCGGACGGCGCAAAAGAAATATCTCTGGCGGTAAGCGACAGAAGTGCCAATGCCATAACGGCGACCAGAACCAAAACTGCTATCAGGTTAAAAATGATACCGAACTTTGCATTCTTGGCATTGATGTACAGCGCCTGCCTGTATCCCGCGGGAATCTCTCTTTCAAAATTTTGTTCTTTTTCGGTTTTCATTGTTTTCTCCTTTGTTGTTGTCAGTAGTCGTATTTTTCCTCGCGTATTATCTTTATACGATTGTATTTCAGCGATTTGATAAACGTCTCGTTTTTACTTAACGTACCGTCATCGATTATTTTGATCAAAACACCTTTATCCTTGTCGTAGAAAAATATTCGTATCTTGCTCTGTACACCACCGTATCTGGTTGGGTAGTAAACCGTCAGAATTTTGACCGAAGCAATTTCGCTGACCGAGGCACTTCGATCCTTTCCGAAGGCATTGTAATATTTGTAAACACCGTCAAAATACGTAAGCTTTTCATAGATCCACGCATATAACCCCACGGAAGCCAGAAGCGCCAGAGCAAAAAATATGTAGCCTATAAAAACCGTATCCGCGCTTATTTTGTTTTGCGATCTGAGGTGGCAGAACACGAAAAAAGTCACAAAGCAACCTACCGTTGCCAATAAACAGACCCAAAACGCCCATAAGGGCTCTCTTATTTCAAATCCCTCTTTGGAATCAAATTCATTATGCTTGGAAGTCTCTGATCTCATAGTTTTCCTTCTAATATGTTATACTAAACTGTTGTAAAATGGGCTTTTGAGTTTTTCGTAGGGCGGTGCCTTGGTGCCGCCGTTTTATCGGCAAATTTCTGTATTCACGGCGGGAGCAAGCCCCCGCCCTACGAGTTAGCGGTTATTTTCGCCTCAGACAAACGACGGACTCGACATGGGTCGAGAGTACAAAAGGTATAAAAATCGGATAAAAATGGGGGGTGTAATACCTTAAAGTCTCACTTTTCGATTCGCAGTTTTTTATGTTCACGGATTTTTTTCACAACTTTATCAGAAAAAGACCAAATATGATACTTGCCTATACCGCTTTCATTTGCCAAAAAGAAAACAGTTTTTTCTTTTTCCGTCACAGCGAAAACATGCGAAAATATAGGGCTTACG
>SVSY01000027.1 GCA_015064065.1 Oscillospiraceae bacterium
CTCGGACGCGCATATCATACCGTTGTCAAAGGTCTTTGAGTGAATGATAGAGTTTACCGCAAGAAGAATATCTGCAGTATCGTCGATGATCGCAGGAGTGTTACCTGCACCAACACCGAGAGCGGGCTTGCCGCTGGAGTATGCAGCCTTGACCATTCCGGGACCGCCGGTCGCGAGAATGATATCGGCTTCTTTCATAACGGTATTTGTCATCTCAAGCGAGGGAACGTCGATCCAATCAATAATTCCCTCGGGAGCACCTGCTGCTACTGCTGCTTCAAGAACGAGCTTTGCAGCCGCAATAGTGGAATTCTTTGCTCTGGGATGGGGGCTGATTATTATAGCGTTACGGGTCTTGAGCGCGAGCAAGCACTTGAAAATAGCGGTAGATGTGGGGTTGGTCGTGGGAATTACGGCAGCGATGACACCGATTGGCTCAGCGATCTTCTTGATGCCGTATGCCTTATCCTCCTCGATAACGCCGCAGGTCTTGGTCTCCTTGTATGCGTTGTAGATGTACTCTGCGGCATAGTGGTTCTTGATGACCTTGTCTTCAACAACACCCATACCTGTCTCTTCTACAGCCATTTTAGCAAGCGGTATTCTTGCTTTATCTGCAGCGGATGCCGCCGCAAGAAATATCTTATCGACCTGCTCCTGCGTATACGTTGCAAAAACCTTTTGCGCCGCTCTTACTCGAGCAAGCGCTTCGTTGAGTACATCAACGCTATCAACGATCTGGTAAGTTTTATTGTTCATTTTTAAGACCCTTTCGTCAAAAATATAATTTGTTCTTTGATAAAGATACTCTTTATATTTGCATTATATCACAATGACAAAAGCTTGTCAATAGTTATTCGTTATTTTTTTAACGCTTTAGTGCATTTTGTTTAAAAATCCACAACTGATATTATGCATTTACCCCAAACTATAGTCAAATTCGACAATAAAAAAACAGCTCTTATGTACAAAAGTCATAAGAGCTGTTGCGTCTATCAAAGCATACATTTGACCAGCACTGCTTTTTGTGCGTGAAGTCTGTTCTCTGCCTCATCAAATATCTCGTCTGCATGAGCCTCGAGAACTTCATCTGTGATCTCTTCACCTCTGTGTGCGGGCAAGCAATGCATTACCATAGCATCGGCATGTGCGACGTTCATTACGTCGGAGTTTATCTGATATCCTTTGAATATCTTCTTTCTCTCCTCAGCCTCTGCCTCCTGACCCATAGAAGCCCATACGTCAGTATAAAGAACGTCGGCATCTTTTGCTGCCTCGAATACGCTCTCCGTGCAGGTGAAGGTTCCGTTCTCTGACGCCCACTTCATAAGCTCGGCATCGGGTTCATATCCCTTAGGACAAGCCACAGCCACCTCCATACCCATCTTTATACCGCCAACGATAAGCGAGTTTGTCATATTGTTACCGTCACCGATATAGCAAAGCTTCTTACCCTTAAGAACGCCTTTATGCTCGCGAATAGTCATAAGGTCTGCCAATACCTGACAGGGATGACAATAGTCAGTAAGACCGTTTATTATCGGAATAGAGCCGTATTTAGCAAGATCCTCGACCTCCTTCTGATCGTAGGTTCTTATCATTATACCGTCAAGATATCTCGAAAGAACTCTTGCTGTATCCTGAACAGGCTCCCCTCTTCCTATCTGAAGATCTCTCGAGCTGAGGAAGAGAGCAGAACCACCGAGATCATACATACCGACCTCGAAAGAAACTCTCGTTCTCGTAGAGGATTTTTCGAATATAAGTCCAAGTGTTTTGCCCTTGAGGATATGATGTTCTATTCCGTTTTTCTTTTCGTATTTAAGCTGATCTGCAAGATTGAGTATCTCAACGATCTCCTGCGTTGAAAGATCCATAAGCTTCAAAAAATGTTTCATCCGGCACAAGCCTCCTTTATGATTTTAACTGCTTTTTCCAAAAGCTCGGTCTCTATATTAAGTGCGGGAAGCAATCTGATCTTCTGCTTTGCCTTAATAACCAAAACACCGTTATTGCGGCATTCTTCGATTATCTCTGCCGCTGGACGCTCGGTCTCAATACCTATCATAAGTCCAAGTCCGCTAACACTGATTATACCCTTCGAACCGTTAAGTTCATCAAAAATATATCTGCTCTTTTTCTTGACGTCGGCTAAAAGCTTATCGTCAATTCTCGAAAGAACGTTCAGCGCCGCCGCCGAGCATATCGGATTTCCTCCAAACGTAGAACCGTGCATTCCTGCGCCGAGAACGTCCTTCACTTTTTCGCCAAGCAAAGTAGCTCCGAGCGGCAATCCGCCTGCAAGTCCTTTTGCGGTACTAACTACGTCGGGGGTGATGCCGTAATTCATATACGCATAAAGCTCTCCGCTTCTTCCGTTTCCGCACTGTACCTCGTCAGCTACAAGCAATATATCTTCTTGTTTTGCAAGCTCCTCAAGGCCCGTCAGAAAATCAGCGTCAAGAGCGCGCACGCCGCCTTCTCCCTGAACCACTTCAAACATAACGGCACAGCATTTATTCTCTTTTAGAAGAGACTTGACATCCTCAAGATTATTAGGCTCCGCATAGACAAAACCGTCTGTAAGAGGCAAAAAATCCTTATGAAAAACGTCCTGACCCGTAGCTGCAAGCGTTGTAAGCGTACGTCCGTGAAAGCTGTCCTTAAGCGTGATTATTGTGGTATATTCTGCGCCCTTGTTAAGCTCCCCGTATTTTCTCGCTACCTTTATGGCACATTCGTTTGCTTCTGCTCCCGAATTCGAGAAAAACACCTTCTTCATTCCCGTGCGCTCGCAAAGCATACGTGCAAGCTTTGCGCAGGGCTCGCTGTAATACAGATTAGACGTGTGCTGTAAGCAATTGAGTTGTTCGTTTATAGCGCCGATCCAAAGATCGTCCGAATATCCGAAAGTGTTGACCGCAATACCCGTACCAAGATCGATATACTCTTTACCCTCGTCGTCTTTTACAAGCGAACCCTTACCCGAAACGAGACAAAGAGGAAATCTTGCATACGTATTTGCTATATATTCTTTATCAATCTCTTTGATAGTCATTATAAGAATCCCCCGTTACGAACATTGTTCCGATTCCCTCGTCCGTAAGTGTTTCTATCAGAATGGCGTGCGGTATTCTTCCGTCTATAACGAACACCTTCTTCACTCCTCTTCTGATAGCCTCGATACAGCATTCGATCTTAGGTATCATTCCGCCCGAGATAATTCCTTCCGCCACAAGCTGAGGAGCTTCGCTGACGTATATCTTGGGTATCAAAGTAGAAGGATCGTCCTTATTTCTGAGAATACCTGCGATATCGGTCATCGAAATAAGGCTCTCGCATTTAAGCTGGCCTGCAATTCTTGCCGCAGCCGTATCCGCATTTATGTTATAGCTGTTTCCTTCGTCATCGTAACCGACGGTGGAAACTACGGGAATATAACCCTTTTCAAGAACGTCAAGAATAGGCTCTACGTTTACGTCGGTTATCTCTCCAACGTATCCAAGCTCTTTCTTTTTCATCTCTGCTTTGATCATATGACCGTCAATTCCGCAAAGACCTATAGCCTTTCCACCCTTGCTCTGCAGAAGATTTACAAGGTTTTTATTGATCTTTCCCGCAAGCACCATCTGAACTATCTCAACGGTCTCCTTATCAGTCACACGGAGTCCGTCAACGAATTTACTCTCTTTTCCGACCTTGCCGAGCATCTCGGTTATCTCGGGACCGCCGCCGTGAACGAGAACTACCTTTATTCCGATGAGAGAAAGCAAAACTATATCTCCCATTACGGCTTCCTTGAGCTCTTCGTTTATCATAGCGTTTCCGCCGTATTTGACGACAATTATTTTGTTATAATACTTCTGTATGTAAGGCAGAGCCTGAATAAGCACGTCTGCTCTTTGCGCATTGTTAAGTTCCATATCTGCCCTCCGATCATGTTCTGTAATCGCCGTTGATCTTTACGTAGTCGTAAGTAAGATCACAACCCCAAGCTATCGCCTTGCCGACTCCGTCGCCCACCTTTATAACTATCTGAATTTCTTTTTGAAGCAGTATGTCCTTTGCTTTTTCCTCCGAGAAAGGAATTCCCGCACCGTTAACGCAAACTGTTATTCCTCCCTTAGCCGATACGAACGAAACGTCTACGGCATTCACGTCGACGTCAGCTCCGCTGTATCCGATAGCACAGAGAACGCGGCCCCAGTTTGCATCAGCTCCAAACATTGCCGCCTTGAAGAGCGACGAGCAAATAACAGATTTTGCGATTATTCTTGCGTTTACATCATCAACAGCTCCGCTGACCTTGCATTCAAGAAGCTTGGTAGCACCCTCGCCGTCGCCCGCGATCATCTTACAAAGATAAGACGTAACACCGTGTAACGCTTCGCAAAAAGCATCGAAATCAGCGCCCTCGCTATCGATAATAGCATTATTTGCCATACCGTTAGCCATTACGCTGACCATATCGTTGGTGGAGGTGTCTCCGTCAACGCTTACCATATTAAATGAGGTAAGTATATCGTTTGAAAGTGCTTTTTGAAGCATATCTGCAGAAATAGCACAGTCGGTAGTCACGAATACGAGCATAGTTGCCATATTCGGATGTATCATTCCGCTTCCCTTCGCTATACCACCTATCTTACAGCTAACTCCGCCTACCTCAAACTCGAATGCGATGTCTTTCTGACGCGTATCGGTAGTCATTATCGCCTCACAAGCAAAATCGTTATTATTGCCAAGTCCCGCTACAAGCTCGTCCATTCCGTTGGCAATAGGCTCGATTTCGAGCGGCTGTCCAATAACACCTGTAGAGGCTACGATAACGTCGCTCTTATCTATCCCCATTTTGCCCGAAACAAGCTCGCACATCTGCTCAGCTATTTCTATTCCGTTCGCGTTGCAGGTATTAGCGTTACCGCTGTTACATATAACCGCCTGAGCAACACCGTTTGAAATGTTATTTTTGGTGACTGTGAGAGGTGCACCTTTAACAAGATTCTGCGTATATACAGCCGCCGCAGTTGCGGGGATCTCACTGAATATCAACGCAAGATCCCTTTTGGTCCTGTTCTTGCGTATTCCGCAATGAATACCATTCGCGCTAAATCCTTTTGCGGCACAAACGCCGCCGTTTATCTGTTTCAACATATTAAATGATCTCCAATCAAATATCAAGTCCCGCAGTCTTGTCAGTTCCGAGAACTACGTTCATACATTCTACCGCCGCGCCCGAAGCACCCTTGCCGAGATTATCGTACACAGCCACGAGTAATATTCTCTCTTCATTTCCGCAAACGCCTATCGCCATTCCGTCCTTTGTCTTAAGCTTTGCGGCAGAAATAAATCCCGCATCATCTAATGCTTCTTCATAATGAACTATTTGCGTATTATATTTAGCTGCATATAAATTTTTCACGTCGGTTACATCTATACCGCCTTTAAGCTGAGATGCAAAGAGCGGTACTGTGACCATCATTCCGCTGTAAAAATCCGAAACTATCGGACAGAATATAGGAGCAGCTTCAAGCCCCGTGATCGCCTTCATCTCTTTAAGGTGTTTGTGCTGCTGTCCAATAGCATACTGTCTGGGAGCATCGAGCAAAGCGTCTCGTTCTTCTCCTTCATATTCTGCTATCATCTTTTTTCCGCCGCCACTATATCCTGTAATCGAGTGACAGGTCAAAAGCTCGCTCTTATCCAAGTATCCGGCGTCTATCAGCGGTTTGACAAGTGCGATAAACCCACTTGCGTGACAACCGGGAACCGCTATACGCTTTGCGCTCTTAAGCTTGTCGTTGAGCTCGTCGGAAAGCTCGGGAAATCCGTAACACCACCCGTCAAGCGTTCTGTGAGCCGTTGAGGTATCTATGACCGTAACGTTTTCGTTTTCTATCATAGAAACAGACTCTCTTGCGGCGTCGTCAGGAAGGCACAAAAAGGCGATATCGCAAGAGTTAAGAGCCTTCTTTCTTGCTGCAGGATCTTTTCTTTCTTCATCGGAAAGAAGAATGATCTCAACATCATTTCTCTCGCTCAGACGCTCGTAGATGCGAAGTCCCGTAGTTCCTGCCTTTCCGTCAATAAATATCTTTTTCATTCAAGTACTTCCTTTCGTACCCATTCGATCTGTTTTTCCACCGATCCTACAGATGTACCGCCTTCGGAAATGCGCTTTGCTACGCAGGTCTCGAGAGATATCTCTCCATAAAGATCTTCCTCGAATATATCGGAATGCTTTCTGTAAGCTTCAAGAGGAAGATCGTCAAGTACCGTAGCTTTTTCGATACATTCGGCAACTATCTGTCCGACTATCTTATACGCACTTCTGAAGGGCATTCCCTTCTTGGTAAGATAATCAGCAAGGTCGGTCGCATTTATAAAGCCCTGTTGTGCCGCCTTGTACATATTTGCAGGAATAAGACGCATAGTTCTTATCATCGGTGCAAAGATATCAAGACACATCTCGACGGTCTCAAGTGCATCAAAGATAGCTTCCTTGTCTTCCTGCATATCCTTATTGTAAGCAAGTGGCAATCCCTTGAGAGTTGTCAGAAGTCCGAGAAGATCTCCGTAAACTCTTCCTGCCTTTCCTCGCACAAGCTCAGCCATATCGGAATTCTTCTTCTGCGGCATTATGGACGAGCCTGTCGTATAAGCATCGTCGAGCTCGATAAACTTGAATTCCCAGCTTGACCAAAGTATTATCTCCTCGGAAAAGCGCGACAAGTGCATCATTATAAGCGCAAAAGCACTCATAAGCTCAACGCAAAAGTCTCTGTCAGACACTCCGTCTATACTGTTTTGCGTAATTCCGTAAAAGCCAAGCTTTTCAGCTTCAAATCGTCTGTCCGTATCATAAGTAGTTCCCGCAAGCGCGCAAGAACCGATAGGAGAATAATTCATACGCGCGACCGCATCTCTTACACGCGAGATATCTCTCAAAAACATCTGTGCATACGCCATAAGATGATGCCCGAAGGTTATCGGCTGTGCTCTTTGCAGATGAGTGTATCCCGGAACTATTGCCGCCTTACCCTCTTCTGCCTTATCGGCGATAGCAGATATAAGCTCCTTGAGTAATGCGATTATATCGTCACTGCGGTCTCTAAGATACATCCTTATATCCAAAGCCACTTGATCGTTACGGCTTCTTGCAGTATGCAATCTTTTTCCCGCGTCTCCAATACGCTTGGTAAGCTCTGCCTCAACAAACATATGGATATCCTCACAGGACATATCGAAATCAAGCTTTCCTGCATCTATGTCCTCAAGTATTCCCGAAAGTCCGTCCACGATAAGTTCGCAGTCCTCAACGCTTATTATCGCCTGCTTAGAAAGCATTTGCGCGTGCGCTATAGACCCAAGAATATCCTGCTTGTACATCTTGCAATCGAATCGGATAGACGAATTAAAATCGTCAGCTTTACTGTCAAGGCTCTTTGCAAACCTTCCTGCCCACATTTTTTCCATATCTTATTTAACACTTTTTGCCCGCCGCAAAAACGGCAGGCAAAAATACTCCTGTAATTAAGGTTTTTAGTTCTTCTTATTCTTTGCGTTTACCTGTGCCTGAACCTTTATAGGAAGACCAAAGAGATTAATAAATCCTGCAGAATCAGCCTGGTTGTAAACGTTATCCTCACCAAAGGTAGCTATTTCCTCGGAATAAAGCGAGTAATCGCTCCAAACGCCAGCCTTTATGATATTACCCTTGTAAAGCTTGAGCTTGACGGTACCGGTAACGTTCTCCTGAGTCTTGTCAACGAATGCGGAGAGCGCTTCGCGAAGAGGTGTAAACCACTGACCGTTATAAACGAGATCCGCAAAGGTGACCGCAAGCTCAGCCTTTTTGTGAGCGGTATACTTATCAAGGCAAACGGTCTCAAGATAGTTGTGAGCAAAGTAAAGGATCTCTCCACCGGGAGTCTCGTAAACGCCGCGGCACTTCATTCCGACAAGACGGTTTTCAACGATATCGAGAAGACCGATACCGTTCGCTCCGCCTACCTTGTTAAGATTGAGAATGATATCCTTTGCGCTCATCTTCTCACCGTTGAAAGCAACGGGACGGCCCGCTTCGAAATCAAGAGTGATGTAAGTAGGTACGTCGGGAGCCTGGATAGGAGAAACACCCATTTCCAAAAATCCTTCTTTTTCATACATAGGCTCGTTGCCGGCGTCCTCAAGATCAAGTCCTTCGTGGCTGAGATGCCAGAGGTTCTTATCCTTGGAGTAGTTAGTCTCACGGTTTATCTTAAGAGGAACGTTGTGCGCCTCAGCATAATCGATCTCTTCTTCACGAGACTTTATGCTCCATTCACGCCAAGGAGCAATTATCTTCATATCGGGAGCAAAAGCCTTGATGGTAAGCTCAAAACGAACCTGGTCGTTACCCTTACCCGTACAGCCGTGGCAAATAGCGTCTGCGCCCTCGGCTTTAGCGATCTCTACTATTCTCTTAGCAATAACAGGACGTGCAAAAGAAGTTCCGAGAAGATACTCCTCGTACTTTGCACCTGCCATAACGGTGGGAATTACATAATCGTCTACGAATTCCTCGGTAAGATCTTCTATGTATATTTTCGAAGCTCCGGTCTTTATAGCCTTTTCTTCAAGGCCCTCGAGCTCGTCGCTCTGACCAACGTTTCCACTTACCGCGATAACCTCACAGTTGTTGTAGTTTTCCTTGAGCCACGGAATAATTATAGAAGTATCCAAGCCTCCGGAATACGCCAAAACCACTTTTTTGATATTACTCTTATCCATTTTTCTACCTCCGACCGCTGCAAGAACGGCATTTTCTGTATTTATTTTTGAATTTGTATATATATTCAAGATTGTATGTATATTATACAACCAATTCTTTCATTTGTCAATAGTGAGTTATTACTATATTTACAAGTATATTTCGCCATTTTAGTGCACATTGACTAAATATATCACAATCCGATATTTGCAAAGCATATTTTTTACGCATAAATATGCATTTTGCATGAATATCCATACCTATCCCATAACCGTCGTTTAGGGTTGACATAAAATGTCAACCCTAAACCCGAAGTTATAATTCAAAAAGCTATTATAAAATTAAGTTATTTTATCTTTTTCTTCGTTACGTCTACTATTCTCACGATAGCGGGTGTGAGAACTATATTTATGATAAACTCGACCGCAAAATTTGCAGTTGCAAAAACAACGAGTGCGTACGCAATAAAATTAACGCCTACGCTCGTTGCAAGATCGTTAAAGAGTACCCACATACCTATAAGGTAAAGCGCGGTATTAATGATAGGTGCAGACAAAGCCGCAACCAAAGTGGCTAAGAATTTTCTCTTGGAATTTACGGTTTGTTCGGCATTTTTACCTATTATGAGATCATAAAAGACAGCGGGCAAAAAACCTGCCGCTATTCCCTTTGTAAGACAAATAACAGCCGTGCTGAGCGCATTTTCATTCCAAAGAACTACCGCACCTTTATCAAGACCCGTGGCGCAGTTTATCATAACAATAAGGCCGAACGCAAGACCGAGAACAAAGCCGCCCTTCTTGCCGAGCAAAATTCCGCCTATTACAACGGGCACAAGAGTGAGCGTGATAGATACACCGCCGGGAAGGACCGGCAACAGCGTGCTTATTATCTGAAGCACAACAACGAGCGCTACAAGCATAGCAAGCTGGACCATACGGAGAGTTTTCTGCTTCTGAGTAAGACTATTTCTCATCTCACGCCTCCGTTCTTGTAAGTACGGTCGAAAGTACCGTCTTAGCTAAAGTGTTTTTCATATTATTTCTCCTTTCGGGAATTTCACCCGATGCTACCGTCCGATATCGGTACGGTGCTTAAAAATTATATAATAAAGGCTTCGCCGTTTATTATCAGCTACAGTTTTTTAAAAATATATGACACAAACCCTTAAGAGTAAGATATCTGTCATATTCAAATTTGTTTTTGCAACTCTTCAATATCGGCAGGGCGTATCTCCCGGTTGCAAAAAGATCGATCTCACTTGGGTCAAGACGCATCTCTTCCGACATTCTTGCCACAAAGCCGTCTATTGCGAAGGAATTTCCAAGCAGCACCCCTGCCCTGACCGAGCTCTCAGAGTTTTTACCTATTGACTTTGCCGAAGAACTGAGGTCGACGTTTGGAAGCTGAACTGCACTTTCGTACATCGCGTCAAGTGAAAGTCTCACACCCGGCATTATCGCGCAACCGAGATATTCTCCGCTCTTGCCTATTGCAGAGACCGTAGTTACCGCGCCAAAATCTGCAACTATCGCGCCATGCGCCGAATTTTTCATACGTATCGCCGCAACCGTGTTAGCTACCATATCTGCGCCAAGCTCAGAAGGATCGTCTATTTTTATATGAAAACCGGTCTTTACTCCGGGGCCGACAACTATCGGCTCTTTTTTTATAAGCTCGCAAAGCACAGACTTGATATTATCGGTCAATTGAGGTACTACGGATGCAAGTATCGCACCATCTATCTTGCGCGTATCCTGACCTTTATCGCGCATTATGGAATTGATAACAGAAACGTACTCGTCAGAGGTCTTTTTGGCATCGCAAGAAATGTCAAATGAAGACACAAGCTCCGATCCCGCGTCAAAAATACCAAAAGAAATTATAGAATTTCCAACGTTTACCGCAAGTATCATTTTGACCTCCTTTTCTCGTACAGATCTTATACGATGCATTTTATCATTATTTTAGCGCTTTGTCAAGTGATTTGTTATTAAAAATTAAAGTTCCGCTATAACTTCAACCTCAACAAGCACGTTTTTGGGCAAAGTTTTTACAGCTACACAAGATCTTGCGGGCTTCGATACGAAATATTTTGCATACACCTCGTTAAATGCCGCAAAATCAGCCATATCAGAAAGGAAACAGGTCGTCTTAACTACCTTCTCCATCGTCGTGCCCGCCGCTTCAAGAACGGCACAAAGATTTTTGCATACCTGCTCGGTCTGTCCTACGATATCCGTCGCTTCAACTGTAGAAGTTGCGGGATCTATGGCTATCTGTCCCGAAGTGAAAAGCAAATTTCCGCATTTGATAGCCTGCGAATACGGACCTATTGCATCAGGTGCGTTTTTAGTATATATCTTTTCCATTTTTATCTCCTATTCTAAATATGTTAGAAATAAATTATAGCACGAATACGGAACACTGTCAAGAATTATTTATTCCCACCTGTCTCTTATCTCACAGAGGTCAAGTCTGTCTCTTGCAAAAGCACTGCGTAACAGTTCCGCCGGAACGTACTCATCATATTTTTCAAACACAGGCAATTCCTTTTGCGATACGAGTATATCGGTGCTAGCAAGAGAACGAGCCACAGAAACAAGTCTTTCTTCAAGCATTTCTGCGTTCCCTCTTTCCATACGGAAAGTAATAAAGTAAGAGCCGCCACTTTCTATTGCAGATATTGCAAACTCAGGAGCGATAAGCGAAAGAATTCTCTTGAGCGTTCTGAAAGAGCGCGTTCCAAACCACGGGAACATACAATAATTGAAGCCGCCAAGGTGAACTATGCTACTCTCGAGCATTCCCGTATTTCTTGCCGTTTGTCTTGCCTTTTTCAGTCTGTAAAGCGCGTTTTCTTTCAGATAAGGATACTCGGTATCCTCTTGCAACACACGCTTCATTCGCTCAAGTATCTTCGTGTGTATCTCTCCGTATTTTCCCGGCCACGATACCTCCATCTTGCCTTCAACACCCTTTACGAAAATAAGCTTATGAGGCATATCGAGCTCGAGGACCTCCCATACTCTTCCCGCAAGTGCAAATCTATCCCCAACGGGCGGTGCGGTAGTTATCGTGCCTATCTCCTCGGACTCGCAGCGAACGGTAAAATCCTCGCTATCGCTGAATACCGCATAAAACTTAAAGCTTGAGAGCAATCTTTCGCCGGCAAGTCCCACTATAAGTCCCTTTTCTTCGGTCATTTCAAGAAAATTCGTATTGAGCATAGAAACGAGAAGTTTCTTGTAAGCTTCCTTCGATACTCTGACAAAGGGCGGTAATGAAAGCATCTTATCCGCAAGATCCTTGGCAGTCATTTCTCCAAAAGAAGCAAGCGTTGACAAGGTTTGATGAAACAGCAAGCTATACGGCTCGCTCTTCTCCCTCGGGGGTTCGATAAAACGCTCTTCTACGTAAAGCTGAACTATCGCTATAGCCTGCAGGAGACTCCATGGGATAAGATCGGGCAGAGGTGCGTTGGGTAAAGGCTCTTCTTCTCTGAAAACGAACATCATTTCAGGCGGCTGTCCGCGTCTGCCCGAACGTCCGAGTCTTTGTAAAAATGCAGATACGCTGTGCGGCGAGTCGATCTGCAATATTCGCTCAAGTCTTCCGATATCTATTCCAAGCTCCATCGTAACTGTAGCACAGGTCACTGCGTGCGTTTCTTCGCTTTTCATTTTCAACTCTGCCTCTTCGCGAAGCGCCGCAGAGAGATTTCCGTGATGTATAAGGAATATGTCTCTTTCCCCGCGTTTCTTTGCTATCTGACGCAAGGTCGCGCAAACGTACTCGGTCTCCTCGCGTGAATTTGAAAAAACAAGAGATTTTTGTCCTTTTACGCACTCATAGGCATATTCATATCCTGCGTCAAGCACTGCTTTCTTGACTCTCTTGTCTCCGATTTTTTCGGGCGTCTGCTCAAACGCCCCGTTCTGTATATAAAAATGCTCCATACCAAGACGCCAACGTATCTTTTCATTATTGAATATCGGAACGTCAACCGATCTTCCACTTCCGCAGTTCAACCATTCTGCAACTGCATCGGGGTCTCCGACGGTCGCCGAAAGTCCGATACGTCGAGGTCTGTATCCGATAACACTTTCTATGCGCTTTATCTGGCAGATTATCTGGTTTCCTCTGTCTGTTCCCGCAAGTGTGTGAACCTCGTCAAGAACAATAAATCTAAGGTCGCCAAAGAGCCTTTTTATATCGTTATGCCGATTGATAAGCATCGCCTCAAGAGACTCGGGAGTTATCTGCAATATCCCCTCGGGAGTATCCAAAAGCTTTCTCTTTTTGGACTGTGCAACGTCTCCGTGCCAATGTGTGACCTTTATGTCGGTCTCTGCAAGCAATTCCTCTATTCTATAAAACTGATCGTTTATAAGGCTTTTGAGCGGTGCAATGTAAAGAACTCCTATGCTCGCAGGCGGAGCTTCGTACAGGTTTGTCAATATTGGAAAGAAAGCCGCCTCGGTCTTTCCGCTTGCAGTGGAAGAAGTAAGCAGAAGGTCGTTCTCACTCTCAAAAAGAGTATGTGCCGCCGCTACTTGAACGTCACGCAAGCTCTCCCAGGAATGCGAATATATAAATTCTTTTATAAAACTCGGAAATCTATCAAAAACGTATTCTCCGCTCGCCATACTTCCTCCTATAGTTATTAATAGTTATTAAAATTCAATATCCTGTGCAGAATACACCTTAGAGGGCGCTTCTTCCTTGACGTCTTCCTCGACAGTCTCAGCTTCGGAAATAACACCGTCTCTCGATATTATCTGCTCAAAAGTGACCTTCTCATTTTGCATTAAAATATTGAGAACAGTCATATAATCTCTGAGCATCTCTCTCGGAGTTATCATACTGTCAGCGCCTGCGCGCGAAAGAGCGAGGTTTAAGAATTTTACCATTTCTTCCTCTGTTATTCTCGGCTCAATTCCGTAATTTACTGCGTAAAGCTTAGTAATTCTTGACATAAGCGCAAACAGCTCGTCATCACTCAGCCGCTTGAGTCTTATAACGGGGCCAATAAGATTTCTGTATCCCTCGGTTGAATATCTGCTGTCGCACAAACGGCTTCTGAGTGCTTCGTAGCTAAATAGTCCTCGTCTGGTATCGTCCATAAACTGAGGTGTTCCGCCGAGTATCAAGCCAAGTCCTTCGGCTCTTCCCTGTAAGGTATCGTTGAACATCGAGAGTATCTTCTCGTAGTTGTTTTCTCTGCTAACGCGATGCGTTATCTTATAAAGATTGACGCATTCGTCTATGAAAACTATCAGACCGCGATACCCCATAAACCTGACAAGCACTGCCCACAGCTTTATAAAATCGTACCAATTCTCGTCGTCGATTATTTCAGATGTGGTAAAGCCCATCGTAGCTCTCGCCTCGGTCTTTGTTGAATATTCTCCACGCAACCAACGAAGACACGCGGTCTTTGTTTCATCATCTCCGTTTATATGAGCAAGATAATATCGGCTTATGACTCTCGAAAAATCAAATCCTCCGACCATATCTTCAACACCGCGCAACTTTTCAAGAGCCTTTTGGTTGAGCTTATCCGCAAAATCCGCAGCATCGGGTGATAC
This sequence comes from Oscillospiraceae bacterium, assembly GCA_015064065.1. Classification (GTDB taxonomy): domain Bacteria; phylum Bacillota; class Clostridia; order Oscillospirales; family CAG-272; genus HGM12713. Next base: position 14,341 of record SVSY01000027.1, read on the forward strand.
ACCTTCGTCTATAAGCTCTGCTCTGAGCATATCTATCCATTTTGCTATTATTTTTGAAAGTGCCGCACCGTCAGGCGAGGATTTTGAAGCCATATTCTTAATAAGCTCGCGATAAGTTGCAACACCGCTGCCCGAAGTTCCGTAAAGTCGGCGTTCGGGAGAAAGGTCGGCATCTGCCGTGATAAAATTCTGCTCTAATGCGTAACCGCGTATAAGCTGCATAAGAAAGCTCTTGCCGCTTCCGTAGCGTCCGATTATAAATCGCATAGTTCCGCAGCCGTCGTTGACCTGCTCAAGATCAGAAAGAAGCGCACTTATCTCGTCCTGTCTTCCTATAGCGATATACGGCGCGCCTATTCGCGGAACAACACCTGCCGAAACAGAAAGCAATAGCGAATTCAATATCCGCTTAGGTATTTTATTTATATCTATCTGTGTACTCATATCCGTCTCCTTAATTTCATATTAGCTCAAGATAGCATTCCAATATCTCGTATCCACCGTCTCCGTCTTCAATTAGGATATCTCCGATCACCTCGACCGCGATCTCGTTTATTGCGTCAACTATTGCATCTTCAAGCTTGTTAAGCTTTGTCGCTATGCTTCGGCACGCATTTGGATCTTTGTTCTTAACTGCTTGCACGAACGCGCCATATTCCCCAAGCTTTGAGAGAATTCCGTCTCCGCTATCATAGGGCGTATTCTCTGCTTTATTTTGCATCGACATAGGATCTCTGTCAGTATTCTCGGTGCTTCGCACCTCGTCCATCTCAAAGGCGGATATCAGATCCTCGGTCACGCTCCAAGAAAGACTTTCTATATTCTTCGCATCATTGATAGAAAACTCTTTTCTCGGAAGATCGTAAAGAACGTCGTATTCGTGTTTTTCTTCCTTTTTAGAGAGTTTTTTAGGTATACAGAAAAGCTCGCTTTCAAAATAAGCATCTATCGCCTTCTGCAGTTCCAAGCTTACTGAATATACCGTAAGCTTTGACTTGACGCCAATGTACGCACGTATTTTGTTCTCGGCATATTTGACTATATCCGCCATAAGATATCTCAATTCGTTCGAACGAGAAAAAGAACAGTATTTTACCTCAAGCTCATATCGCATAGAGCTCGTACAGAGCGCACCTTCAAAAGCGTTTCGTATCAGCTTACTGTCTTCCGAAGCAAGCTCAGAAAGCATAACTCCATTCTTGGAATAAAACCTTACGGCTACCTCGACAGCGCCAAAAACGTATCTGTCAAACAGCTTAAGATTTTCACCCTTTGCAAATTTGCTTGTTCTGTAATCATATTCCGTTCCGTATTTTATCAAAGATCTCGCGCAAACCTCAAAATCTCCCTTGGGCATATTAAGATAGAACTCCTTGAGCGATACCACGTGTTTACCTATTCCGTGCGGAGTATTTGAAGGCGTAGGTAATTTATACAGCAAGCTGAAATCGCATATCCACATTGCAAGCTTTGCCGATATTGCCGAAAAGTCAACGTGATATGCGCTCCATACGTCGCATAGCCTCATCTGCGTCCTTATCGGATCTTTAAGCCCGCCGATATTCAGAAGCTCAAATATATACAAAAGCACGTAGCTTTGATCTGTTTTTATCAAAACATTGTTCTCAAAATTTTCTCTCCACCAAAGATAATAATTCCGTTGTGCATCGGATAATTGATCGTATTGCGGAACGTAGGAATAGTAAGGTACGTATTCACATTCTCTGCCGCTTTGCTCTCTGTATTTCAATGCGTCGGCATAAAACTGTGAATAAAGCTCGTATTCACACTTTCGCTTACGTATCGTGACCTTATGCAAAAGAGAATTTTCGGGATAATACGATTCTTCGCTGATATATGATTCCTTGCGTATCTTTTTATTTTCGTAGTGCAGCGGATTGATATATCTTTTAATTACTGTCGAGTTTTCACTTTCTTTTGTTTCGGTCTTTACTGAGTTGCTTATTTCTATGGCATCGACGTTTATTTTTTTGTTGAAATTTGTGTTCTCGGCTTTTTTGGGGACCAAAGAAGAAAGATCCCAAAATTCATCAAGTTCCTGCGCTCTGGTCTTTTTTTCGCCATTATCGTTTGACAAGATCTTTCTCCTTTCTCAAAAACATTATTTTAAGCCCTGTGTTTTCACGAGCCTTTCATTATAGTATAACATATTTAAGTTCAAATTGCAATTATTCTGTAAATATTTTTAAACAAAATAATTTTACCGTTTGGTAAATAAAAAATTAATTTTTCAAAATACTCTTGCTTTTGCGTGCAAAATATGCTATCATATACGGGTAAATATCAAATAACCGCTAAGGAGATTTTTATGAATTCTATTTTTTCCGCAGGATGTAATTCCGCAATGGATCCGTCCGGACTCGTCTCTATCGCTATAATCGTACTTATGTTCGTCTTCCTCTATTTCTTTATGATAAGACCTCAGAAGAAGCAAGAGAGAGAAACAAACGATATGAGAAACAACCTCAAGGTAGGCGATGAGATCACCACTATCGGCGGCATTATCGGTAAGATCGTAAGCATCAAAGAAGAGACCGTTACGATAGAAACGGGACACGATCGAGCTAAGATAAGAATACTCAGATCTGCTGTTCGTAACGTTGACGTACACGCAGAGGACGCACAGGACTAAATCGTATAAAAAAAGAAAAGCGGGATTTCCGCTTTTCTTTTTTATTTAGAGTACTTTATCAAGGAATTGCTTAAGTCTTGGATTTTTAGGATTATTGAAGAATTCCTCAGGCGGAGCATCTTCAGCTATTATTCCGTCGGACATAAATATCACTCTGTCCGCTACTTCCCTTGCAAATCCCATCTCGTGGGTTACTACGACCATCGTCATTCCCTCCGAAGCAAGCTCTTTCATAAGATCGAGCACTTCTCCTACCATTTCGGGATCAAGCGCGGAGGTTGGCTCATCAAAAAGCATTACCTTAGGATTCATAGCAAGCGCTCTTGCAATAGCTATTCTCTGCTTCTGACCGCCGGAAAGCGTAGCAGGATACATATCCGCTTTATCTTCAAGTCCGATTCGACGAAGAAGCCCCATAGCCTTTTGACGAGCTTCTTCTTTGCTCATTATCTTAAGCTGAACGGGTGCGAGCATCAGATTTTGGATAACAGTGAGATTATTAAAAAGATTAAAGTGCTGAAAGACCATACCCATTTTCTGACGTGCAAGATTTATATCTATTCTGTACTGTTGCTCTACTTTTTTGAGCTCCTGCTTATATGCCTTACCCTCGTGCTTTACAAGGAGATCATTCTTTTTTATCTCGCAGATAAGCTCTTCCTTTGTGGGCTGAGGCCTTTGTATAAGCATTTCTTGATAAGTCTTAGAAGCCTCTATAACGTTATAATGCAAATATGGATCGGCAGGCGTAAGAAGGTCACCTTCTAACCACACCTCTCCGTAGGTTGGCTCTTCAAGCAAATTCATACATCTGAGCATAGTGCTCTTTCCGCTTCCCGAAGGACCTATGATAACGACTTTTTCACCTTTATTTATCTCGCAAGAGACGCCTGCAAGAACTTTTATCTCGCCTTTTTTACCAAAATTTTTATAAATATTTCTAACACTTATCACTTGCACGCAACCTCCTTTCGATATATTTGATCACAAAGGTCAAAAAATAAACTATCACAAGATAGAAGCAACCTACTATAAGTCCACTTGCCAAAAAGTTTGGTATTTCTCTGTAAATAGTATTCGATGCCGCGTTCAGATCAAATGTAAGCGTTCCGACAGTAGCACCTACCATACTGATAATAGAGGTCTCCTTGAGAAGAGCTATGATCTCGTTACCGATAGCCGGAATAATATTTTTTATTGCCTGAGGTAATATTATTCTGATCATCGTAGTATTCCACGAAAGTCCGACGGCACGCCCTGCCTCCATCTGTCCTTTATCGACCGAAGCAATACCGGCTCTTATGCTCTCGGATACGTATGCTCCTGAATTGATACCAAAGGTAAGAATTGCGGCGTAAGGCTTAAATCCAGGAATTGCAAATACAGCAAATATCATGATGAAGAGTTGGAGCGCAACGGGAGTTCCTCTGAACACAGTAGTATAAATATTGCAGATCACCGCAGGGATCTTCATATATTTATTTCCCTCTGCAGATATCTTTACAATAGCAACTATAAATCCCAAAAACAAACCAATAACGGCCGCAACAACAGTTAATATAAGAGTATTCCCCAAACCTTCAAAAATATAGCCGAGCAACTCTTTATCGGTTAAAATTTTGATTATATCGTTAAATAACATATATTTTCCCATACTGCTAAATAGGAAGGCAGATGCCTTCCTACTTGCAAATCATTATTATATACTGTATTTATTCTTCGATTCCAAGATGCTTGTTAACAAGCTTCTGGATACCATCCTTGCCAAGCTCATCAAGAACTTCGTTGATAGCATCAAGCAGTTCGTCCTGACCCTTGGTCACGCAGATAGCATAAGTATCTACCGCAGCTTCATCATCCTCTCCGTCTGCGCCTTTGTAGTAGAGAGGTGCACACTTGAGATCGCTCTTACCTTCGATGAGTTTCTTAGCAGGAAGCTCGTCAATGATGAGAACGTCTACGTTAAGACCGATATCGGCAACAGCAGATGCCAAAGACGCAAAGCCTGTCTTCTTTGCATCGGTGTTATAGATCGTACCACCCTCAGCCAACTCGTCTCCAAGGAAAAGATCTGCGGTAGTTCCGTCCTGAACTGCTATATTCTTGCCTGCAAGCGAATCCCAATAAATACCCGTTACATTATCTGTAGTGGTGCTCTCGTAAGAAGAAACCTCACTTGCCTTGTATATAACGTAAAGCTCTGCAGTATAGTATTCCTTGGAAAAGTCTACCTTTTCCTTTCTTGCGGGAGTAACCGAAATACCTGCAGCACCAACGTTTGTAAGAGTTCCAGCTGCAACAGTATCAACTATAGTATCAAAAGCAACGTTTTCGAAAACCACCTTCTTGTTGAGTTTCTCACCTACAAGCTCCATAATATCAACGTCAACACCTACGATCTCTCCGTCGGATACGTATTCAAAAGGAGCAAAGCCTGCCTCGGTATAAACGACAAGTGTTTCTTTTCCGCAAGAGGAAAACAGAACCGCAACCGTGAGCAACATAGCCAAAAGAAGCAAAGTGGAAATTACTTTTTTCATTTTTTATCCTCCAAAGTTAAATAAAAATTTATACACATCTATTATATCGCATAAATATACGAAAGTCAATACAAAAACAAAAAGTTTTTGGAACTATTTTGATAATATTTTATTCAAATATTCACCCGTATATGAATTTTTATTCTTCGCCACCTCTTCGGGAGTTCCCGTCGCTATGACAGTTCCGCCTTTATCTCCGCCTTCGGGACCAAGATCAATGATATGATCTGCCGTCTTTATAACGTCAAGATTATGCTCAATTATCAAAAGAGTATTGCCTGCATCGCAAAGGCGCTGAAGCACCGATATAAGCTTTGCGATATCGTCACTGTGAAGCCCCGTCGTCGGTTCATCAAGTATATAGAGCGTTCTTCCCGTGCCGCGCTTTGAAAGCTCGGTAGCAAGCTTAACACGTTGCGCCTCTCCTCCCGAAAGCGTGGTGGAGGACTGACCTATCTTGATATATCCGAGCCCGACATCAAAAATAGTTTTAAGCTTATTTTTTATCTTCGGTATACCGTCAAAGAAATACATAGCCTCTTCGACCGTCATTTCAAGTACGTCGGCGATATTTTTGCCTTTATATTTTACGTCAAGAGTATCGCGATTATATCTGTGCCCGTGGCAAACGTCGCAGGTGACGTATACGTCGGGAAGGAAATGCATCTCTATCTTCTTAACGCCGTCTCCTTCGCAGGCTTCGCATCTTCCTCCCTTTACGTTAAAGGAAAATCTACCCGACTTATATCCCTTTGCCTTTGCATCCGCTGTGTTTGCAAAAAGATCGCGTATGTCACCGAAGAGTCCCGTGTAGGTTGCAGGATTGGAACGAGGAGTCCTTCCGATCGGGCTTTGGTCTATAGAGATGACTTTATCAAGATTCTCTATTCCCTCTATTTTTTTATACTTTCCGCCCGAGCGTATCGCGTGATTGAGCTCTCTTGTAAGTACGGGATTTATAATTCCGTTAACAAGAGAGGATTTGCCCGATCCCGAAACACCCGTAACGCACACAAAACAACCGAGGGGTATGGAAACGTCGATATTCTTAAGATTATGCTCGTGAGCACCGTATACGTTGAGGAATTTACCGTTTCCTTCTCTTCTTTCCTTGGGAACGGGAATGCTCTTTTTGCGTGCAAGATACGCGCCCGTTACAGATTTCGGATTTTTCATCACCTCTTCGGGCGTACCCGCCGCAACTATTTCTCCTCCGTGAATACCCGCACCCGGACCTATATCCACGATATAGTCAGAAGCAAGCATTGTCTCCTCATCGTGCTCAACGACTATAACGGTATTTCCTATATCGCGAAGCTTTTTAAGAGTTCCTATAAGCTTAGAATTATCACGCTGATGAAGCCCTATGCTCGGTTCGTCAAGTATATACAGCACTCCGACAAGTGCCGAACCGATCTGCGTTGCAAGTCGGATGCGCTGCGCCTCGCCTCCCGAAAGAGTACCTGCCTTTCGCGAAAGAGTAAGATATTCAAGTCCAACACTTGACAAAAATCCAAGTCTTGCTTTTATCTCCTTGATTATTTCAGAGGAAATTATCTTCTCATTGGTATTGAAGTCTATACCGTTTATAAAATCCAAAGAGTGCTCTACGGACATACGGCAAAAATCGTCTATATTTATTCCGCCGACCGTAACGGCAAGATAGTTTGGAGACAGACGCTTTCCATGACAAACGGGACAAGGCGCTTCCTCTATAAACTGCTCGTAATAATCCTCCGCGCCCGACATTCCCATTCGGTTCTCTATCATCTTTACTATGCCTTCAAAGCGTGTCTTCTGATGATGCTCGACTCCGCCAAACCAACGCGAGATATCGTACATCTCGTCTCCCGAGCCGTAAAGTATCACGTCATACGCTTCCTTGGAAAGCTGTTCCACAGGGGTGTCTATACTGAAGCCAAAGCGCTCAGCTACTGCCATAAACAGCGGTCCGTTCCAGCTCTGCTCTTCTATCGTTTTAAAACCGTTTACCGCTATAGCTCCCTCTCTGAGCGAAAGTCTTCCGTCGGGTATAAGTCTGTCGACAGCTATGCGTCGCATCTCTCCGAGCCCGTCACAATGAGGACAAGCGCCCTGCGGATTGTTGAACGAAAACATTCGCGGCTCAAGCTCACCAAACGAAACGTTGTGCTTCTCACAGGCGTAGCTTTGTGAAAATTCAAGCTCGCAAGGTTCTTCGTCGCCACGCGGAACGGTAACGATAAGCAAATGTCCGTCTGCGATACGAAGCGCGTTTTCAACCGAGTCAGCCAATCGCGATCTCAGATCTTCCTTCATAACGAGACGGTCAACTATAATTTCAACGTCGTGCTTTTTGTTTTTATCAAGCGTTATATTTTCGGCAAGATCGTATATACTGCCGTCTACGCGTGCTCTCACGTATCCGCTTTTCTTTGCAGACGCAAATACCTTTTCGTGCATTCCCTTCTGAGCTCTGACTACGGGTGCGAGCACCAAGAAACGCTCGCCGACGGGAAGCTCCATTATTTTATCTATTATAGAGTCTACGGATTGCTTGCGTATCTCCTTGCCGCACACAGGACAGTGGGGGATACCTACTCTCGCATACAAAAGACGCAGATAGTCGTATATCTCCGTAACCGTTCCTACCGTAGAACGCGGATTTTTCGAGGTAGTCTTCTGGTCTATGGATATAGCGGGCGAAAGACCTTCGATAAGATCCACGTCGGGTTTATCCATCTGCCCTAAAAACATTCTCGCGTATGATGAAAGCGACTCAACGAAGCGTCTGTGTCCTTCCGCATATATAGTATCAAATGCAAGAGAAGATTTTCCCGAGCCCGAGAG
>SVSY01000028.1 GCA_015064065.1 Oscillospiraceae bacterium
ATTTGCAATATTGTTTCTTCATATTGCTCAAAATTTGTATATTGCCTTGGCATACAATTACCCCCTTGATATGGTACTTTAATTCTACCACATCAAGGGGGCTTTTGTCTATTGTCCGTTTTTAACGGACTTGTTCACATAGCGGGTGGTATTTCGGTTTAGGGCATAGCCCTAATACTACTGGCTGCGCACAAGTGCGCTTTTTATTGGCCTGCCAGCCACGCAATCATTACTTGCTACTCGTAAACGAGTTTCAACCAAAGCCTTCCTCCGAGAGGAAGGGGGACCGCTTGCGGTGGAAGGAGCCTGCGTGCATACTGACTTTTTATCTTCTTTGGATAGAGTATTTTGTTGAAAAATCAAAAACATAACAGACACATTGAACATAAGTTCTCTTACTGCTCGCACTCTCCCTCAGTCACCTTCGGTGACAGCTCCCTCTCGGAAGGAGCCTTTGGCATGCTCCTACTCTTTATTCGATTTCCGGCTTTCTGGCAAAGCCTTTATTGAACCCCGTCACTATGGTGGGGGGTTCGTCTTACAATAAGCAAAGGAACGGCTGACGCTTCAGCCGTTCTTTTGTCATTTATTTTGTTTAAGTTGTTTAAGTCACCTTCTCCAGATAACCCTTCCGCCGAGGTATTCGCTATAGTCGTCACCCTTATCGAGTTCCTTATTGAAGATGGGGTAATCGAATACTCCGCCGCCACCGAGCTCGCCCTTGAAGAAGGAGCGGTCGTTAACGTCGCCACGAAGGTCTACTCTGTAGCTCTTTACGACGGAGTTGAACTTTCCGTCGGTCATAAAGCCTACCTGCTTATCTCCGCGATTTGAGTACCAATAAGCATAGCAATCGGTATAGGTGGATATGGTATTCTCGTTCGTACGGAATCCAACCGCAAAGTTGTCGGGATAGCATACGTCGTACCAGTTGCCGCCGCTTACGTCCCAGAAGCCGATAGAATCCTTGTAATCGTAGTTATCGCTGTAGATATAGAGATTGTGGAGATAGCGCAGGAAGTTGCCTGCTCCGCCAAGCTTTATACCCACCTCAAAGCCTGCAACTCTCATATCTGAGAGCGTGTTGTCAAATCCGTCGCAGATAACGCCGATAGAACCGGGGAGATTCATACCGACTATGTGTACGTTCTCAATATCGGCGTCGTTAGAGCCGTATTCCTTGTTGTACTTGATATTAAGTCCCTGAGTTACGAACTTGATAGAAAGATTTCTTACGCAGGTCTCGCGTCCGCCATCGATGGAAAGACCCTTTGCCTTTCCGCTTCCGTCGATACAGCCGCCCGAAAGATAGTAGTTGGTTCCCGTCTCCCAGATAGTGAACTTCTTGTTGAGTGCGCCGAGTCTTATCATAGCCTCGTCACTCGACCAATCCTCCGTCGCCTTTATGATAGCAAAGTTTGAGAGATTGAGCGATACTGCGTACTTCGCGTCGCTCGAGGTGCAGAGCGGCTTTGAGATCATATATACTCCGTCGGGGAAATATATAGTCTTGCGGGGGTTGGAATCGATAATGTTCTGCAGTGCGTCTGCGAGGTCCTCGCCCGTGTTAGCCTTAACGTAATCGGTAACTACAACGTAACCGAGCTCTTTTGCGTTTATCTCACTCATTTTAAATATCCTCCGTGTTAAAATTTTCGGCTCTGCCGATCCTACGGTCATTATATCACACAAAAAAAGGCAAGTCAACCTTTTTTGGAAGATCGACTTGCTTTTTTTATAAAATTATTTAAAATTTATGCATTATGCACAAATCCTTACCAGATAATTCTACCTGTAACGAACTTCTTATAGGTCTTATCCTTTACGACCTCGTCGTTGAGGATAGGATTATCGAGGAAGCCCTGTCCCTTTGCATCTTCGGGAAGAACGAGCACCTCGTTATTGGTCGTATCTCCTCTGAAGTGGATCTTGGGATTGGTGATAGATGCGTTGAAGTCGCCCTGAATTTCAAATCCGACCTCTTTGTCTCCTCTGGGGGAGTACCACATAATAAAGGCGTTCGAGATAACTGCCTTTGATCCGGGGCAAAGCTTGTATCCTGTTGCCATCTGATCGCTGTAGCAGTAGTCGTACCAGTTAGTACCCGACGTCTCTTCCGAGAAAGCAATGCTTTCTGCGAAATCTATGTTATCCTCTGCGTACTCGTAGCCGTAGATAAAGAGCGGGTGGATGTTACGCATGCAGTTTCCGCCGCTTCTTACCTTAAGACCTACCTGAACGGCAGCTATTCTCATATTAGTAAGGGTATTGTCGTAGCCCTCGATAAGAACGCCGACAGAATCCTTCTTGTTATTACCTACTATGTTTACAGTCTCAATATCTGCGTCGGAAGAACCGTTGTTAGCACCGCGCTTGATATGGATACCTATCTGTGTATGCTTGATGGATACGTTGCGGATAGAGGTCTCGCGTCCGCTGTCGATAGAGATACCGTTTGCAACGCCGTTTCCGTCTACGATACCGCCGTAGAAATAGTAGTTGCTTCCGTTGCGGTAGATGGTGTTGTAGGGCTCAGCCGCGCCGAGTCTTACCATAGCCTCTGTATCTGACCAATCGTCGCTTGCCTTGAGCGTTGCGAAGTTAGAAAGGTGGAGAGAAACTGCGGTCTCGGGCTTACCCGAGGTGCAGATAGGCTTTGCGAGAATATACTCACCGTCGGGAAAATAGATTGTTCTCATAGGGTTTTCGTCGATGATCTTCTGTATCTCGCTCGAAACGTCCTTACCCGTGTTTGCCTCGATATAGTCAGTGACTACTACGTAACCGAGAGCATTTGCGTTGATATCGTTCATAATTTTATCCTCCGTTCTGGATATTCTTTGTCGGCTTTTGCCGTCCTTGCTTAGATTATATCACATAAAAAAAGGCAAGTCAATTCCTTTTTGAGAATTTGACCTGCCATTTTTCAATTTGATCTATTATCACGATATTATCAGATAACAGTGCCGAACAGATAATCCTTATACGTCTTATCGTTCATTCTTTCATCGGGAGTCATAGGGAACATTACAACTCCGTTTCCTCCCGCCTCCTCTACCTGAAGGAAGGCGTTGAACTGAGGCTCGCTCTTTCCGTTGAAGGAGACCTTCGCATTCTTTATCATGGAGTTGAATTTTCCTTTAGCACGGAAGCCTACCTGACAGTCTCCAAGAGGAGAATACCAATAGCAGAAGCAATCGTTATAAACGCACTTTGCGTTAGGCGCAGACTCAAAGCCAACAGCGAAATTATCGCTGTAGCAGGAATCGTAGAAATTTCCGCCTCTTGTCGTCTCGCGGAAAGCGCAGCTATTAGCATAATACTCGGGCTCATCCTGCTTTACCCCGCCCAAGGGGTGAATGTTACGCAGGAAGTTTCCTCCGCTGTGGAGAAGCACTCCGGTCTGGATCGCCGCAATTCTCATATTAGTCAAGGTGTTATCCAAGCCTTCAATGAATACGCCCACAGAGCCTACCTTGCGGTTTCCGGTGATATTTACGTTGTCTATGTCGGCATCTGACGAGCCGCTGTTAGCTCCGTGCTTTATATGCAGACCGAGGACGGTATTCTTTATAGATACCTTGCTTATTCTGGTCTCACGTCCGCCATCGATCGATATTCCCTTTGCAATTCCGCGACAGTCGATTATACCGCCCTCAAAGAAATAGTTGCTTCCGGGGATATATATGCTGTTGAAGGGGTCGATACCACCCATGCGAACCATAGCCTCGTCGCTGTCCCAAGTCTCAGCGGCTCTGAGGATAGCGTAATTTGAAAGCATAAGAGATACGCTTCTCTCGGGATGTGCGGGAGTGCAGATAGGCTTTGCGAGTATATATTCTCCGTCGGGGAAATATATCGTTCTGTGAGGATTATCGTTTATTACCTGCTGAATAGCGTCGGACACGTCCTCGCCCGTATTTGCTTTTACGTGATCGGTTATTATCAGGTAGCCGAGAGAGCATACGTTCGTATTTTCCATTTTCATTTCTCCTTTCTTATTACCGCTGTAGGTAATCGGTCATAAAGATTATAACATACAAAAAATAGCAAGTCAACCGTTTTTTGCAATTGACCTGCTATTTTTTATATTAGTTTAAGCTCAGACTCCGTGTACCACGTGGCCTATAAGGTAGTCCTTATAGCTCTCGTCGTCGCAGTTTGCGGGAACGAATATCGGGTTTTCAACTACGCCGAGACCGCCTGCCTCGCCTACCTTAAGGAATGCTCTGTTGGTCATATCGCCTCTGAGCGCGATATTTGCATTGGCTATAGTAGCGCAGAACTTTCCTCCCTCGCAATCAAAGCCTACTGCCTTGATACCGCGATTGGAATACCACATAGCAAAGCAATGCTGATATACGGGAGTTGCTCCGCCTCTGAATCTGAATCCCGTTGCAAGCTCGTCTCCGTAGCAGTAGCTGAACCAGTTGTTGCCGCCGCTCTGATCGTCAAACGCGATGCTCTTGGACTGATCTACGCTTCCGCCGTAGATAAAGAGCGGGTGAATGTCGCGAAGCGAGTTGCCCGCAGACTTAAGCAGGATACCCGTCTGGATAGACGCGATACGCATATTCTTAATGGTGTTGTCATAGCCCTCGAGAAGCACGCCGATAGAATCGGGCTTGTTGTTACCTACGACGTTTACCATCTCGATATCCGAGTCGGAAGAACCGCTGTTTGCGCCGCGCTTGATGTGGATACCTATCTGTGTATTCTTTATGGAAACGTGCGAGATAAGCGTCTCACGTCCGCTGTCCACCGAGATACCGTTGGCAATTCCGCTTCCATCAACGATACCGCCCTTGAAATGATAGTTGCTTCCGGGGATGCTGATGCTGTTGAAGGGGTAGATACCGCCCATACGTACCATAGCCTCTTCGCTCGACCAATCTGCCGCGGCTCTGAGTATTGCAAAGCAGGAGAGCTCGAGAGAAACAGCCTTATTGGGATCTGCGGGGGTACAGATAGGCTTTGCGAGGATATACTCTCCGTCAGGGAAATATATCGTCTTGTGAGGGTTGTCATTGATTATCTGCTGAATAGCATCCGAGACGTCCTTACCCGTGTCTGCCTCGATATAATCTGTAACTACTACGTATTTTTTGTTTTCCATGATGATCTTCTCCTTTTTAGTTTTTAAATCAAATATCATCCACGCCAATCAGGCATAAGATAGTCCTCGTGAGTTTTATCGGTCATATTGTCAACGCGCGATATCGGGGGATATATTATTCCCTTTCCGCCTGCTTCTCCGACTACCAAAAACGCCTTGTCGGCAGCGGTGTCCTTGCATCTTACGTAAGAATTGCGAATGACCGAATTAAATTTGCCGGCACTCTCGTATCCGTGCTGCTTACCGCCTCTGTCGGTATACCAATAGCAATAGCAATCACTGTAGGTATTCAGCGAATTTCCCTGCATATAAAATCCCGTGGCGAACTGGTCGCTGTAGCAATTATTATACCAATTGACCGAATTCACGCAGTCAAGAAAGCCTATGCTGTTCTCATACACCTCGGGCTCTGCAAGCTCACCGCTGAATATATATAGCGGATGGAGGTTCTTCATTATCTGAGCCGAGCTGTTCTGTATCTTGACTCCTATCTGAACACCCGCGATACGCATATTGGTAAAGGAATTGTCGCTTCCTTCAATGAGCATACCGATAGAACCCGCCTTGCAGTTTCCGACGATATTCACGTTTAGTATATCTGCGTCCGAGGAATTTCCGTTAGCACCCTTTTTGATATGCAGACCGAGCGAGGTATGCTTTATCGACGTGCCCTCGATACGAGTCTCGCGTCCGCTCTCGATAGCGATACCCTGAGCTACGCCGTTTCCGTCGATGATACCGCCGCATACCCTGTAGTTGCTGCCGTTTTTCATTATGGTATTGAAGGGATCAGCCGCACCGAGTCTTATCATAGCCTCGTCGCTGTCCCAACCGTCAGCCGCCTTAACGGTAGCAAAATCCGAAAGCATAAGCGAGACTGCGTTTTCGGGATTGGCAGAAGTGCATATCGGCTTTGCGATGATATATTCGCCGTCGGGGAAATATATCGTTCTGTGAGGATTTTCGTTTATGACCTTCTGTATCGCGTCAGAGACGTCAACACCCGTATTTGCCTTTAAGTGATCCGTAATTACGACGTATCCGTTTTCGTTCATAGACTTCACCTCAATAAATTATAAATTAGTCATATCCTTGTCGATAACGTAATTTTTATACGTGTGGTCGGTGAGCAATTCGGGAACTACGAGCGGATGCGAGATAACGCCCTGTCCGCCCTCTTGGGTAACGGTAAGATATGCCTTGAATGAACACTCGTGACGGTCAAAAACATTACAGCTGCGAAGCACCGAGTTAAATCTTCCGTCGCAGTGGAATCCTACCGCCTTGCCGCCTCTTCCGCTATACCAATAGCAGATGCAATCGGTGTATATCTGGCGTGCGCCGTCTCTCATACGGAAGCCTACCGCGAACTGATCGCTGTAGCAGCAGTTGTAGATACCGTGTGTCCAGGTATCGTCCCAGAATGCACAGCTCTCCTTGTAGACCTCGTCGTCAGCAAGATCTCCGCCAAAGGTATAGAGCGGGTGGATATTCTTGAGAAGCTGAGAGGAGGCGAGTATCTTAAAGCCGAACTGTACCGCCGCGATACGCATATTGGTAAAGCTGTTATCCGAGCCCTCTATAAGCACGCCTATAGAGCCCTTCTTACTGTTACCGACGATATTTACGTTCTGCACGTCAGCGTCCGAGGAATTGCCGTTTGCGCCGTGCTTGATATGGATACCGATAAAGGTGTTCTTAATGGATACCTTTTCGATTACCGTCTCACGTCCGCTATCGATAGAAATTCCGTTTGCTACGCCACTTCCGTCGATGATACCGCCGAAGATGCCGTAATTGCTTCCGTTGACCCTGATGCTGTTGAAGGGCTCAGCCGCGCCGAGTCTTACCATAGCCTCGTCACTCGACCAATCGTCGCTCGCCTTGAGCGTTGCAAATTTGGAAAGCTCGAGAGATACCGCGTTTGCGCCATTTGCGGAAGTGCAGATAGGCTTTGCAAGAATATATTCTCCGTCGGGGAAGAATATCGTTCTGTGGGGATTTTCATCTATGATCTTCTGTATCGCATCGGATACGTCAGCGCCCGTGTTTGCTTCAATATGATCTGTTACTACTACGTAACCGAGGTCTGCTATAGATTTCATACCGTTTCTCCTTTTTTATACTCAGTGAACTACCTTGCCTACAAGATAATCCTTATATGTCTCGTCCTCGTTGTTATCGGGATTGAATATGGGATTTTCAATTATGCCGCAGCCGCCGGCCTCGCCGACCGTGATAAATTTGCGGTTCTTTGCGTCGCCGCGGAAATTGATATCGGCATTGAGAATACTTGCACAGAATTTACCCTCGCACTCAAATCCGATCTCCTTGTCGCCCTTGGGCGAATACCACATAGCAAAGCAGTTGTCGAATATGCCCGTGTTGCCGCTTGCTATTCTGAACGCGGTGGAGGGCTGATCGCTGTAGCAGTAGTTATACCAGTTCTTACCGCCCGTCTGATCCCAGAATGCGACGGTATCTGCATAATCCATATCGTCTACTCCGCCGTACTCATATCCGAAGATGTGGAGCGGGTGGATATTGCGAAGCAGATTTCCGCATCTGCGAAGCATTATTCCCGTCTGCACCGCCGCAATGCGCATATTGGTAAGGCTGTTATCCGCGCCCTCGATAAGAACACCGATCGAATCCTTCTTGTTGTTTCCCACAATGTGAACTACGTCGATATCCGCATCCGACGAACCGCTGTTAGCACCTCGCTTGATGTGGATACCTATCTGCGTGTGCTTGATAGAAAGGTCGCGTATTATGGTCTCGCGACCGCTCTCTATAGCAATTCCGTTAGCCTTCATATTTCCGTCGATGATACCGCCGATAATACCGTAGTTGCTTCCGTTTACGTAGATAGTATTAAAGGGCTCTGCCGCACCGAGCCTTACGATCGCCTCCTCACTCGACCAATCGTCGCTCGCCTTGAGCGTTGCAAATCTCGAGAGCTCAAGATGCACGGCATTCTCGGGCTTTGCCGAGGTAGCTATAGGCTTTGCAAGGATATATTCGCCGTCGGGAAAATATATCGTTCTGTGCGGATTTTCGTCTATGACCTTCTGTATCGCGTCTGACACGTCAGCGCCTGTATTTGCCTTTAAGTAGTCGGTGACTACTACGTATCCGTTATTTTCTAACATAGCATTTCTCCTTTCTTATATTACCTTACCTACAAGATAATCCTTGTACGTATCGTCGGTCACTCTTTCGGTAATGGGGTTTTCTATAATTCCGTTTCCACCGGGCTGATCAACCGTGATGTAAGCGTTGTTCTCGTTGCTGTTCCAATTGAAGTGAACTCTGCAGTTGCGAATTATCGAATTGAACTTTCCTGCAGCGTAAAAGCCTCTCTCAAGACCGTCAGCCTTCCACCAATAGCAGAAGCAATCGGCGTAGGTCAGTCTCGCGCCGTCTTTCATACGGAAGCCCGTGGAGAACTGGTCGCTGTAGCAGTTGTTATACCAGCTCTCGTGATTGGTATCATCCCAGAACGCACAGCTTTCGGCAAAACGTCCCGCAAGAGGTGCATCATACGTATAGAGCGGATGGATATTCTTTAAGAACTGAGAGGGAGCGAGTATCTTGAAACCGATCTCAATATGGGCGATACGCATATTCGTAAAGGTGTTGTCGCTGCCCTCTATCAGAACGCCGATAGACTCGGGCTTGCCGTTGCCCACGATATTTACGTTCATTACATCAGCATCGGAGGAATTGGAATTTGCACCGTGCTTGATGTGGATACCTATTTGTGTATTCTTGATTGATACTTCTCTGATGATAGTCTCTCTGCCGCTGTCAACAGACACGCCGTTAGCAAGACCGTTTCCGTCGATGATACCGCCGATGATGCCGTAGTTGCTTCCGTTTACGGTTATGGTATTAAAGGGCTCTGCCGCGCCGAGACGCACTACCGCCTCTTTTTCGGTCCAATCGTCCGATGCCTTGAGAGTAGCAAATTTGGAGAGCTCGAGCGACACCGCGTTGACGGGGTTTGCAGAGGTACAGATAGGCTTTGAGAGGATATATTCGCCGTCGGGGAAATATATCGTTCTGTGGGGATTTTCGTCTATGAGCTTCTGTATAGCGTCAGAGACGTCCTTACCCGTATTAGCTTCGATGTGGTCGGTAACTATTACGTAACCGAACGCGCTTGCCATCATATCGTTCATTTTTTGATCCTCCGTTTCGGATATTCTTTTTCGGCTTTTGCCGACCTTAAGTCTATTTTACCATATAAAAAAAAACAAGTCAATTCCTTTTGAGAAATTGACCTGCTTTTTTATTTAATTTTTATCCTGATATCTTAGTTCCTATGCACTATCAGCCAACGTCCGTTAAAAAGTTTCGGTATGCCTTATTATCGCTGAGCGATTCGTCGAATATGGGATTGACTATGACGCCCTTTCCCGAACTGCCCGAGACCAAGAACGCTCTGTTAGAAACGTCCTCTCTGAAATCGACGGTCGCATTGACTATAGACGCGCGGAAGCTGCTCAGGCATTCAAAAGCGATCTCCTTATCGCCGACGGGAGAATACCACGTTGCCGCGCAACCGCGGAACACGAGAGTCTGATTTGAAAATCTGAATCCCGTCGCCATTTGCTCGCTCGTGCAGTTTTCGAACCATATCGTTCCATTCAAAACGTTAAATCCTACGGTGCTTTCATAACCGAAGGGTACTTCGTCGCCCTCTATATCCATTCTCACGCGGATCTGTCTTAGCATATTTCCTCCGCTTGCAAGAAGAAATCCCGTATGGACGTTCTCTATGTCTATATTCGTAAAGGTATTATCGTAACCGACGACCTTGACGCCTACAGAACCGACCATACCGTTACCCTTGATGGTAACGTCGCGGATATCCGAGTCAGACGAGCCGTTGTTAGCTCCTTCCTTGATCTCGATGCCTATCTTGGTATTGATTATGTCTACGCCGCGGATAGCAGTCTCACGTCCGCTCGAGATAGCAATTCCGTCTGCTCTGCCGTTTCCGTCAACGGTTCCGCCGTAGAAATAATAGTTACTTCCGTTGATATATATGCTGTTATATTTCTCAAGTCCGCCAAGATCCACGAGCGCGCCCTCGTTGCGCCAGGTATCCGCCGCCTTAAGCACAGCGCCGTCGGACAAATGCAGCGACACGCTGTTTACGGGATTACCCGAGGTCTGTATAGGATTTGCCAGAATATATTCTCCGTCGGGGAAATATATAGTCCTGTTGCGGTTTCTCATTATGACCTTCTGTATCTCAGCCGATACGTCCTCGCCCGTATTGGGTGTAACGTAATCGGTGATATTGATATAGTCCTTACGTTCTTTGCCGCCGTTTGCTATCTCGTGTTTTATCTCCGCCAAGATCTCATCGCGGATGCTTGCCTCTATATCCTGACCGATCTCATCTACTATCGCCGAAAGATCGACAGCAGGCTCTTCCTCTTCCTTTGCGGGTGCTTCGGTAGCAGGAGCTTGTGTGGGGGTCTCCTCATTTTGCTTCTGATCGCAAGAGCTGAGAACGAAAGCAGAAAGAGCCAAGGAGATACAAAGCACGAAAATCAGTATGTTTTTCATTATCTTCATATTACCGTCTCCTTATACGCTATATTCAGGATGCCACTCTTCCGACAAGATAATCCTTGTAGCAGTCGTTTCTGGTATAGCTTGCGGTAAACTTGGGATTCTGTATTATTCCCTGTCCGCCATCCTCTCCAACTCTGAGGAACTCAACGATAGCGTCTGCGGGAAGATCTCCGTGGAGAGATACTACTATGTCAAGCACGGTTCCCTCGAACTTTCCGTCAGCCTCTATTCCTATCTGTCTGTTTCCTTTCTTGGAGTACCACATAACGAAGCAGGACTGTGTCACGGGTCTTGCATTCTCACCAAAGCGGAAGCCGGTGGACATCTCGTCGCTGTAGCAGAAGTCGTAGAAGTTTACACCGTCGCTCTGATCGAAGAATGCTACGCTCTCTGCGTAAACTATATTGGTGTCAGATACGTGCTCAGCGCCCCAAATATAGAGCGGGTGGAGATTACGCAAGAAGTTTCCTGTGCTTCTCAGCATAATACCCGTCTGCATAGATGCGATACGCATATCGGTAACTGTATTATCGGGTCCTTCAAGAAGAACGCCTATGGAGTCCTTCTTATTATTACATACAACGTGAACGAGGTCGATATCGGTAGCCGATGCAGTCTCCTTAACGTGTATACCTATAGAGGTGTGCTTGATAGAAGAATTTCTTATAGCGAAATTGGTTCCGCTCTCAACGGCAATACCCTTCGCTATACCGTTTCCGTCGATGATACCGCTGTTAAAGGAATAATTTCCGCTTGCAACGTCAGACTCAGCGTCCGTGTCCTTCGCACCTATTCTTATCATAGCCTCTTCGTGCGCCCAACCTGCAGCAGCCTGAAAAACAGCAAAATTTGAAAGCTGGAAGGAAACGCTCTTGGCAGGATCTGCAGAGGTGACTATGGGAGAAGCAAGCACGTACACACCGTCGGGAACGTATATCGTCTTTTTGGGATTATCGTCAATGACCTTCTGTATTTCAGCCGATACGTCCTTGCCCGTATTTGCCGCAACGTAATCGGTAAGCACTACGTAACCGAGATCCGAGCCGTAGATAGCTCCGCTTTCGATATCGCCCTTGAGCTCAGCCAAAAGCTCCTTGCGAAGCTCTTCCTTAAACTTGTTGCGAAGCTCTTCCTTGATAGCGTTTATATCGTCCTTGCTGATACCGTTCTGGGCATTCTCGTCGGGAACGAGTATTCCCTCGTGAACGCAATCGCCCGCCTTAACGTCAGCGTCAAGCTTTCTTCCTATAGCGTCCGTGCGCTTGGTGAAATACTTTTCGGGAAGAGAAGATTCGGGCAGCTCTACTATCTCAACGTCCTTTGCGCTGATAACCGAGCCCTTGGCAGCATCTGCCGAAAATACTACGACGCTGACCTTCTCGTCGCTCTCTGTCTGTGCTCCGCTGCTCTTCTCCGACTCGTCGCCCTGCGAGTTGCAGGCGGTCATAGCGGCGATAGAGAGGACCATAAGCATACAAAGCAAAATAGAAATTATCTTTTTAAAAGTGTTATTCATATACGTTGATCTCCTTCATTTTTCAATAAAGCTGTTACGTGATATCATTTTGTCCACATTACTTCGCCCTTAAGGTAGGTCTTATACGTAGCATCGTTGCAGCATGCTGTATTGAATATCGGACATTCGATACGTCCTCCGCCACCCGTATTCGCTACCTGAATATAAGCACTCGTAATGCTCGTAGTAGTGAGATTTACCTTGGAATTCCAAATAGTAGAATTGAATTTTCCGGTTGACTTAAAGCCTACCTGCATAGAGTCCTGCTTGTACCAGAAGCAGAAGCAGGTCTGATAGGTAGAAAGCGTATTGCCTTTCATCTTAAATCCGACCGCAAACTGATCGCTATAGCAGAAATCGTACCAGTTTCCGCCGCTCTGATCGTCAAATCCCACACTGCTGGTATAATTGTAATTTCCGCCGTAAATAAAGAGCGGGTGGAGATTTCTCATAAAGTTTCCTGCTCCGATAAGCTTTACACCCGTCTGAACGCTTGCTATCCTCATATTCGTGAGAGTATTGTCGTATCCCTCTACTAATACACCGATAGAACCGCTTGTGTTGTTTCCGACGATATTTACGGTATCGATATCCGCATCGGACGAGCCGCTGTTAGCGCCGTGCTTGATGTGGATACCTATGGAGGTATGCTTGATGGAAACGTTGCGTATCGAGGTCTCTCTTCCGCTGTCTATCGAGATACCCTTTGCTTTTCCGTTTCCGTCAACTATTCCGCCGTAGAAATAATAATTGCTTCCGTTGGTATTTATGTCGTTATATGCCTTCGCACCGCCGAGTCTTACCATCGCCTCGGTGTTGCTCCAGCTGCTCGACGCTTTGAGCGTTGCGTAGTTGGAAAGATGCAGCGACACGCTCTCCGAAGGCTTACCCGAGGTAGCTATGGGGCTTCCAAGGATATATTCACCGTCGGGGAAATATATCGTTTTATTGGGGTTTGCATTGATAACGCTCTGAATAGTTGCCGATACGTCCTTACCCGTGTTAGGAGCAAGGTAGTCGGTTATAATGACGTAACCGAGATCTGCGGCAGTTTGTACGTTAGTAGCGATACCTGCCATCACCTCTTCCCGTATCTCGTCTCTGAGCTCGGCTTCGAGCTCGGCTCTCAGCTGCTCCTTAAGCTTTTCTGTCTCGGGGTCGAACGAACCGTCGGGAGTAACGGCTGATATAGAGATATCCGCAGGATATATATACGAGCCCAAGCTTATAGAGTTCTTGGCATATTTTCCTACGACTGCCTCGAATTTTACGATCGCACCCTCGGGAACGCTCTCTTCGGGTATATTCACAGGCATAACGTGCTCTGCGGTTATCTTAGTTCCCTTTCTGATGTTCATCACAACTCTGAGAACGCTTACAGTTCCGTCGGGCTGTGCCGTGCCGCCGCCGTTATTTTCCATTTCGCTTTTGATCTGAGCTTCGATCTCTGCGCGAAGCTCTGCTTCAAGCTCCTCGCGAAGCTGTGCTACGAGTTCTTCTGCAGTAGGCTCTTTTTTAGGTTCATCGGGCTTTATCTCTGTGGCGGAAAGGTCCTTTTCGTACAGATACGCACCTACGTTAACGTCCTTATTTATATACTTTCCGATTATATCGTCAATTTTTATTGCCGCGCCCTCGGGAATATCCTTTGCATCCGCAACGGTCATCATAATATGATCGCCCGTTATCACCGTTCCCTTTTTAAGCGAAGCTATCAATCTCGGAATTGCTACCCACTCGTTCTCAGCCGGATCTTTTTGTTGCTCTTTCGTTGCGCTCTCGGTCTTATTTTCGTTCAGCTCTTCGCCCGTACCCTGACACGAGGACATTGCTAATGCCGTAAATATCATAGACGCGCACAGCACAAAGACCGTAAGCTTCTTAAAAATATTTTTCATATCAAACCTTTCTCTGAAATATCAGAATAGCGTTACGAGCTCCATATGACTCTTCCGACAAGATAATCCTTGTAGGAATCGTCTTCGTTTCTGCCCTCGGGGAATATCGGGTATTCAACTATACCCGTACCGCCCGCCTCTCCTACGACGAGGAATTTTGCAACCTTTTCGTCTCTGAGGTCAACTCTGTAATGTTTGATTATCGAATTGAACTTACCCTCTGACTTAAAGCCTATCTGAGTTTCACCGTCTCTGTTCGAATACCAATAAGCATAGCAGTTGTTATATACCGAAACGGTATGCGAGCTTGTAAGGAAGCCTACCGCGAAGTTGTCGGGATAGCAGATGTCGTATCTGTTGCCCTCGCTCGTGTCATAAAATCCGACCGAATCCTCGTAATCGTACTTCGCATCGTTATACGTCCAGAGCATATGCAGATTGCGGAAGGTATTTCTTGCACCGTTTACCTTGCAAGCCACCTGGAAGCCCGCAACTCTCATATTTGTCAGCGTATTGTCATATCCGTCAACAAGAATTCCCACCGAATCCTTCTCCTGACAGCCTACGATATTGACTGTCTGAAGGTCGACGTCGCTCGACTCACAGCCTGCGTTCTTCGTGATGTGAAGTCCCTGCTTTACGCTCTTCATAGAAACGTATCTTATGGACGTACCGCGTCCGCCTTCGATAGAAACTCCGTTAGCCATTCCGTTTCCGTCGACTATTCCGCCGTGCATATAGAAGCTCGTACCAAAGCTGTCGACGGATTTTTCGGCATCAAGAGCACCGAGGCGTATCATATGACCGTTCTCAGCATTCCACTCGTTAGCCGCTCTTATGATAGCAAAGTTAGAAAGATAGAGAGAGACCGCCTTTTCGGGATCGCTCGAGGTCTTGATGGGCTTCGTTATGGTATATATACCGTCGGGAAAATATATTGTTGCACCGGGGTTTTCGTCTATTATCTTCTGAAGACCGTCCGAAACGTCAATAAGTCTGTTATCCTCAAGAAGATCCGTAACCACCACGTAGCCTCTCTCTCTTGCGGATTCAGTGTTTACGTTATTTTCGCCGTCCCCGCCCTCGCCGGAGCCGCCGGACTTTGCCTCAAGCATAGCTTCGGTAATGATATCACCTGCCGCCACGTCGACCAAAAGCTTTCTTCCCGCTATGTCTGTCACCTTAGTAAGATATCCCTCGGGAAGAGTACTTTTATCTAAATCTACGAGCTCAACACCCGTAACACCGAGTCCCGTTCCCGCCATAGCGCTTTCCTTGGCTCTGACCGCCTTGACCATAACGGGTGCATCCGTCTCTGCCTCCGTGGGCTTAGAGCTTTCCGCGGGGGCTGTGTTGCACGCGCTGAGCGCAAGCATAACAAGTGCAAGCAAGATGCAAAGAGCACATCTGACTCCGCTCTTTACCGCATTTATATTTTTCATCTCAATATTCCTCCTTATGATCAGTTATCGTACCAGACGACTCTATCTACGAGATATTTTTTGTACGCCTCATCGGGCGCGACCGAAGTATCGAACATAGGTCCTGCTATTATGCCCTTTCCTCCCGAAGAAGCCACGAGGAAGGAGTTGTTCCCGCCCTCGTAAAAGTCTGCTTTGAAGCTCGTTACCGTAGCGCTGAGCTTTCCCGTAGACTCAATAGCTATCTGTCTGTCGCGTGCTTCGTGCCACACCGCAACGCAGTCGTTATAAAGCGACATTGAATGTCCGAGAGCGTAAAACGCTGTGCGGAAGCCGTCGGCACGGCATCCGTCGTACCAATTTCCTCCGCTCGAATCGAGAAAGCCGCGGCTGTTGTTATAATCAAGCGAGTCACCGCCCGTATACGTTGCGTAGATATCGTGCATAAGATTTCCGCCCGCAGTGAGCTGAACTCCCACCTCAAAACCCGAAACTCTTATATTGCTGAGCGTATTATCAAGACCGTCGACCAATACTCCCACCGAGCCTGCGTATCCTCCGCCCTCGATCACAAGTGCCTCTGTATCCGAGTCGTTGGAGCCGTATTCGCTGTTATAAACGATGTGCAGACCCTGCGTAACGTTTCTTATCACCACGTTTCTTATCGAGGTCTCTCTGCCTCCTTCAAGTGCTACGCCCTTTGCCTTGCCGTTTCCGTCTATAACTCCGCCGTAAAGATAATAATTAGTTCCCGTCGCGTGTATAGAAAAGGTCTTATCGATAATTCCGAGCTGCACCATATGAGCAGCTCCACCCTTCCATCTGTCTGCCGCCTTGAGCACAGCGCCTGAGGACAGGTGAAGTGATACTGCCTTGTTTGCATTGCTCGACGTCTGTATAGGTCTGGCTATCGTATACACACCGTCGGGGAAATATATCGTCTTTCTCGGGTTATCGTCGATTATCTTTTGTATAGCTTCGGTAAGATCCTCTCCCGTGTCGGCTTTGAGATAGTCCGTAACGACTATGTATCCAAGCTTTCTTGCCAAAGACTTGGTCACCTGAGTCTCTTCTTTGGGCTCTTCCTTCTTTTTTCCGAGCACGTCCGCCGTCAGATAATCGCCTTTCTTGAGCGCGCTGAGCACCTTTTTGCCAACGACCTCTGAGGATCCGGTTATACACCCCTCGGGAAGCGTCGACGGGTCTACTTCCACAAGCTCAAGATCCTTGAGCTCAATGTAGCTTCCCTTCGTTACGTCCTCCTTCAGTCTGACCGTCAATACGGTATCCTTGGTCGGTGCTTGTGTTTCGCTCACCTGCTCCTCGCTCGGTGTTTGTTCGTTACAGGACACGAGCATAAGCGAAGCGAAAACAAGAAAAATACATATCATTCTGCAAAAGAATTTTTTTCGATACATCTTGATTTCCTTTCTGAAAGTTAATACTATAAATATCTACATATCGCTTTTGTTCAAAACGCCGACAAAAGCAAATGCGAGATCTGTACATTCATATCAATTTTACCATAAAAAACCCGATATGTCAATACAAATCTCGCTTTGATATTCTATTTTAATCCTCTCATAGAGTTGAGCACGGCTATAACGAGAACGCCCACGTCAGCAAATATAGCAAGATGCATTCCCGCGACTCCAAGCGCAACGAGCGCAAGGCAAAGAAGCTTTACGCCAATGGAAAAGACTATATTCTGCTTAGCTATCGCCACGCATTTTTTTGCTATAGCGATCGCTCTTGCGATCTTCATTGGGTCGTCGTCCATTATGACCACATCGGCAGCCGCACTCGCCGCCTCCGACCCTATACCGCCCATAGCCACTCCTACGTCGGCACGTGCAAGCACGGGCGCATCGTTTATACCGTCGCCCACGAAAGCTACCTTTCCGTCGGTCGATTCAAGCATATCCTCAAGCTCTCGCACCTTTCCGTCGGGCAAAAGCTCACAGCGCGCATCAATAATACCGAGGCTATCCGCAACGCTCTTACCGACTCCTGCGCGGTCTCCCGTCAGCATAGTTACCGATATCCCCATTTTCAAAAGCTCATTTACGGCAAGCGCCGAGCTCTCTCTCGGACTGTCAGCCAAAAGTATATATCCGCAATAAGCACCTCCGACGCTCACGTACACAACGCTGCTTCCGTCGGGTATATTTTCCTCTGCTCCGTTAGGCACGGTATTGCTCACGCTAACGCATATTCCGTCAACTTTGGCACTGATTCCTCTGCCCGCCGTCTCACGCACGTCGCAGACTGTGCCGCGGTCTATAATACCGAAGGATCTCTCGTAAGCCCGCTCTATTCCCCTTGCTATCGGGTGCGACGAGGCTATCTCGGCGTGTGCCGCGTAGTAAAGCAGCTTCTCTTCTTCGATACCGAGTGTGCGTATCTTTTCTACCTCTATTCTTCCCTCGGTCAGCGTTCCCGTCTTGTCGAATGCGACTCGCTTGACCTTGGCAAGCATCTCAAGATAATTCGAGCCCTTGACGAGTATTCCCTCTCGTCCCGCACCGCCGAGGCTTGCGAAAAATCCCATAGGTATGCTGATAACGAGAGCGCACGGACAGCTTATAACGAGAAAGCTGAGCGCGCGGTATATCCACTCGCCAAGCTCGGACTCACCGCCGACAGCCCATATAATAATATGAGGAACAAATGCAAGCAAGAGCGCCGCAATGCAGACCGCGGGGGTATAGACTCGCGCAAAGCGCGTGATAAATCTCTCTGAGCGCGACTTGTGCGAGCTTGCATTCTCAACGAGATCGAGTATCCGAGCCACCGCCGACTCACCGTAAGGACGGGTCGTGCGTATACGAAGCGGAGCACTCATATTTACCGAGGCACTGAGCACCTCGTCTCCAACTCCGACACTGCGCGGTATGCTCTCGCCCGTAAGTGCCGACGTATCGAGCTCGGACTCGCCTCCCTCCACAACGCCGTCGATAGCCACACGCTCACCCGGATCTACTATTATCACGCTTCCGACCTCCACGTCTTCGGGAGAACATTCGATCACTCTTCCGTCAAGCTCGACCCGCGCGCGCTCGGGACGGATATCCATAAGCGCACTTATACTCTTTCTGCTCTTTCCGAGCGCGTAGCTCTGAAAAAGCTCTCCTATTTGATAAAACAGCATTACCGCTACAGCCTCGGTGTAATCCCCTCTGCCCCATATCGCAAGGGCGAGCGCGCCGATAGTAGCCACAGCCATCAAAAAATTTTCATCGAGAAGCTGTCCGCCAAAAAGTCCGCGCACAGCATCAAGAAGAATATCGTATCCTATGATAAGATATGGGATAAGCCAGAGCAGAAGGCGCAGTATGCCGTCCGTCCTGACGAAAAGCAACACCGCACTTATCCCCGCCGCAAGCACTATCCTCAAAAGCATTCTTTTTTGCTTACGAGTCATACCGTTTCCTCAGAAATATATCTTACAGTCGCGCTCGACCTTTTTAGCCGCCTTCTGCGCTTCCTTCATTACCTTTTTCTCGTCAGCGCCCTCGCAAAACTCGACCGTGAGCTTGAGCGCCATAAAATTCACGCTCGCATCGGCTACTCCGTCAAGCTTCTTTATCCTCTCCTCGACCTTAAGCGCGCAATTCGGACAATCTACCTCGATCTTATATACCTGCTTCATTTCTCCACCTCTTTTTATATCAATTAAACGTTCGTTTAATCGTATCTATATTATAGCACCCCAAAAGTACTTTGTCAATAGCTTTTGAAAAACGATTAAAAGTTTTTTTAATCATACTATTGATATTTTATTCTCCTTTTGATATAATATATACACAACGATACGCACAAAGGAGCAATTTATGCATATAGATCTACCGCACGACCACGGAAACCGCGAACGCGAAGAGCTGCTTGCATCGATGTGGCAGGACGAAAAATTTGAAACGGTGGCAGCTCTTTTCAAGCAGCTTGCAGACAGCACTCGTCTGCGTATATTCTGGATACTCTGTCACTCTGAGGAGTGTGTTATAAATCTTTCGGCGATAATGAATATGAGCTCCCCCGCGATCTCGCACCATCTCAAGCTCTTGCGCGAGGCAGAGCTCGTCGTCACACGAAGAGAGGATAAAGAGGTATATTACAGAGTTGCCGATACAGAGAAAGCGCAGACTCTTCACCGTATGATCGAGTCGCTTGAGCAGCTTGCCTGCCCCGATCGCGAGCAGAATGTGCAATAAATTTACCTAAAGAGCTCAAAATTTTTAAAAAGCTCTTGATTTGTGCTTCACTTTATTATATAATTATATAGTTATTTAGATCTATGAAAGGACGGGTATCACTACGATGAACAAAACATACGTACCCGAGGGCTATCGCCCGCAGCTCGACGCTTATCAGACGCAGAGAGCAATCGAATACATAAAGAGAACTTTTCAGTCCGAGTTTTCCTCGGCGCTTCACCTGAAGCGCGTTTCCGCACCGCTTTTCGTTGCCGAAAATTCGGGACTTAACGATAATCTTTCGGGCAAGGAGCGTCCCGTTTCCTTTGACATTCCCGCAATAGGTCTTGACGCTCAGGTCGTCCATTCGCTTGCAAAGTGGAAAAGACTCGCCCTTAAGAGATACGGCTTTGGAGTCGGCGAGGGACTTTACACCGATATGAACGCTATCCGCCGCGACGAGTGGCTCGATAACGTACACTCCATATATGTCGACCAATGGGACTGGGAGAAGATAATCACTAAAGATACAAGAAACATAGAATATCTCAAGCTCATAGTCAGCGCTATCGTCAACGCTATCTGCAATACCTGCGATCAGCTTCACGTGCGCTTTCCTCAGCTCACCACAAAGCTTTGCCGCGAGGTATCCTTTATCACCACGCAGGAGCTTGAGGACCTTTATCCCGATATGACGGGTAGCGAACGCGAGACCGCATATCTTCGCGAGCATAAGACCGCGTTTATCATGCAGATAGGCGGCGCGCTTCGTTCGGGCAAGCCGCACGACAACCGTGCTCCCGACTACGACGACTGGACGCTCAACGGCGACATCTTCTTCTGGGACGACGTTCTCGGCAGAGCACTTGAGATATCTTCTATGGGTATCCGCGTTGACCGTGAGGCGCTCGACCGACAGCTTACTATCGCAGGTTGTGATGATCGTCGCGCTCTTCCTTTCCATCAGATGCTTCTGAACGACGAGCTTCCGCTCACCATCGGCGGCGGTATCGGTCAGTCGCGTCTGTGTATGCTTATGATGGGCTGTGCTCATATCGGCGAGGTACAGTCGAGTATGTGGGACAGCGAGACCGTAAGAATTTGCGAGGAGAACGGTATCCCGCTTCTTTAATTAAAATAATAAAAAGTGCTGTATCTGATACTGACCGATACAGCACTTTTTGTTTTTATCTTTTTCCTGTCTTTATCTCGCCGTGCTTTGCTTCGTAAGCTTCTATACAGTCACGTATGAGTATAAGTATCTGACTGTTAGCGCTTCTGCCCTCGTAATCTGCAATAACGTGCAATTTATCAAGAGTCTCCTCTTCAATTCGTATAGATAAACTTTTTGTAGCCATAATAACCTCACTTTTAACACATTATGTATTTACAATACACCTATTTTGTGTTATTATGTTATAAATAGATATAAAATATATCTAAATTATATTTACGAGGTGTTTGTATGAAGCTTGCTATTATCGGGTCGAGAGGAATAACATTAAACGACATTGAAAAATATCTTCCGCAAGAAATTGATGAAGTTGATGAAATAGTTTCCGGCGGGGCTAAAGGTGTGGACACGGCTGCCGCAAAATTCGCGAAAGAAAACGGTATCGTTCTGACCGAATTTCTTCCCGATTACAAGCTATACGGGCGTGGGGCACCTTTGAAACGAAATGAAGAAATAGCTGAATATGCAGATGAAGCGTTAGCCTTTTGGGACGGTGCTTCAAGGGGCACAGCATACAGCATTGAACTTTTCAAAAAACTTTCAAAAAAAGTAACCGTGATTATCATTCAACAAAACAAAGAATAAAAGCGAAGAAGCACTTACGGTTGCGACAGATCATCGCCCTCATAAGTGCTTTTTCTTTGTTTTTTGGCAGCAAAGTGCTATTGAACTACACTTTGCAACACTGTATTATCTTACTCGTCAAGTGCCTCGAACTTCTCGCGCGCTCTGAAAAGAAGAGATACGCACCATATACCCGCAAGCGCGACCACCGTATATACTATACGGCTGAAAAGCGCATCCTGACCGCCGCCTATCCACGCGACGATATCAAAATCGAATATACCGATGCTACCCCAGTTAAGCGCACCGATTATCGTGATTATCAAGGCTATCCTATCTATTATCATGAGATTTCCTCCTTTGAAACGGTATTATCCGCTCAAAATTAGTTTTCTCACCAAAAATGATTGTATGCTTGATAAAATTTGTTAAATTTCGATTTAACAAAAAATTTTTTAATGAATAAAATGCAGGTGGCGCCGAGCCTCACGTGAGCAAGCTCCCTTCGGCTTTCGGCTCGAATGCGAACTCGATTTTGCAAGCTCTGCTTGCAAAGGCGAGTGCTCGCGGCACTCGTTGCGCCGCAAAAAACAAGAGGGTCGCGTTGCGACCCTCTTGTTTTTTTGTGTCTTAAACGAGTGAAAAGGTGTCTGAACATAGGTAAAAACGAACAAAAGGTGTCCAAATATTTTAACATTATGAATAGAAGATAGCAAACCAAGAACGGACAGAATCTCTATCATCGGCTGAAAATGTATCAACGGTTTCTAACGTATTAGAATCAAT
>SVSY01000029.1 GCA_015064065.1 Oscillospiraceae bacterium
GCTGTGAGGAGGAGAAGGTCGGACACAACGCTATTGCCGCAGGATTTCAGGGGCAGAGACAGTGGACCGATTTCTATCCCAACGGAGACTTTGCGGAGGCTATGCTTAATACTTCGTTCGACTGGAACGGAGCGAGAGAGCCATATATACTTGCTACCGAGAACGACGTTCTTAACGGAATGGGAATGCTCTTTATGAAGCTTCTTACTAACAGAGCACAGATGTTTGCCGACGTTCGCACCTATTGGTCGGCAGATGCGGTCAAGAGAGTTACGGGATACGATATCGAGGGTAAGGCAAAGGATAGCGACGGAATTATCCATCTCATCAACTCGGGCGCATGCTGTCTTGATGCAAACGGCGAGGCAAAGGACGAGAACGGAAATGCCGTTATGAAGCCTTGGTACGACGTGACGGAGAAGGATATGGACGCTATTATGGCGAATACCACTTGGAACGCTGCAGATAACGGATATTTCCGCGGCGGCGGATATTCCTCACGCTTTGAGACGAAGGCTGAGATGCCCGTTACTATGATAAGACTTAATCTCGTCAAGGGACTCGGTCCCGTGCTTCAGATAGCAGAGGGTCATACCGTAGCTCTTCCCGAGGCGGTTTCGGATACTCTTTGGAAGAGGACAGACTACACTTGGCCTTGTACTTGGTTTGCACCGCGTTGCGACGGAAAGGAAGGCTCGCCCTTTAAGAGCGCATACGAGGTAATGGCAAATTGGGGCGCTAACCACGGAGCTATCTCCTACGGTCATATAGGAGCAGACCTTATCACGCTTTGCTCGATACTCCGTATCCCCGTATGTATGCACAACGTACCCGAAGAGAAGATCTTCCGTCCTGCCGCGTGGAACGCGTTCGGTATGGACAAAGAGGGTGCAGACTACAGAGCCTGCGCCGCTTACGGACCTATGTACAAGTAAGCTTTTGAGCTTGGGGCATAGCATTTAACACGCTATAAAACACGGTAAAACAGGACAGCCGCTTTTGCTATCGAAGGTCCTTAGCAAAGGCGGCTGCCCGTAATTTTTGTTTTATCGCTTTTTTGTTTTTCATTATTTGTATTGCGTTACACTCGGATACAGCCGTATAAGTAAGCTATTTTCTTGCGAGAAGGCTGAAAATAGACGATTTAATGATATTTCACAAAAAACGGACGTAACTTTTGTGAAAGTTTGTGCAGTTTTTGAACAGAAAATGTTTGACTTTTTAATAAAGAAGTGATAAAATTATCATATGTATAGAAGCAAAAACTGTGACGAAGACGGTAGGGTAAAATACGCACACAGAGAGTCGGCGGGTGCTGCGAGCCGATTGCAAAAAACCGAGCTACCTGTCACTTCCGAGTTTGAGAGCTGAGCCTTGGGTTAGGTTTTCACGTTTCCCGCGTTAAGGGCACGGACTCGTATGGGTCTTGAGTGGCGGTCTTCCGTAATTTGAGTGGTATCGCGGGTATTTTTAACTCGTCTCAGAATTTTGTTTTGAGACGTTTTTTTGTTTTTTTGAAGGAGTTGGCGTATATAGGCAGTGCCTTCATATTTGTGTACGCGGCAGTTTTTATCTGTCGGTAAATGAGATTTTGTAAAAAGAGGTGTAAGTATGGAACAACCGATAGACATAAAATTGAAGCAGATCGCTGACCGTGTTCGCGAGTTGCGTCTCATTACGGGGCTCTCGATAGCCGAGATGGCTTCCCGTACGGGTATGAGCGAGAGCGAATACGAGGCGTGCGAAAACGGAACTAAAAATCTCAGCATCGCGTTTCTTTATCACTGTGCGCTCAGCTTTGGAGTAGATATGAGCGATATTCTCGAGGGTAAGAGCCCTAAGCTTCGCTCTTACGCGTTGACGAGAAGAGGAGAGGGACAGAAGATCGAGGAAGCTCATCATATGGTGGGTTACAACCTTGCATCCGGATTCCGTAACCGTATCGCGCTTCCGCTCTACATGGATATGAAATATCACGAGGGTGCTGAAAGCGAAAAGATAGAGCTCGTTACCCACGAGGGTCAGGAGTGTGATATCGTAATAACCGGTCAGATGAAGATACAGATCGGCGAGCACACAGAGATACTTAACCCGGGCGACTGTATATACTACGACTCGGGAACACCTCACGGAATGATAGCCGTTGGCGGAGAGGATTGCTCGTTCTACGCTATCGTGCTTCGCAATCAAGCGGCAAGAGAAGGCGAGCAGGCAGCTGCTTCTTCTACCGTCACAAAGCGCCGTGATGACGATAATCAGCAGAGAATATATCATGACTTCATAATTCCCACCGAGAAGGACGGAGTTCTTACAGATATAGCATTCAAGAACGAGGATAAGTTCAACTTTGCGTTTGACGTCGTTGACGAGCTCGGTACACGCAAGCCGAGCAAGCTCGCTATGCTCCACGTTGCCGAGGACGGCACGGAGCACAGATTTACCTTCCAGGATATGAAGAGAGAGTCTGCAAGAGTTGCAAACTACTTAACGTCTATAGGTATCAAGAGGGGCGACCGCGTGATGCTCGTGCTCAAGCGCCACTATCAGTTCTGGTTCTCTATACTTGCTCTTAACAAGATCGGTGCGATCGCTATTCCCGCACCCAATCAGTTGCTTGAGAAGGACTTTGAATACAGATTTAACGCAGGAAACATCAAGGCTATTCTTTGTACGGCAGACGGCGACGTAGCAAGCGCGGTAGAAGCGGCGGCAAAAAAGTGTCCCGTACTTGAGCATAAGATACTCGTCGGAGGCACGCGCGACGGTTGGCGTAACTTTGACGCTGAATACGGTATGTACAGCAGTCACTATAACCGCACGGAGAACAGTGCGTGCGGAGACGATCCTATGCTTATGTTCTTTACGTCGGGAACGTCGGGATATCCGAAGATCGCGGCACATAATCATAAGTATCCGCTGGGACATTTCATAACCGCAAAGTATTGGCATCAGGTAAATCCCGATGGATTGCACCTTACCATATCCGACACGGGTTGGGCAAAAGCGATGTGGGGTAAGCTCTTCGGTCAGTGGCTGTGCGAGGCGGCGGTATTCGTATACGATTTCGACCGTTTCGATGCAGAGAGCATTCTCCCGCTTTTCAAGAAATACAATATTACGACCTTCTGTGCACCGCCTACGATGTACAGAATGCTTATCAAGCAGGATCTCAGCCGATTCGATCTTTCCAGCATAGAGCACGCATCTACTGCGGGCGAGGCGCTTAACCCCGAGGTATTCCGTCAGTTTGAAAACCATACGGGACTTAAGATAATGGAAGGCTTCGGTCAGTCCGAGAGCACGCTTATCGTAGGAAACCTTGCGGGCGGAAGTCACAAGATAGGCTCTATGGGTAAGCCTACACCTCTTTACAAGGTCACGCTTCTGAGCCCCGAGGGCGAGCCCGTTGAGGCGGGTGAGAGCGGAGAGATCTGTATAGATATCTCCAAGGGCCTTCCTTGCGGTCTTGCTTATTCTTATGAAGGCAACGAAGAGGTAACTGCTGAGACCTGGTGTGACGGATATTACCACACGGGTGACCTCGCGTGGTGCGACGAGGACGGCTTCCTCTGGTACGTAGGACGAGCAGACGACGTTATCAAATCCTCGGGCTACAGAATAGGTCCGTTCGAGATAGAAAACGTTATTATGGAGCTTCCTTACGTGCTCGAGTGCGGAGTTTCGGCAGCACCCGACGAGATACGCGGACAAGTAGTCAAGGCAAGCATAGTTCTTGTCAAGGGCTACGAGGGAACAGACGAGCTCAAGAAGGAGATCCAGAACTACGTAAAGTCGCGTACCGCACCCTATAAGTATCCGAGAATAGTAGAATTCCACGAGAGTCTGCCTAAGACTACGAGCGGAAAGATAATAAGAAAGAAGCTTTGATGACGCATTGATGCTCTCAAAGCATATCGAAAGAGCATAATTATGGAACATACGAGATTAACTCTCTTTGCAGGGCATTACGGAAGCGGCAAGACCAATATCGCCGTCAATTACGCTATGCTCTTGGCAGAGGAAGGAAAAAAGGTCTGTATTGCCGATCTTGATATCGTAAATCCCTATTTCAGAACGAAGGACAGCGAAGAAGAGCTTACGGAGAAGGGCATAACCCTTATCTCTCCGCGTTATGCAAATACTAACGTGGATCTTCCCGCACTTCCCGCGGAGAGCTACAGACTCGTTCAGGATAAGTCGATATACGGCGTTATAGACATTGGAGGCGACGACAGAGGCGCGTACGCTCTCGGTAGATTTTCAGAAGCCATAAAGGCAGAGGATAACTACCGTATGGCGTTCGTTATAAACAGATTCAGACCGCTGACCTCTACGGTTGAGGATACCGTAGAGATAATGAGAGAGATCGAGGCGGCGGCGGGTATCAGGTTCAACTGTATCGTAAATAATTCGAACATAGGAACCGAGACCACCGCAGATACCGTTCTTGAGTCGGTCAAGTTTGCCGAAGAACTCAGCCTTGCGACAGGATTGCCGATATGGCTTCACACTGTCGAAAAAGATATAGCGAAGGAGATATCGGGAATACCGATATTGCCCTTGAAGCTTCAAAAAAAATATTTTGATCTTCCCGATTGATGAAATTTTCGTCTTCGGAGGTCGTTTTATAGGAGGAACAATAATGGCTAAAGTAACATTTAACACGGATATGTGTAAGGGTTGCGGTTTGTGTGTTGACGCTTGCCCGAAGCAGTGTCTTGCTATCGCGCAGGACAAACTTAATCCTAAGGGATATTCTCCCGCGTTTATGAAGGATCAGGAAAAGTGTATCGGTTGTGCGTTCTGTGCAACTATGTGTCCCGATTGCATCATAACGGTTGAAAAGTAAGATTAGCGCACAACGCTTGGATTTTTACAGTCGCCGCAGGGCGACGGAATGGAGAAAAATATGGCAGAAAGAATTTTGATGAAGGGCAACGAAGCTATAGCAGAGGCTGCTATTCGTTCGGGTTGCCGACACTATTTTGGATACCCCATCACTCCTCAGACAGAAATTGCGGCATATATGGCAAAGAAAATGCCTAAGATAGGCGGTGTATTTCTTCAGGCAGAGAGTGAGATCGCGTCTATAAATATGGTATACGGCGCGGCAGCGGCAGGAATGCGCGTTATGACGTCTTCCTCAAGCCCCGGAATTTCGCTTAAGACAGAGGGACTCAGCTACATAGCAGGCTCGGACGTTCCCGCACTCGTTGTTAACGTACAGCGCGGCGGACCCGGACTTGGCGGTATTCAGCCCTCTCAGTCTGACTATTTTCAGGCTACGAAGGGTGGCGGTCACGGTGACTACCGTATGATCGTTCTTGCTCCCGCATCTGTTCAGGAGATGGCAAGCCTTACTATGAAGGGCTTTGATCTCGCTGATAAGTATTGCGTAACGTCTATGATCCTCGCTGACGGAACTATCGGTCAGATGATGGAGCCTATCACCTTTGAGGATGCAGAGCCTAATGTGTATGACAAGCCCTGGGCACTTACCGGTACAGAGTGCAAGCGCCCGCATAACGTAGTAAATTCGCTTTATCTCAAGCCCGACCAGCTCGAGAAGAAGAACTTCGAGCGTTTTGAAAAGTACGCAGAGATTGAGAAGAACGAGGCTATGTGGGAGGAATATATGATGGACGATGCAGAGATCTGTGTCGTTGCATTCGGTATTGCTTCGAGAATAGCTAAAAATGCAGTGGCAGAGGCAAGAAAGGCAGGCATCAAGGTAGGTCTTATACGTCCTATCACGCTCTGGCCTTTCCCAACACAAGCACTCAGAGCAGCGGCAGATAAGGTCAAGGCATTTATCTCCGTAGAGCTCAATATGGGTCAGATGATCGAGGACGTAAAGCTTGCTACCGAGAATAAGAGACCCGTTACTCTTTGCAACCGTACGGGCGGTATGATCCCGACACCCGACGAGGTGCTTGCTGCAATAAATAAGGCAGAGAAAGGAGAATTCTGATTATGGCTATAGTATTTGAAAAACCGAAATCCCTGACAGATGCACCGTTTCATTACTGTCCCGGCTGCCCTCACGGTATCATTCACCGTTTGGTCGCTGAGGTAATGGACGAACTCGGAATAGAAGGTAAGGCAATAGGCGTAGCGCCCGTTGGATGTGCGGTTATGGCGTACGACTACTTCAGCTGTGATATGATAGAAGCTCCTCACGGAAGAGCACCCGCAGTTGCTACGGGTATCAAGCGTTGCCGTCCCGATAACGTGGTATTTACGTATCAGGGCGACGGAGACCTTGCTTCTATCGGTATGGCAGAGACCGTACACTCTGCGGCAAGAAACGAAAACATTACCGTTATTTTCGTAAACAACGCTATCTACGGTATGACCGGCGGTCAGATGGCTCCTACGAGCCTTCCCGGACAGGTAACACAGACCTCTCCTTACGGACGTGACGTAAAGCATTGCGGTTGGCCTATAAAGGTAAGCGAGATGCTCGCTACTCTTGAGGGACCCGAGTACGTTGCACGCGTTGCGGTAAACAACGTCAAGAACGTAAGAAATGCCAAGAAGGCAATAAAGAAGGCATTCCAGAATCAGATCGAAGGCAAGGGCTTCTCGCTTGTTGAGGTAGTATCCGCTTGTCCTACCAACTGGGGAATGACACCTAAGCAGGCACTTGAGTGGGTAGAGAGCGATATGCTTCCTTATTACCCCATCGGCGTATATAAGGACAGATCCGAGAAGGGAGGAGACGCAGAATGAAGACGACAGAAATTCTTATAGCAGGATTTGGCGGTCAGGGAATTCTTTTCTCGGGAAAGTTCTTGGCTTATAAGGGACTCTTGGAAGATCTTCAGGTATCCTGGCTTCCTTCTTACGGACCCGAAATGCGCGGCGGTACTGCAAACTGCAACGTTATCCTTTCGGATACGCCCGTGGGCTCGCCTATCATCACCTCCCCTAACGTACTTATCGCGATGAACCTTCCTTCGCTCGAAAAATACGTTGATACCGTGGTTGCAGGCGGACAGATATACGTTGATTCTTCTTTGATAGATGCAAAGGTTGAAAGAGAGGACGTAGAGGTATTCTATATTCCCGCAACTCAGATGGCAAAGGACGAGGGCATCTCTACTCTCGCGAATATGATAATCGTAGGACATCTTCTCGAGAACAACCCCGAGCTTTCGTTTGACGGCGCGGCAGAGGTGGTAGAAAAGCTCGTACCTCCCAAGAAGGCAGCTCTTAAGGAGCTCAATATGAAGGCTCTCAGCCTCGGAAAAAATTATAATAAGTAATTTTGGAGATGAAATTATGAGTAATAAGAATTTGGATTGGTCCAATTTGGGCTTTGGATATATTCAGACAGATAAGAGATACGTTGCAAATTTCAAGAACGGCGAGTGGGAAGAGGGATTTCTTACCTCTGAGGCAAACGTCGTACTCAACGAGTGTGCAGGCGTATTCCAGTATGCGCAGACCGTATTTGAGGGTCTTAAGGCATACCGCACCGAAGACGGACGCATCGTTACCTTCCGCCCCGATCTCAACGCAAAGCGTATGGCAGACAGCGCAAGAAGACTTGAGATGCCCGTATATCCCGAGGATAAGTTTGTAGAGGCTGTAGAGGCTGTAGTTGCGGCTAACGCTGATTTCGTTCCTCCTTACGGCTCGGGCGCAACTATGTATCTTCGCCCCTATATGTTCGGAAGCAACCCCGTTATCGGTGTAAAGCCTGCTACCGAATATCAGTTCCGTATCTTCGCAACTCCCGTTGGTCCTTACTTCAAGGGCGGCGTAAAGCCTCTTACGCTTCGCGTATGCGATTTTGACCGTGCCGCTCCCCGCGGAACAGGTCACATCAAGGCAGGACTCAACTACGCAATGAGCTTGCACGCTATCGTTGATGCACACGAGCAGGGATACGACGAGAATATGTATCTCGATTCCGCAACAAGAACTAAGGTAGAGGAGACGGGCGGAGCAAACTTCATCTTTGTTACCAAGGACGGAAAGCTTGTAACACCTAAATCCGAAACCATTCTCCCCTCTATCACAAGACGTTCGCTTTGTTACGTTGCAAAGGAATATCTCGGTATGGAGGTAGAAGAGAGAGAAGTCCGTCTCGAAGAGGTAAAGGATTTTGCTGAGTGCGGACTTTGCGGTACTGCTGCAGTTATTTCTCCCGTCGGCAAGGTAGTTGACCACGGCGAAGAGATCTGCTTCCCGAGCGGAATGACCGAGATGGGCCCCGTACTCAAGAAGCTTTACGACACTCTCACCGGTATCCAGATGGGAAGAATCGAAGCTCCTGAAGGCTGGGTACACGAGATCAAAGTAAAATAATCAACTTAAAAAAGCATTGTTAGCTTACGCTCTCAATGCTTTTTGTTTTTGCTTTATCTTGACAAGAGACGAAATTTTTGCTACAATAAAGACGTAATATTTTATCAAGCGGAGAATTGATATGACAAGTAAAGAACGCAGAGAAAAAGGACTGCTTTTTATTGCAGATGACAACGATTGGGTAGAAATGAAAAGAGCGAGACGGCTTACGCAAGAGCTGAACAATGCAGACCGTTCGGACTTTGAAAAAATTCGCGCGATCGTAAATGAGCTCTTTGGAAGATCTGACGAGACGACTTTCTTAAATCCTCCGTTTTACTGCGACTATGGCTCAAATATCGAGGTCGGAAGAAACTGTTTTATCAATTATAATTGCACGATACTTGATAATGCAAAGGTGAAAATGGGCGATAATTGCCTTTTAGCACCGAACGTCTCCATATATACCGCGGGACACACTATGTATCCCGATGCTCGCGCTCTTGGATATGAATACGGCGTAGAGGTAACTATAGGTGACAACGTGTGGATAGGCGGGAATACCGTTATATGCCCGGGTGTACATATTGGAAATAACGTTGTTGTCGGAGCGGGGAGCGTTGTTACAAAAGATATTCCCGATTGGTCGTTCGCGGCCGGAAATCCTTGCAAAGTGATAAGAAAAATAACCGAAGAAGATAAAAAATATTATTTTAAGGAACGCGAGATCGACGAAGAATTGAAGGATATTCTGAAGTGATCTGCAATTATTGGGAGGAATACTATGCGTAAAAATTTTGGAGCAAAAACTTGGGTCTATCCGATGCCCGTGCTGATAATCGGCACTTATGATGAAAATGGCATTCCTAACGCTATGAATGCGGCTTGGGGCGGTGTTTATGACACTGATCAGATAATGGTATGTCTTGCAGGCGACCACAAAACGACAGAGAATATTAAAAATACGGGAGCTTTCAGCGTTAGCTTTGCTACGTCAAAGACTGTTGCCCCTTGTGACTACGTGGGTATAGTTTCAGCGAACGACGTACCCGATAAATTCGCAAAAGCAGGTTTCCATGCGACAAAGAGCGAATACGTTAATGCGCCTATCATCGACGAGCTTCCTATGACTGTAGAGTGCAAGCTTATAAAATTCAACGAGGACGGTATTTGCATCGGTCAGATAGTCAACGTTTGTGCTGACGAGAGTATCCTTGATGAAAACGGTAAGGTAGATGCCAAAAAGCTTGATCCCATCATCTACGACGGCGTAACGCACGCCTATTGGAGCTTTGGAGAGAAGGTCGGTCAGGCGTTTTCTGACGGAAAGAAGATAAAATAAGGTGAAGATATGAATTTCAGAGAAATTGCAGAAAACAGACAGTCCTGCCGCAGCTACGACGCTGAGCGCGCGGTAGAAGAGGAAAAGCTTTACCGTGTTTTAGAGTCGGCAAGACTCGCTCCCTCTGCGTGCAACGGTCAACCCTATCATATTACGGTGTGCAAGGGAGAAGCCGCAAAGAAGGTGGCTAAAGCGGTTCAGGGAATGGGAATGAATAAATTCGCATCCGACGTTCCCGTGATGCTCGTTATATCCGAGAAGCCTTACGTCGCATCTGCGGCACTCGGAGCGCGTGTCAAGAAGAACGATTACCGCTCGATAGATATCGGTATTCTGAGTGCATACATCACCGCAGAAGCGGCGGCAGAGGGGCTCGGTACTTGTATTCTCGGTTGGTTTGACGACGAGGCGATACGCGGGATATGTCAGCTTGACGAGCCTGTAAGACTTGTTATTACGCTTGGATACGCAAAGTTCAGCGACACTCTTCGCCCTAAGAAGAGAAAAGAGCTTGACGAGCTTGTCACCACAGTAGAATAAAGGACGGTAAAAATGAAATACGATTTTGAAACTATCATAGACCGCCGCGGCCGCGATGCGCTTGCGATCGACGCGCTCGGCTCGGGTTGGGCACCCGGTGCTCCCAAGGGGGATTTTGACGCTATTCCTATGTGGGTAGCCGATATGAACTTTGCGACAGCACCCTCTGTTTGCAAAGCTATGAGCGAGCGTCTTGAGCACGCCGCATTTGGATATTTCGATCCCCGAGATGAATATTTTGACTCGATAATTGCTTGGCAAAAGCAACGCAACGGCGTTGAATGGCTCAGACCCGAGCACATCGGATACGAAAACGGAGTACTTGGCGGAATGCTTTCGGCTATCGGAACGTTTTGCTCGCGCGGTGATAAGGTCTTGCTCAACGGACCCGTGTATATGGGATTTTCGGCGGCACTTAAAAATGCGGGATACGAGCTTGTCGTAAGTCCGCTCATTCTTGATGAGAACGGTGTATGGCGTTTGGATCTTGAGGATATGGAGCGTAAAATAATTGAGAACAATATCCACGCCGCGATCTTTTGCTCACCGCATAATCCATCGGGACGCGTATGGGAAAAATGGGAGATAGAGCGCGTTATGGAGCTCTATTCGAAGCACGACGTTTACGT
Organism: Oscillospiraceae bacterium; assembly: GCA_015064065.1. Taxonomy (GTDB): domain Bacteria; phylum Bacillota; class Clostridia; order Oscillospirales; family CAG-272; genus HGM12713. The sequence continues at coordinate 10,807 of SVSY01000029.1, forward strand.
GGTCTCTGACGAGATATGGTCGGATATAATTCTCGCTGATAACAAGCACGTGCCTACGCAATCGGTCAGCGAAGATGCCAAGAAGCGCACGGTTGCGCTTTATGCACCCTCAAAGACCTTTAATCTTGCGGGGCTTATCGGCGCGTATCATATAATTTACGATAAGCGTTTGCGCGATCGCGTGGAGAAGGAGTCCTCGCTCTCGCATTATAACTCTATGAATATGCTCTCTATGTATGCTCTTATCGGCGCATATCGCCCCGAGGGAAGTGAATGGGTCGACGAGCTTTGCGAGGTGCTTAGTAAGAACGTTGATTTTGCGTACGACTACGTAAAGACGCATTTTAAGGGCGTCAGCGTGGCAAAACCGCAGGGAACGTATATGCTGTTTCTTGATTGCTCAAAGTGGCTCGGCGAGCATAATAGCACGCTTGACGAGCTTCTCAGCGCAGGCTGGGACGTTGGCGTTGCGTGGCAAGACGGCAGACAGCACGGCGGAACAGAGCATATCCGCCTCAATCTTGCACTTCCGCTCTCACGCGTCAGGGAAGCCTTTGGGCGTATGGACAAGTACGTTTTTAATAAGTGACACTGTAGTAAGAGGGATTTTTTTCGGAAATTTACGTTAATAATCGGAGTGATCTTATGATATTACAAACACAACGCCTCATTCTGCGCCCGTGGAACGAGAATGACGCAGAGGAATTATATAAATATGCGAGCGACGCAGAGATAGGGGCTCCTGCGGGCTGGCAACCGCACACGAGTGTGGAGAATAGCCGAGAGATAATTCGCAGCGTTTTGTCCGCGCCCGAGACCTATGCCGTTTGTCTTAAGGAGAATGGAAAGCCTATCGGAAGTATCGGGTTTCACCGTAACGATCTGGCAGAGAAGGACGACGAATACGAGCTCGGATATTGGATAGGGAAAGCATTCTGGGGACAGGGGCTCATTCCCGAAGCCGCTCGTGAGATGCTGAGGTATGCATTCGAAGAGCTCGGTATGGCGCGCATCTGGTGCGGATATTACGACGGAAATCACAAAAGCCGTCGCGTTCAGGAAAAGCTCGGTTTCGTCTATCATCATACCACAGAGGGAATTAAAGTTACGCTGATGAATGAGATCCGCACGGGTCACGTGATGTTGATGACAAAGGAAACTTGGGAGAAGCTTGAAAAAGCAAAATAAGATCGTAATAGCAAACAGCCGATGAGATATCAAAAAATCTCATCGGCTGTTTTTATATTCCGTAAGTTCCTGTTAACGGATCTTTGAAAATTTCGATCTCGGGTGTTGCAAAAGTGAATATAACAAAGAGCAGGGCGATCGCACAGAGCGTAGCAATAGCCCATTTTGGCGACCTGCAACGGTATTTTTCCGAGTTAAAGAGCCTTGTCTCGTAAATATACGCAATTGCGGCACAAGTAAAGAAAATTGCGATATTGAGCCAATCGGGCGACTTGCCGATCGCGCCGTTATAGGTGTAGAAGATAACGGGGATCAAAATGATCCCGAGAAGAATACCACGCAGCTTTACGCACCAAAAATCTTCTCGGTCTTTGAAGAAAAAGCTCTGTAGGATCGCGAAAATAAACATCGGCACGAATAAAAGCTTCATATGCTCCCATGTCGATTCATTGACGCCCGATAACGCCGCTATCCATTTTGCCTCGCCGAGCCAATCGTATAAAAAATGCAACAACGTTCCGCCGAGCGAGGTCACGGCAAAACCTATCAGTTGCCAAAGTCCAATAGAACGTTTCATAACATACCTCAAAAAACTTATTTGAATAAAGTGTATTCTTAACCGTAGAAAATTATTCGAACATTAGATATTATGCACAGTATTTTGCGAGATATTTTTGATGTTTTGCGAATTGAATAGGACATTTTTTTGTGATATAATGTATTCGTAAATGAATATCTATCGAAAGGAAAATCGAAGATGAAAAAATTTTTAGCGTTATTGTTAGTAGTATTTATGCTTCTTCCGCTTTGTCTAACCGCGTGTAACGATGTCGGTGGCGAACCTGAGGAAACAACGCCTGAACAGTCGACGAGCTCGACCGCAGAGTCTACAGATGACCAAAAACAACCGAGCGGTGATGAAGGTGGCAACGAGAACCAAGGTGGCAATGAGAACCAAGGTGGCAATGAGAACCAAGGTGGCAACGAAAATCCTTCAGAGCCTTCCGATCCCGAAGAGCCTGACGAACCCGAAGAACCCGAAGAGCCGTTGATCCTCGAACGTGAGGTGTCCTATCTTCCAAAGGATGTTCTCAATAAGGTAACGGGACTCTTTGAAGAGACTACAAGCGGTGGAACGAATTATTGGATGGAAGGCGCACCATATACCCTCAGAGACAGAGAGAGCTTCAAGGGTAAAACGCTTGCATCCATAAGCCTTGCCGTTTACGGAACAAAGGCGGCTGCTGACGGAAACTTTATCTTTACTCTGTATATTTTTAAAGATACTCCCGAAGCAATAGCTAATTCAAGTCCTCTGAGAACCTACAAGATAAAGATATCTGCAGAGGAATACGGACTTACCGAAAATGCTTCAGGTGTATATAAGTTTATAACGGTAGATCTTACCGATTACGAAATCCAGATAGCAGATGACGAGATAATGTCATTTGCTGATAAAAATGATACGCTTATTCTTGCCTACGCAGAATCCAACAATCCTATCTACAAGCTCTTCGAAAGAGATTTCCCCAAGATGAGAGGTTTTTCTCTCAAGGTAGGAAGAGCAGAATGGGCACCCAGCACCTCAAATTCACTTATATTTAACTTTACCTTTGCCGAAAAGTACGACAGTAAAGAGGAATACAGAGCAAACGCTACTATTGAAGAAATGCTTGAGACCGTCAAGAGCGTTTATGGCGGAGCTGAGCTTTCTGCGTTCGGTGACAGCATCACAACGCTTATGGGAGTTTCCAACGGGGTAAAGTATAACTCAACTATAGGCAATAACGTTGCTTATTACGCAAATCCTCAGTACACGGGAAGTGCCAAAAATTCTCCTATGGCGATCGAGGACACTTATTGGGGCAGATTTGTAACGCTCGGAGAAATGAATCTTTGCGTTAATAACGCGTGGGGCGGCGACTCGCTTTCTGCTGACAGATATATAAACAGAGCTCAACAGCTTCACAACGTTTCCGGCGACGCTCCCGATCTTATACTTACCTATTTTGGCATTAATGATGTAAGTAACGCTTCAAGACCTGCTGTAGGTACACTTTTGACGCTTCTTGAAAACAAAGGAAACAAGAGCGAGGACGACGTTATAACAGAATGGCTTAATGCGATACTTGAGAACAAAGCAAATTATAACTCGTTTGACTTTGCACAGATGTACGCGTATATGCTCTATCTTATGATGGAAAATTATCCTGATGCCAAGATAGTTTGTGTTTCGCTCATAAGCAATAAGATCGCAGAGAGAAACAACTCAGATGTTGAGGAGTATAACGTAGTTATCAAGATCCTTGCTGAATATTTCGGAGCTCTTTACGTTGATCAGGGCAACGTTATAACACCCGAGAACAGAACCTTCTATATGATGGATGGCGACGCGGTCCATCCAAATATCGCAGGTCACGGACTTATATTTGAGGAGATAGTTCGCACACTTTACGCGGATATTATTTCTGACCCAAATTATGAACCTAAGAAGTATCCCGCAGAGGATACCGATGAGAGTGACGGATATACCGTAGAGAGCAATTACGTTCCAAAGTCCACTATGGACAAGTTTGAAGGACTCTTTGAAACACTTAAGTCAGGTGGAACAGCTTATTCTTTAAGCGTAGCTCCGTTTGCGTTTAACGATATAGAGAGCTTTAAGGGCAAGAGACTTACCTCTATGACGATTCCCGTTATGGGCACAGGAACGGCAGATGCAAACGGTTGCTTTACCTTCACGCTTTCAATATTCAAAAACGATTTTGCTTCGATAAGCAATTCGACGGCGACCAGGACATTTAAGGTTAAAATTCCTGGGGCAGAGAATGGACTTTCTTCGGGTAAGAGCAACATATATAAGTTTGTTACCGTTGATCTGAGAGAATACGACATAGTTATTGCCGAGAATGAGCTTATAGCTTTCGGAGTTGATGGTGACACCTTGATCCCCGGATACGTAGTAGACTCAAATTGTACCAATCCTCTCGGAAAGGTAATGAAGAAAGAAAATTCACGTATGGCAGGTTTCTCGGCTAAGGTTGGACGTCAAGCATGGGATCCTAACGCGGGTGCTACTAACTCGCTTCTCTTTGATTTCACTATGGAGACTACGTACGAAAGCAAGGCTGAATACGAGGACATATTGAAGGAAGAGGCTGACTTTGAGGATATGCTTGAAGCTGTAAAGGACGCATATGCAGGCAAGAATTACTCTGTATTCGGAGACAGTATCTCTACGTTCGTTGGCGTATCCAATAATACTGCGTACAATACTACCATAGGTGGAAACGCAATGTGGTACGGAACGCTCGGAACAGGCGGTCTTTATGATTACACCTATACTTATTGGGGAAGCTTTACTCGTCTTGCAAAAATGAATCTCTGTGTCAGCAATGCATGGAGCGGAGATGCTCTTGGCTCTGGCAGATTTAGGACTAGAGCAGTAAATTTGCATAATAATACGGGTGAAACCGCCGTAAATCCCGATCTTATATTCGTTTATATCGGAATTAACGATATTGGTTGGGGCGAAAAGGATCCTGCCAAGTGGAAGCTCCTTTATGATGAGCTTCTCGGCTTGATAACCAATAAGTATAAGGGCGCAAAGATAGTTTGCATAGGACTTACTACCAACAATGGAGAGGCGAGCTATCCTAATGTCAACACCCTCGTTCCTCAGTATAACGAGATGATCAGAGAAGTCGTAGGAAAGTATGGTGCGCTCTATGTGGATCAGGCAAGTGTTATCAACCCTTCCAATTTCCAAAGCTATATGCACGACACCAGAGTTTTGCATCCTAATGCTACAGGCCATAGACTGATCTTCAGAGAGATAGTTAGGGTGCTTTACGCAGACCTTCAAAAGTGATCTTTAGCTCGTAGAGCCTAAGACAGATATTGCACTAAATAAAAAAAGCCTTGAAAACGGTAGGTTTTCAAGGCTTTTTTAGTTTTGACAAGGCTTTGATCTGCGGCTTCTGTCATTAAAAGGAAACGCTATTTGATAGCTCTGTGTAACATCTTGATGCCATTTTGTGATTTTATGTGAATAATGGGATAAAATGTTTTTTTAATATTGCTTTTTGCACAATAAAAGGTTGTTACTTTTGTGTAAATACACGTTTTATTTATAGGAGTAGATAAAAATTTGGAAATAGCTTGCAAAAAAAATTTTTTTGTGCTATACTTAATTGTATACAATTTAACTTTTGAAAAGCGACAAAAGTTTAGTTAATATTGCTACATCTTGCTCTCTGACGTTGGCGCAAGATCGATCTATAGCTTTCAATAATACAAAGTGAGGGGATTCTATGAAGAAATTTATTTCCGGTATAGTGATTGCCGCGATGCTACTATCTGTTTTACTGGCAATACTTCCTGTCAGTGCGGCGGGTAATTCCGCTACCGTTACCGATCAGGCGACGTTATATAAGGCTATGCGGTGGGCAAAGGGAGATTACACTATAAACATATCCGGAACGATAGCACTTTCGTCGGCTTTGCCACAATGTGATGAAAATGCCAATATAACCTTGAAGGGTGGAACGCTTGATCTCTCCGCGCTTTCAACGGTCTATGTCTACGGTAATATCAGCATTGACGTCGACACTCTTACGTTGCGCTCAGGCGGAACTATTTACGCTAACGGATATGACCTTGCAATTGAAGAGGGCGTGTCGGTAAGCTACGTAGACGGTGGCGCGAAGGCTGTGGCTGACGCCGACGTAAGATTTACCATTTACGGTGGCTCGAATAACGCTGATATTGACGGCGATACGAACATTCGCATCCTCTCGGGTATTTATAGCAGAATTTATGGTGGAAGCAACCAAGGAATCATATCGGGCAGTACTCACGTAACGATAGGAACAGGTAGCGGTGCTGTCAACAGCGACGCGCTTGTGGGCTGGGACGATAGCGATCACGGATCTACGTATCAGTTCTTTGGCGGTTCTAACGGCGGTGTCATACTCGGAGACACAAATCTGACCGTCGGCGGAAATGCTTATTCCGATTATGCAGTGGCAGGAAATGAAAACGCGGGAAGAATAGACGGAACTGCGTATATGAATTTCAGCGGATATGCTTACGGACTTTACGGCGGTAGCCGTCACGGCAATACTATGAATGACGTTTGTCTGACGATGACGGGTGGCGGCGTTGCCGATATATGCGGCGGTTCTTCCGACGTTTCGCTCGGCAGTGCCGAAGATCCCTCCAACGTCGTCGTAAAGCTTTTGGGCGGAGAGCTGACACGGCGTCTGTATGGAGGCTGTTATAACTCTTCCTACGATGACGCTGTTGAAGACGCTAGCTACGTTTACGGAGATATTACTGTCATAATAGGCGGAACACCTGAATTCTCATTCGATCATAAAAAAGATACGGATATTATGGGAATTAAGGTAAACAGTGCAGAAGGAATTTTTGCAAGTAGCAGAGAAATCAACAAATCTCCCAATGAAAACACTAACGTGATTTTTGTCGGTGGAGATTTTACAGAACAGATGGGTCAAAAGAATGGATTGGGATTTGGAAACAACCCCGATAAATACCACAAAATGTCCTATGCAACGTCCAATGGAGTAATTACCGAAACTTGTTCCTGCGGATGTGGACATTCCGAATCTGTTACACTGACGCTCACGTCGAGCAAGCAAGTTTATACGGGAGACCCCATCGAGTGCGGAGTAAAGACCTACGGTGCAAATTGGATGAGCGGTCCCGTTGAAGGAGTAAGCTATACTAACAACGTTAATGTTGGAACTGCTACTGCGGGCATTACCTTGAAGATGCTTTCGGAATATACGGCAAGTAAGGAATTTTCAATATTTACTCTTTCCGAGTCATCTGACTCGGTTGTCGGAAAAGATCCCGACGGAGACGGAAGTTTTGATTATACTTACAGTACGGACGTGGAAGTAAAGTACACGGTCGACAATATCTATACACTGATAATCCCTCCCGTAATATCGCTGGGTGCGCTTGACGTAGCAATCCCCGCGACCGTGGGAGTAGAGGATATGGTAATTCCCACCGAGCATATACTTTATATGTCGGTATCCTCGCAAAACGGTTTTAAGGTAAAGGACGGGGAGGACGCGATAGAATACACTATGAAATACGGTGACGTTACAGTAAGTGAGGGAACGGAGGATAAACAGATCCTCGCTCTCAGATGGGATGTTCAGGATAACAAGGGCGAGATAGAGCTTGGTTTTACAAGAGTTGGTGATCTTGCGAGCGATAAAGCGCGCGAGCTTGTCGATCGGCTCAGCTTCTCAGCCACGATCGAAGCAACGGGAAATATTCCTTTGGTTGAAGGCAAAGAATTCGCTACTGCCGGTTACGATCAAGGACAAGGCTCCAAGCTTTACGTTGCTGAAAATATAGAAGGTATCGATACCTTCAAGGCGTATCTTCAGGACGTAACGGAGGCAGGATATAAGCCCTACACCTCAAACGTAATTGGCGATAACTGTTTTGCTACTTTTACGGGACACGGTAAGATAGTTAACGTAATGTATACTCCTCATTACAGCGAGATAAGAGTGGTCACGGACCTTGAGAGTGAATTTTCACTCCCCGGACTCGAGTCCGAAAACGTCTATACGGCTTTGGCAGGTTGTGACCCGAGTCTTACGCTTGTTTCAAACTATCAAATGGGCTGGCCCGGACGAATGGGCTACGTCTTCCAGCTTTCTGACGGAAGCTTCTTCATTATTGACGGTGGATACACGCGAGGTAAAAATTCTCCGGATCATCTGGTAACTACGCCTCTGATAACCTCCGGCGGTGCTTCCTCAGCTCCGTACCTCATAGAGCTGCTTGAAGAATTTGCTCCCGACAAGAATAACATAGTCATCGCGGGTTGGCTCATCACGCATATGCACGAGGACCACTTCGGAGCATTCATCGACATATCCAATATGAGCGAATATAAGGATGCAAAGTCAAGAATGACCATAGAGAAGCTGATATACAATCAATCCTCTATGGATGACATTCGCAAAACCGATGATTATAAGAGTCCTACGTATACGGAAAACGAAGCGCTCTGCTTGCTCTTCAACCATGCGGTAGATAGTTGGGGCACGAAGATAGAGCAAAAGATAAAAGCACATCCGGGTCAGAAATTCTTCTTGCGTGATCTGACTCTGACGGTATATACCTCTCAGGATCTTCTCCATGCGTCGAAAAATTTTGATCCGTGGGTAACGGGAACGGGTGCAGATCTGACACAGACCAAGTATGTCAATAATACTTCTTTGGTCACTAAGATTGAGTTCTGCGGAAAGAAAGCACTGTTTTTAGCAGATTCCTCGGCGACTAACAATCCTTATGTGGTAGCTCCGCTGTACGGAAGTGTTCTGGACGAGATAAACATAGTTCAGGTAGCTCATCACGGATATGGAGATACAGATGCAAAGTCTGTATACGAGGCGCTTGGTGAAAATCTTGAATTGGTGCTGTGGCCTTCAAACGGACAGCATTTCTACGGCCGTGAAATAGGATACATCGAGAAGGGTGTTTATTACGGCGGAACGAAGACCGTAGGATTTAACTCGTTGTTGTTTAAGGACGGCGTGAAGGTCTACGTTCACGGAAGCTACTGCCTTACTATCAAGGATTTTGTCAATTACACTCCCGTAGAGGTTCTTGACGAGCTTCAGATCTATGATAAGGATACGTGGGTTCCTGATTTGAACTATATCAAAGACAAAAGCTACAAATAACACAAACTAACGGGGGAGGAAAGCTTCCTCCTCCAAGTACAGAGCCTGCGTAATAACGTAAGGATAAACTTTTGATTTTAATTTTCAACAAACGGAGGATTTCCGAGATATGAAAAAAATTATTATTGTCCTGCTGGCAGTTGTAGTGCTCGTTTCAGCGGTAGTTGTATGTTTGCCGACAAATACGAAGGCAGAGGTCGTTTCGAATATCGGAACAACAGGCGCGACTATCACTGATGCTTGGACCGGTGAGCATAAGGACGACGCTTATTTTACCCAGCTTGGACAGAGTATGGGTGTTACCTTTAACAAAATCACGACCTATGATGAGCTCAGTGCCGTAACTAACGGAGCTGCCGCAAATAATCTCAATTATTATTATTTGTCGTTGCCCGCGGGAACAGAAAAGCTCAGCTTAAACGGAAAAAGCCACATTAAGACAAGACAGAATATCTATATCGATTTTAACGGTTACACAGTAGACATAAGCGGTGATAACAACGGCGTTTTTATGGCGCTCCACAACGCTACTGTAAAGAACCTTAAAATAGTAGGAACTGTGCGCTACGTATCGGATAAGGGTTATTATTCGGCGAGAAAAAACGCTATTGGACAGTCGGCTTTGACGACGCTTGGATATAATTCTCCCAACAGTGCGAACGGAGTGGTCCATCTTGAAAACATAGTTTGCGAGACTACGTGGAAGATCCACCAACAGCACGGCTATGGAAAGTACGTAGGCGGAATTATTTCTGACGCACCGAGCGGTTCTACCTTCACAAGTTGTGTATTCAATGGAAGCATCGTGGCTGAAAACGATACGGTCGGAATGACGAACGATCCCACAAACGTTTTAACGTGTCACGTAGGACGTATCGGCGGTATCGTAGGAAGCGCGTCGGGCGTTACCTTTTCTAACTGCGTATCCAAAGGAAGTCTGACGGTCTCCGACGGGGTAAGATTCGGAACTTCAGACAATGCAGGTAACGGCGGTGCTCGAGTTGGCGGTATTGCGGGTTACGTAGATGGATCGAGTAAGTTTATAAACTGCCAGAATGAGATGGCAATAAATATCAACTCAGTTGGAATAAAGAGTACCACAGACTCGGCTATTGCCGCAGGTCAGATAGGCGGTATTGCGGGCTATGCAGGCGGCACTACCAGCTTTGAGTACTGCACCAACAAGGGCGACGTTACCAACACCAAGAACACCTTCCATATTGGTGGAATAGTTGGTTATATGCAGGCGGCTACCGTAAAGGATTGTCTTAATGCCCAAGAAGCGCAGATCACTTCCTACGCTACAAGCTCTCAGACAGATATGAGAGGTATCGGAGGAGTAATAGGCTACGGCGCTAATATGGGCAATATTACCAACTGTCAGAACGACGGAACGGTCAAGCAGAGCATAGGCGCTTCGGGTGCTGAGGCGATCTCCGCTCCGAAGGTCTACATAGGCGGAATCGTAGGACGTTTCTACTCCGACAACGAAGCTAAGAAAACAATTGAAAATTGCTTGAATAACGGAGAAGTTATCGGCAATAACACAGCAACACAGCGAGAGACCGGCGCGGCGGGTATCCTTGGAACCTTGCAGTCGGGTGACGTCAATGCGTCTGGCGACGTACTTGTTATCTCCAACTGTATAAATAACGGTGATATCTCGGGAAGGATCTGCGGCGGTATGATAGGTACTTCTTATCCCGCAACCGCTACCTCGAATCCCGGAATTACCATATCCGATTCCAAGAACTACGGTTCTGTTTCTGCAAGTTATACCGTTACAGATAATTTCACAGCGAACCAAACTGTCAGCATGAGTACCGCGGGTGGTATCATGGCGCAGGAATACGGTTCGGGAAAAACAACGGTAAAGATAATCGGTTCTTCTAACCACGGCGCGATCAGTGCTACGGGTATTGCGGACGGAAGTGCCAAGGGCAATATAACCGTGAATTATTACACACAAGCGGGCGGTATCGTGGGCGATCTTAACTTCATCGCTACCTTTACCAACGTAGTAAATGAGGCAGGTGCTACCGTAACTGCGAATAAGACCAATAGCGTGGAGTCTATATCGGTCAAAGAAACGGTCGACGGAAAAGAAGTGACCTATAAGCCTTCAATAAACCTTGCAAGTGCGGCAGGTGGTGCTATTGGTAAGTTAAACCAAACCAATACGGTATCCGGAGT
>SVSY01000030.1 GCA_015064065.1 Oscillospiraceae bacterium
TGTCACGACCACGATCATCACGAGCACCAGCACCATCATCACGAAGAGGACTGTGAGTGCGGTTGTCACGACCACGATCATCACGAGCATCATCACCATCATCACGCAGACGACGTATTTACAAGTTGGGGCAGAGAAACAGTTAAGAAATTCAGCAAGGACGATATAAATAACATTCTTAGCGCATTCAACGATTCCGACGAATACGGAATGATACTTCGTGCCAAGGGTATGGTAGAATGTCCGTGCGGAAAATGGATATATTTCGACTACGTTCCCGGCGAGATAGACGTAAGAGAGGGAAGTCCCGAGACTATCGGAAAGCTCTGCGTTATAGGCTCTAAGATCAACGAAAAGGCTATTTCCGATTTGTTCGGAGTGTAAAGGAGTACAAAATGAAACTGCCCGTTTATCTCTTTACAGGATTTCTCGAAGGCGGAAAGACCACTATAATTCAAGAGTCTCTCAACGACCAAAATTTCAACAGCGGAGAAAAGACCTTGATACTTCTTTGCGAAGAGGGAATTGAAGAGCTTGATCCGTCGAAATTCTGGGGACAGAACGTAACTATAGAGGTGATCGACTCCGAGGATATGATAACCGAGGAGAAGCTTCTCTCATATACAAAGGGAAGAAAACTTGACCGTATCATTATCGAGTATAACGGAATGTGGCTTCTGCAGACACTATACGACAATTTCCCTGAAAGTTGGGGAATCTATCAAAATATGATGTTTGCTGATGCCAATACCTTTATTTCTTACAACAACAATATGCGTCAGTTGGTGTTCGATAAGGTCAAGGATGCCGAAATGGTAGTTCTCAACAGAACATCTGAAAACACCGATAAGGAAGAGATACACAAAATAATTCGCGGAATATCGCGCCGTGCAGCGATCGTATACGATTATCCTGACGGACACGTGGAATACGACGATATCGAAGATCCGCTTCCTTTTGACGTCAATGCACCCGTTATCGAGATAGCTGATGAGGATTATGCGCTTTGGTACAGAGATATGTCAGAAGAGCTTGATAAGTATCACAACAAGCAAATTAAATTCAAGGGTATAGTTGCAAACGACCCAAGGCTTGCAAAAAACTCCACTATCCTTGGAAGACACGTTATGACTTGCTGCGTTGATGACATTCAATACAGCGGTATGATCTGTGTTTTCAAGAGTGAAGTAAAGCTTAAGACTCGCGATTGGGTAACGGTAAAGGGAACTCTCAAGATAGAGCCTCACAAGCTTTACCGCAATAAAGGCCCTGTTCTTTACGTTGAATCCACCGAATTTGCAGTACCTCCCAAGCAAGAGGTCGCAACCTTTTATTGATAGCTATGATAGGAACTTGTATAAAATGCGGAAATCACAAATGGGATAAGGTCATCAAGGACGGTAAGGTCATCTGCCCTGAATGCAACCATTCTTGGAACTATATCGCCAAGCCTCTCTTTATACTTGGCGGTTGCAGCGGGATCGGCAAAACTACTACCGCTATTGAAATAATGCACCGTCAGACCGACGTCGTAGTGCTTGATACCGACATTTTTTGCGGTGTACAGAATGCTTCTACGAACGATGACTACAAAAAAAGGGTAGACACGTTAGAAAGTATTTCAAGAAATATCGCTCAAAGTGACAAGGCTGTTCTATGGACGATGGCGGGAAATCTCGATATGCTCCCGCGATCCTATAACGCACAGTTTTTCAGTGCAATACGCTGTCTCGTTCTCGTTGCAGATGACGATACAGTCAAGGACCATATGATAAACGGGCGCGGTATAACCGATACGGGTTGGATAGAAGGTTCTGTTGGATACAACAAATATCTTCGTGAGCACGATTCTATCGGCGAGCTTTCCTACGAGCGCTTTGATATAACGAATAAAACGCCTTCTGAGGTCGCGCAGGCTGTTATGGAATGGTACCGCAAATATCTGTAATAAATAAAAAGGACAGAGAAAAATCTCTGTCTTTTTTATTATTCAAGCTCTCCGCTTATTTTCGCAGAGCCATCTACTAAAACAAGTTCTTTTGTGACGTATTTAGGCTCAGCTTTCTCCGTAACACACTCGGGGGTTATAATAAGCTCCACAAGATCGTCACGAGAGGGAATTGCGTACATCAACGGCATCATAAGATTTTCCATTATTGAGCGAAGACCTCTCGCACCTGTGTTTCTTTCGATTGCAAGTGCGGCTATCGCTTCAAGCGCACCGTCTTCAAGCGTAAGCTTTACGCCATCCATCTCAAACAGCTTTTCATACTGCTTAGTAATAGAATTTTTTGGCTCACGCAAAATTTTCACAAGAGCCTCTTTGTCAAGATCGTCAAGCGTTACTATAGCGGGAATTCTACCGACAAGCTCGGGAATAAGTCCGAACTTTACGATATCGTGAGGCAAAACGTCCTTGAAGATGCCTTTTGCCTTGCGCTCAGCCTTCTTTTTGATCTCACTTGAAAATCCTATAGTCTGGTTACCCTGACGCTTTTCAATAAGTTTTTCGAGTCCGTCGAAAGCACCACCGCAAATAAAGAGAATGTTCTCGGTATTTATCTGGATAAATTCTTGATTAGGATGCTTTCTTCCGCCCTGAGGAGGAACGTTAGCTACGGTACCTTCAAGTATTTTGAGAAGCGCCTGCTGAACGCCTTCGCCCGAAACGTCTCTCGTTATAGAACGGTTCTCGCTCTTGCGTGCGATCTTATCTATCTCGTCAATATAGATGATACCTTTTTCGGCAAGCTCTATATCATAGTCAGCCGCCTGTATAAGTCTGAGAAGAATATTCTCAACGTCCTCACCAACGTAGCCCGCTTCGGTAAGCGTCGTAGCGTCTGCAATAGCAAAAGGAACTCTAAGTGCCTTTGCAAGAGTTTGTGCAAGGTAGGTCTTTCCGACACCCGTAGGACCTATAAGCAAAACGTTGCTTTTCTGAAGATCTACCGAAAGGTCATCAATATCGGCATTTTTTCGCTTTGCTTCCTCTTTCTCGTTTCTGTAAAGAATGCGCTTATAGTGGTTATAAACAGCGACAGAAAGAGCGATTTTTGCATCGTCCTGACCGATAACGTACTGATCTAGCATCTGTTTGATCTGCGCAGGCTTTGAAAGCGTTTCAAAAGAAAGATCTCCCATTCCGCTCTCGGCTACCGAATTTTCATAGATCAGCTGTTGACACGCATCTACGCAAAAATCGCAGATATACGCACCGGTAGGCGAGGGGATCAAAAAGTTTACCTGATTTTCACGTCTTCCGCAGAATGAGCAAAAGCGCGCTCCGTTTGAATTCGACTGTGAATTATTTGAAGCCATTATTTATCCTCTCGCTCAAGCTCTTTTGGCAAAGATCTTATCAATAAGTCCGTACTCAAGAGCCTGCTGTGCAGTCATAAAATTATCACGCTCGGTATCTCTTGCGATCTCTTCGATAGAGCGTCCGGTATTCTCGGCAAGAATTCTGTTAAGATTATCTCTTGTGCGAAGGATAAGATCTGCCTGTATCTTGATATCGGTAGCCTGACCCTTTGCACCACCGAGGGGCTGGTGTATCATTATCTCGCTGTTGGGAAGAGCAATACGCTTACCCTTTGCACCGGCGGAAAGCAGGAATGCACCCATACTTGCCGCCATACCGATGCAAATAGTTGATACGTCGCATTTAACGTAATTCATAGTATCATAAATAGCCATACCTGCAGTTACAGAACCGCCCGGGCTGTTTATATAGAAGCTGATATCCTTATCGGGATCCTGAGCCTCAAGAAAAAGAAGCTGTGCGACAACCAAAGATGCGGTAGTATCATTCACCTCGTCGGACAAAAATATAATTCTGTCATTCAGCAAACGGGAAAAAATGTCGTATGAACGCTCGCCCTTTCCGGTCTGCTCTACGACCATAGGAACAAGTGCGTTGTACATCTTGTTTTCATAATCAAACATATCAATACCTCCAAAATCAGTTGTGCAATCTTACTTACGCAAGAAAATTACTTAACGGTAACTACCGCCTTTTCCTTAACGAGCTCCATAGCCTTCTGGACCTTCATATCTGCCGCAATAGCGTCGGAGTCGATGCTTGCCTTTACCTGCTCAAGCTCAATTCCATAAGCAGAAGCGATCTTCTCGTATTCTGCGTTGATATCCTCTTCGGTAGCTTCAAGATTTTCAAGTGCTGCGATCTTTTCAAGAGCAAGTCTTGCCTTTACCTGACGCTCAGCCTGAGGTCTCATCTGCTCGCGGAGAGCATCGAGATTCATACCTGTATACTTGAAATATGTGTTGAGATCAAGTCCCTGAGAACGAAGTCTTGTATCGTAATCACGAACGAAGTTCTCGGTCTCTGCAACGAACATAGGCTCGGGAATATCTGCCTCGAGCTTTTCGATAAGAGCCTCAACGAGCTTATCCTCTACAGCATTCTCGGCTGCAGCTTCGTGTCTCTTTTCGATTTTTGCCTTAATGTCAGCCTTATATTCAGCAAAAGTGTCAAATTCGGAAACGTCCTTTGCAAAATCATCGTCAAGCTCGGGGAGCTCTACCTTTGTGATAGCGTGGATCTTTACCTTGAATACAGCAGGCTTTCCTGCGAGGTCAGCTGCATGGTACTCCTCGGGGAAGGTAACGTTTACGTCGAACTCTTCGTCAATGCTCTTACCTACGATCTGCTCTTCAAAACCGGGAATAAAGGAGCCGGAGCCAAGCTTAAGCGCATAGTCTGTACCCTTACCGCCCTCAAAAGCAACACCGTCACAGAAGCCTTCAAAATCGATGACAGTAGTATCACCCATTTCAGCAGCTCTGTCGGTTACGTCGATCTCTCTGGAATTTCTCTCACGGATAGTCTCGATCTCGCGGTCAACGTCCTCGTCGCTTACTGCAACGACTTCCTTCTCGACCTCAATACCAACGTAATCCTTGATCTCTACCTCAGGCTTAACGTATACCTTTGCAGAGAGAACGAGACCGTTCTCGTCGATAGAAACTACGTCAAACTCGGGCTGACCTACTGTGTCAATAGCAGCTTCCTTAAGAGCCTCGGTATAAGCATCGGGAATAAGATCGTTGATAGCGTCCTCATAGAAAACGCCTGTTCCGTACATCTTCTCGATGATAGAGCGGGGAGCTTTGCCCTTTCTGAAACCGGGAACGCTGATGTTCTTGACCTGCTTGCGATATACTGCGCTTACAGCAGCGTCAAAGGTTGCCTTGTCAACAGAAAACTGCAATTCGTATCTGTTCTTTTCAATTACTTCAGATTTTGTTAAACTCATTGTGGTTTAAACCTCCAATTGAATAAAATAAATTTTTACATACATCTTATATTGTACTTTTTTTTAAACGATTTGTCAATAGCTTTTAAGAAATTATCCTATGATCTGCGGCAAAAAGTCGATAAAATCCGCCGATATCATTCTAAATTCAATGTTTTCCCATTTAAATACAGAGCCTTGAGAGTAGCACCCGTGGATATGCCCGAAATAGCATCTTGAAATATTGTATTCTCTAAGTGTTTCTAATATTTCAACACATTCGAAATCACTCCATACCGGAGGAAAATGAAAAAATACTATTATCTCTTTTCCACTATCCGCAGAAAGCTTTTTTGCCGCATCTAACGAAAGCCTAAGTCTTATGACCTCACGGTTTACGATCTTAGAATGATCGGCGTTTACAGACTTCGAGGGCTGAACAGTTTTATCAACAAACCAACCGCGCGATCCCGCTATAATATAATCCTCTATCTCGAGCGCGCTGTTATACAGCGGTTCTATCGTGCTTATTCCGTTTTCCTCGAACATACGTTTCATTTTAGAGAGCGTAGTCCACCAAAAATCGTGATTGCCCTTCATAATTATCTTTTTTCCGGGCAGGGAATCGATCCATTTCAGATCGGGAATGCTGTCTTCTGCAGTCAGCGCCCACGAAATATCTCCCGGAATTATGACCGTGTCGTTTTCGCCGACGACCTTAGTCCAATTTTTTCTTATTTTTTCAATATAGCCTTGCCATCTGTTACCGAATATCTCCATAGATTTTTCGTTGGTAACAGTATCAAGATGAAGGTCGGCAATGACAAAAAGCGACATAATAACTCCTCTCTGCAGATCGCTCACATAAAGAAAGATATAGCGATCGTGCGGAATAAAACTCAAAAAACTGTAAATAATAAAAGCATAACCTTAAAGGAGGGATAAATAATGAATCAGAACGAAAAATGCGCTTCTTCCAAGAAGTGCGGATCCAAGGAACACATTGAGGGAATATGCTGCAACGTAAAGAACTGCGTACACCACGACTGTGAGACCTACTGTACAGCAGAGCAGATCGCCGTAGGTCCCAGCAGTGCTACTTCAAGCTCTGAAACTGTTTGCGCGACCTTCAAGGAAAGAAAGTAAACTCAATTAAATACAGCTTTTCAGAAAGGGTTGCTAACGATGCTCGTTGGCAACCCTGTATTTGTTACATAAACTTATATACTTCTTCAAGCATATCGTCAGCATCTATGACGGTATTGAAGTTAACTGTCCTCTTGTCAAGATCCTTGAGCGGATAGGATATCTCCATACCCGTAAGCGCTTCGAGCTGATCGAGAGCTCCCGTTCCTTCTGCAGCCTCGTTTCCGTTTATAGATTTATAAACGTCTGCAGCAAATTTATATGGGCTCGCAGTAGATACTACGACCATTTTCTTTGTGTCATTTGTATCTCTGAGATACTTCTCAGCACAGGAAAGAGCAACAGAGGTGTGCGTATCTGCAAGATAACCGTTATTGTAGTAGTTGCGTAAAGCGGTTGCAGTCTCGTCCTCATCCGCACAGTATCCAACAAAATTTTCCGAAATAGCCTTCTTTACGTCCTCGCTTACTTCATAACGTCCGTCAGCCGAAAGTGCGCTCATATACGCCTTTGTAGCCTCTGTTCCAGCGGTAAAGTAAAGCAGACGTTCAAGATTGCTCGAAATAAGAATATCCATAGACGGAGACATCGTTAGATGGAATTTGCGGTTTCTGTCGTAAACGCCCGTCTCTATAAAATCGGTAAGTACGTTATTGGAATTGGAAGCGCACACCATCTTATCTATGGGGAGTCCCATAAGCTTTGCCAGATATGCCGCAAATATGTTTCCGAAATTTCCGGTAGGAACACAAACGTTTATCTTTTCACCAAGAGTTATCTCGCCGTTTTTAAGAAGCTCACAGTACGCGTGGAAATAATAAACTATCTGCGGTGCGAGTCTGCCCCAGTTGATAGAATTTGCACTTGAGAGGATATATCCGTTCTCAAGAAGCTTAGCCTTCGCCTCGGTGTTGGAGAATATCTTTTTTACTCCCGTCTGAGCATCGTCGAAATTACCGTTTATTGCACATACGTTTACGTTTGAACCGGTCTGTGTTGCCATTTGAAGCTTCTGTACCTTGCTTACGCCGTCAACGGGGTAGAAGACCATTATCTTGACTTTATCAACGTCCTTATGTCCTTCAAGTGCGGCTTTACCTGTGTCACCCGAGGTAGCAACGAGAATAAGAGCGGTATTTTCCTCGCCCGTCTTAGTGAGAGCGCGAGACAAAAGTCTGGGCATTATCTGAAGTGCCATATCCTTGAACGCCGCCGTAGGACCCCTCCAAAGCTCGAGCGAATAGGTATTATCCTTTATCTTCTTAAGCGGAGCTGCGCCGTCGGGAAAAGATGCTGCACAGTATGCGTTCATTGCATCTTCGAGAAGCTCCTCGTACGTATAATCCGAAAGATAGAGCGAAAGAATGCGCGCCGCCTTTTCGGGATAAGATCTGTTTGCAAGCTCTGCTATTTCGTCAAGTGTTACAGTAGGAATAGAGTCAGGAACGAAAAGTCCGCCGTCTTCAGCAAGCCCTTGCTTAATGACCTGAGAAGCTTTATATAATTTTTTTTCAGAGTCTCTTGTACTAAAAAACATAATATGTACCTCTTTGTTTTGTATTTACACGCCAAAAGCGTTCTCTATATGATTTATTTTTATAACTTGCATATCTTCCTTTGAAAGATACACCTCGACAACATCAAATCTCGGTTGGAAATCGTAAAACTTTGTATTATCCTTCAAAAAGCCTCGTGCCGCATTAAGCGTTCTTTGCTGTTTTTCCTTAGTCACCGCAGAAGCAGGTGTACCAAACGGAGAATACATATCTTTTTCAACCGATCTCGCCTTGATCTCAACAAAAACTATTATCTTTTGCTTTTTCAAGGTAGCAATGGCATCGATCTCGTTATGTGAGATATGCAGATTGCGCGCAACGATCTTATATCGGTTCTTTTTGAGAAACCTTATTGCCGCGTCCTCGCCAAATCTTCCTATCTCAACGGTTTTAATTTTCTTCATCATTGTTCAAAAAACGGATAAACTTGGTGCGGTAGATAGAAGGCTCGGCTCCGTACTGTCTTAGCGCCGCCATATGATCCTTTGTACCGTATCCCTTGTGCTTTGCTATTCCGTACATGGGAAACTGCTCGTCCATCTGTATGCAAAGTCTGTCACGCGTGACCTTTGCCAGAATAGACGCTGCAGCTATCGAAGGAGACCTTGCGTCTCCACTTACTACAGGCCTTGCAGGAATAGGGAAGTTACGCGCTATATTTCCGTCTACCAAAGCAAAATCTGCTTTTACAGCAAGATTTGATACTGCTCTTCGCATAGCGTTCATAGTAGCTTCAAGTATATTCGTAGAATTTATCTCCTCGACCGAACCTTGCTCGATAGCATAAGCGACAGCCGAGTCTATTATAACGTCGTAAAGAGCATCTCTTTTCTTTGGACTGATCTTTTTGGAGTCGTTAAGTCCATCTATGACCAATCCGCGCGGAAGAATAACTGCCGCAGCCACCACGGGACCGCAAAGCGGACCGCGTCCTGCCTCATCCACTCCGCAGACCATTTCATATCCGTTTTCCCAAAGCTCTTGCTCAAGGCTGTAATCAAGCATAATTACCTCTCAAAATCGGGAATATCAAGTGATATCCTTCCTATTTTTCCTGCGCGAAATTCATCAAGCAGCATATTGGCAGTGCGTTCGGTATCTATCTCGCCACCTGAAATGCAAAAACCGCGTTTTTTTCCGATAAGCATCAACAAATCGTAATCATCCGCTTCATCGGGCGTTGGAAGCTTATCTATTTTATATCTGGCGCAAAGCAACTCGGGGTAATACTTGCGAAGTCTTCCGCACAGTATCATAGCTATACTCTCAACGTCAAGCACGTCGTCCTTGATAGCTCCCGTTATAGCAAGATTTTCACCGACAGCCGCTTCTTCAAATTTAGGCCAGAGAACGCCGGGCATATCAAGTAGCATTATTCCTATATCCGTACCTACCCACTGCTTATTAAGCGTAACACCGGGTCGGTTTTCGACCTTTGCCTTTTTGTTGCCCGAGATCTTATTGATAAGCGACGACTTCCCAACGTTGGGTATACCGACTACCATTGCCTTCAGGGAACGCCCCACCATACCTTTTTCCTCGTATCTGGCGAGCTTTTCGCCGCAAAGCTGACGAATAGCGGGAGCTATTTTCGAAAGTCCGTGACCGCTTATACAATCGGTTTCAATGCACACCGTATTTTCATTGGTATAATGTTCGGCGTATGCACGCGTGACCGCAGGATCTGCCAACGATGCTTTGTTAAGCAAAATTATAGACGGTTTTCCTGCACACAGTCTTATTATTTCAGGGTTTTGTGAGCTGTACGGTATTCTTGCATCCAACAGTATCAGAACTGCATCTACGTTTTTCAGATTTTCGGATATAAGGCGACGCGTTTTCGCCATATGTCCCGGAAACCACTGTATAGTTTGTGACGGCATTTTTTACCTCTCTTTTTACTCAATCAACAGCTCCAAAGCGTGAAAACGGCGTAACACGAAGAACGACCTTACCAAGTATTCTTCGGGTATCAACCAATCCTATAGAGCTAAGTCGGCTATCACCCGAATGACTGCGGCTGTCTCCCAGAACGAAAACCGTTCCTTCTTCAACGTAGGTAGTAGAATCACGATAAGAGGGGTAGTCGTATCTGATATAATCCTCATCAAGCACAGTCTTATTTCCGTCCTTGTCGGTCACCGTTACTATCATAGTATCGCGCAGATGTTCGATTTTGACGGTATCTCCCGCAACACCGATAACGCGCTTTACGATAGGCTCATTGTAATCGTATTCATCAGGTCCCGTCTGATGAAAAACAATTATATCTCCACGCTGAGGCGTATAAGCTATATCGGAAACTATAACGTTTTCATTGTTTATGAGAGTATCGTTCATCGAATCTCCGCTTACTCGGCAAGTCCTTACAACAAAAGAGAAGACGAATATTATGATCGCAAATACAAGTACGACAAGCTCGACCTGCTCCACAACCGCTCTGATCACGTTATTGAATTTTACGGTTTTGTTCTCCTGCATTTTCATCTTCCTTTCGCGTATATCGTATTTATACGTTTATTTCATGAGGATATCCATAAGCGTATATCCGTCTTTGATGTAAGTTCCTGTCTTTTCTGCGCTTTCTTCGTCAAAAGCATCTACGCCGACTTTCTCATTTGCAGAATCGTAAATGAAGAAGGGAACGGGTGTAATAGTATGCGTTCTAAGACGAACGGGCGTGGGATGGTCGGGAAGGACCATTATCTTATACTCTTCGCCACAGCTCTTAAGATATTCGTATACGGGTCCGAGTATTTTTTTATCTATAAGCTCGATCGAGAGCACCTTATTTTCGGTCTCCGCTCTGTGTCCGCACTCATCGGGGCCTTCTACGTGAACGTAAACGTAATCGGCACCATCCTTGAATGCTTCTATAGCGGCACGTGCCTTACCGTCGTAGTTGGTATGTACGTTTCCCGTAGCCCCCTCGACGTCTACAGACTTCATCTGTGCACAAATACCAATACCCTTGATAAGATCCACAGCGGAAATGACAGTCGCATCAAGTCCCCATTTTTCCTTGAAAGAGGGGAGTGCCGGTTTCTTTCCGGGACTCCAGAGCCAGATAGAGTTACCGGGCTTGAGTCCGCGAGCCTTTCGAGCTACGTTTATCGGATGATCCTTGAGTATATCGTAGCTTTCGACCATCATCCTTTTGAATTCTGCTCCACCGTCATTTTCGCGCGGCAGATACTCACCAATGCGTTGCCCGATAATATCGTGAGGACGGGTAAAATCGTATTTATCCATATCAGTCTTCCACATAAGGCAGTGACGGTAGCTAAGACCCGTATAAAGATGTCTTTCGCTGTTTCCGAGCTTTGCATTGATAGCTTTAACGAGCTCGTTCGCTTCCTCGGTAGTGATCTCATCCGCAGAATTGTCGGTGATTATTCTGTCTTCATAAGAGTCCTGCTCCTCTGTAAGCGTAACGAAATTGCATCTTATGGCCGTATCGTCATCCTGCATAGTAAGCCCCATACTGAGAGCCTCGAGAGGAGAACGCCCTTTGGAGTAAACCTTAGGATCGAAGGAAAGGATCGCCATATTTGCAGTATCGCTTTCAGGCACCATACCCTCAGGAACATTTGAAACAAGTCCAACAGTGGATCTCTTGGCAAGCATATCCATATATGGCTTGTACGCCTTCTGCATCGGCGAGATACCGCCCAAGGAATCTACTTTTTCATCAGCCATTCCGTCCGGAATGAGAACAAGATATTTCATAAAAAACAACCTCTGGTAAATCAAAAATTTTATTGAGATAAGGTCGAACGGAGACCTTTTTACATTTAACAATAATCTAAATAATTATATCACAAATACACCGATTTTACAAGATGTTTTTTCATTTTTTTACTACAAATCCGTTCGGTTTTTGAGCTTAAAAATTATCAAAACATAACAAAATAAAAGTTTTTGTAAAAGTTATTGAAAAAAACAAAAATTTGTGTTAAAATTGTTATGTAAAAACCACCAAGGAGCACTCAAAAATATGTCAAAAGAAAACTCAAAGCAAAACTTAAAAAAGAAGATAATCGTCACCGTAGTAATTCTTGTAGCAGTCTTGCTTGTTATGTACATAATGACACTCCTTTTACCGCTCATCTCTTTGCATTTGAACGAAAAGCAAGAGGAGGAGGGAACTGCAGATTTCAAATTCTATACCCCCGATTTTAATGAAGATATATTCGAAGATGAGGAATATATGGCGTTGATAGCCGACGGTATACTTAAGTATGACAACTCCGCTAACAGCGTAGTTCCGATAAATTCAAACAACGCCAAGGAATACGGTGATGCAGTTGAATTTTTGGTAGATTTTGTAGATGCGATAGTTCACGGAGATCACGGTAGATACAACTCATTTTTTAGCAACGAATATTTCAAAACGCACACCCAAAAAGACAAATTTACTATGCAGAAAATATACGACGGCACGATAAGCTACTATTCTGCAGAGAGTGTGTCAAAAAACGGAGATAATTATACAAAATATATTTACAAGCTAAGCTACTCCATCTGGGAAAACAACGGTACGTTCAGAACCGATATAGGAGAAGATCAAAAGACCCAATATATCGTGATCACCGACCGCGAAGGCTCGCTTAAGATCGATGCGATAAGCACATCAAAATACAAATAAACCGCAAATAAAAAAATGAAGCACCAATCTCGCGATTTGTGTGCTTCATATAGCTTATATTCATTATTTGATGCTGTCTACCACGCTATGCGCCCAATCGAGAAGATCCTTTTTTTCATCATCGGAAAGCTTTCCGCCGATAAAAGGAAGTCCTCCAAACTTGACCATTTTAACGTTCTCGATAACATTGGTTCCGGTCTCTTTAAGTACGTCGAGTGCCGTCTGCGCAACTTTGTCGCTGCCATCGATAAGAAGCGCAACGTTCTGAGCTTTTTTCTTATCAAGCTCGCGGCAGAATCTTCTAACCATATCATCAAGATCGTTACCGGAAAGAGCTAAAATGACAAGACGCTCGTTTTCACAAGAATACGCAGGGGGTATGACGTCGATAGCATTGTAGTTCTGTGCAAGATCAAATTCTTTCTTGATCGCCTCAGCAAGATCTTTCATCTTTGCTTTCTTTGAATAGTAAAGAAATCTCATTTTAAGTGCCATATGCTTTAAACCCTCCAAAAATATTTGTTATAATCATTATAACAGATATTCGCAGGTTTAGCAAGGGGGTATTTATTAACATTTTGTAAACATACGAAACATATCCCCTAAATTATACAAAATTTGCATTTTGTATAATTTTATAACTGTAAAAAAGATATACCTTTTTCGCCTCTCGACTTCTCTCTTTTTATTCTTGATTTTGGAGCAAAAAATGTTCTCTTTTGGATTTGACACCTTAATAATCAATAACCTACACTGTTCCGATGACGAATTGACCGAGATCTTTAATTTTTTCACGGCACTTGACATCACCAAATTTGTTTTCATCCACGATTTTGATTTTCGTTTAGATAATCTTACTCTTACGCTTGAGAAATTCAAGTCGTATTCCAAG
The DNA here is from genome assembly GCA_015064065.1 of Oscillospiraceae bacterium. GTDB lineage: Bacteria > Bacillota > Clostridia > Oscillospirales > CAG-272 > HGM12713. Next base: position 13,501 of record SVSY01000030.1, read on the forward strand.
CGCCTCGCAAAGCTCTCTTTGCACAGATCCCGCGTTAAAGTGTGTGCAAACCTTCTTCTTGTGGATGACGCCGTGCAATATTCGGATATACGGCGTTTGCGCATCTCCAACAAGAATAATTCCGTTTTCGTTTCTATTCCTGTTTTTCAGAACGTCTCTGATAACCGTTTTTCAACCGATCTGAACAAATTGCTTTACCGCCTTAATCTGTTTCCTATATTCACCTCGTTCGATTATCTTATAAAAAGCGTTCCGGATGAATTTTCATACAAGCTTTTGTCTGTGAAAAAATGCGGTTTTGTTTTTGACCTTAATTTTCTTTTAGATGCCCGAAATTCAGATCTGCACACGTCTATATCGTCACAAAATATACATATTTTACCATCTATATCACACGGACTCGGAAATTACGTTGGAGCTTTCAAGTCTGCGGAGCATCTGCTGTCAGTTATTGGAAAGTCCGAATACTACAAGATGTGTTCAATGATAAATCACACCTCGTCTCACCTCGGTTTTTAGTGTCCTACGTATTTTCTTCTCGTTGCTTCCCCACCCCTTATGTGACGTTCCATTTTGTTGACATCAAGCACAGCTTTAACTGCATCATACAATTTTGTGTCTATCCTTCTTAAATTTTGTGTAACGTCTTTGTGCACCGTACTTTTGCTTATGCAAAATTTCTTGGCAGCAGCCCTTATCGTTGTTTTGTTATCGACAAGATACTTTCCTAATATTACGCATCTTTCGTCTATTGATCTTGTGTACATACTCTAACCTCGTAATAAGTATTCAATGTAGATATATGCGTGATCACATCAAAATATTATTTCTCACACGGAGAAACGCAAATGAAAAAAGAAAACAACAAATTTAACGAATCAGATATTATGGAGGGTATGTCCTCCATCTCCGCCGTAATAAAAGCTATCGAAGCAAAAAGTACCGATCGTCGCATTATTTGCGTATATATCGACTCTTCGAAAAAAAATTCAAAGCGCCACGAGATAGGATTTTTGTTACACAAATCGAAAGAACTTGGTTTTTCTGTAGAATTTACAGATGCAGACAGTATCGCTGAGTTCACCACGGGAAGCTCTCACGGCGGCATAATAGCCTTCTGTACTCCGAGAAATATTCCCGAGCTCTCTCAAAATGCTATTAAAAAAGACGGTATATATTACTACTTAGAGGGCGTTGAGGATCCTTATAATTTCGGATATGCTGTACGCTCAATATATGCTGCAGGAGGAAACGGAATAATTCTGAGTCCTCGGAATTGGATGGGTGTGGCAGGAGTGGTAGCACGCTCGTCCGCGGGAACGTCAGAGCTCATAGATATGTTTATATCCGAGCCTGAAAAAGCGGTGGATACGTTTAAGCAAAACGGTTTCACGGTTATCTGTGCGGGTATCAGAGACTCCGTATCATTGTTCGAAACAGATCTCAAAAAGCCAATTTTCGTCGTAATAGGCGGAGAAAAACGAGGCATCTCAAGAGCAATACTTGAAAGAGCTGACAAGATAGTACGCATAGACTACGGAAATTCTTTTAACGGTTCCCTTTCTACAGCCGCCGCAAGTGCTGTCTTTGCATTTGAAATTTTCCGCAACAACAAATAGATAATTTCAATTTTATTGATTTTGTTTACTGTTTGTTAAAAATTATATGATATAATTACTGCATATTAGCAAAATCAACGAATTTTCACCAAGAGGTCGATCCATGGAACGCACACTTGCCGTTATCGGAGTCGGAAATATGGCAAAAGCCATAATTGCCGGTATAGTATCCTCCGATGTAAAGGTATCTAAGTTTTATCTTTTTGACAAAAATGAGGAAACATATAAAAACCTCGAAAGCAACAGCGCCTTTGAATATTGCAATGACATTTACAGCGCAGTAAAGTCTGCCGACTGCGTTCTGCTTTCTGTAAAGCCACAGAATTATTCAGAGGTCCTCGACGAAATAAAAACCGTCGTCGGCTTTGACAAAAAGCTATATATTTCGATCGCCGCGGGAATAACATCAGACAGTGTATCAAATACGCTTTCGGGAGCTACGGTCATTCGCGTACTTCCTAACCTGCCTATGACCATCGGAAAAGGCGTATCGGCAATATGTAAAAATCCGTCTGCAAATGAAATGGATTTTGATTTTGTAGATGCAATATTTTCCTCAGCCGGAAGCACGGTGATCATAGACGAGGCAGAAATGAACCGAATAATCGGCGCACTTTCCTCGTCTCCCGCCTACGTTTTTAAATTTATCGATGCGATCTGTAAAGGCGCAGATGCGCAAGGACTCGACGGAAACGCTTTACTTCATTCAGTATGTGATGTAGTTATAGGCTCTGCTATGCTTTTAAAAAGTTCGGAGCTTTCTCCCGCCGAGCTTATCTCAAGAGTTGCTTCAAAAGGCGGAACGACGCAAAAAGCACTCGATAAACTTGATGAAGCAAGCTTTGACGATATTATAACCTCAGCAATGGTCGCTTGCACCGCAAGAGCAGAAGAACTCGGTAAGCAGTGATCAACGCTATGTTTTAGAAAGGTACTCTCGCTTTGGAACAAAAAAAGAAAAAATTCAAGCTTTTTGATATGAACCGCGACGGAAAAGGTGCAGTAGCCGAAAGCAGAAAACCCACGCTCGCATTCTTCTTCAAAACGCTTTTCAGAAAATTTCCACAGATATTGAGCCTCAATATATTGATGCTTTTTCAGCTTTTACCTATAATTGCCATAGCGGTCACTTTTTTAGCAGGAGATAAGACCCCCACGGCTACGAGCGTCACGTTCGCTCCGCTTTACGGAATAAATTTAACCGTATCTTCTCCCGGTATCGCTCAAAAGCTTGATATGTCCTCTATACAAATGGGGCTCCCTGTTTTCAGCACGGCTATGAATTTTATTATCATTGCTTTGGTCATATTACTTGCAATTACATGGGGATGGCAAAACATAGGCGCCACTTACGTTATACGCGGAATGGTACGCGGCGATGCAGTATTCGTCTTTTCTGATTTTTTCTATGGGATCAAAAAAAATATTAAGCAAGGATTCTTTTTCGGTCTCATAGACCTTACTTGCATTTCCGTCCTCGCTATTGATTTTTTCTTTTTCTATCCCAAAACAGGAACTGATTTCGGTACTGATTTCATGTATATCGTTATCTTCGCCTTGGCGGTAATATACTTTATTATGAGATTTTACCTATACAATCTGCTCATAACCTTTGATATGAAAAATTTCACAATAATAAAGAATTCTTTCATTTTTACCATCTTGGGTATAAAGAGAAACATATTGGCTTTCATCGGTATTGTGGCTTTGGTAGCACTGCACGTTCTGATGCTGATATTCCTTATTACAGGACCGTTTGCTTTTGTGATAGTCATTCCTATGGTATATCTGTTAGCTGTATGTGCATTTATGGGCGGTTACGCATCCTATCCGATAATAGATAAATATCTGATAGCACCGTATGCAGAAGAAGAAAGCGAAGAGTTCATTTATTTAAAACCTGACGAAAAAGACTCGACACAATGATCTGTCTGCATGCCAATTAACCTCTGATTTCATTTATATATGAAATAAATACAAAAAACAAAAAAAGGAGACTCTTATGAACTTCAAAAGATTTTTGTCCGTAATCCTGTGCGTCACTCTTCTTTTGACAGTTGCGATAAACTTCGTTAGTTGCAACGTCGAAGAGGAAGAAACACCTACCGAACCTTCATCTGAAACTACTAAAGAAACTGAAGCTCCAACAGAAAAGCCTACTTCTGCTCCCACTTCTGCGGCTACCAAAAAGCCTACGACCCCTTCAAAGAAGCCTGTAGTAGAAGAAAACGAGGATGATGTTACCGAGTTTGAGCTTAGCAAATTCCTTTATCCTATTTGGGCAGGTGATACCAGCTATGCTGAAGCAGCTTTTGTTAGAGAAGCCGAAGAAGGCGGAATTGCCCCCATCGAGTTGCTTTATCCCATTGACGAGATCATCTCCGTAAGAAGTGCCGACCTCAAGACAGTTTACGTTAAGGGCGTTGACTACGACGTTGATGATCAGGGTAGACTTATCGTTTTGGAAAGCGGAAGCATTCCCTGTTTGGCGTATGATGATTATTTCTTCCCTATGACTGCTGAAGAGCACGCTCAGAACAAGCTCGCCACAAAGTTCCCTGCTTTCGGCAAACCCGGTTATGGATACATAAGAGCCGAGATCGGTGCAAATAAGCCCGGTATGTCCGCTTGGACGCTCGCAGTTACCTATAAGCACTCCGCTGAAAGTGTTGTAAAAGAGCCTGAGTCTAAGAGCTACGTTTACGATAAGCTCATCACTAAGATATTTAACGGTGAGGAAATCAAGATAGTTGCTACCGGTGACAGTATAACTGACGGTTGGTCTGCTTCCGGTAAAAATGGTGTCAATATTGCTCCCTATTGTCCTCAGTACAACGTACTCGTCGAGCAGTATATCAAGACCTACGGTGCAACTGTAACACAGAAAAACGTTGGTGTCAGCGGTTCTAACACCGACGGTGGTGTCAGCAAGCTTGACGAGATCTGTGCAGAAAATCCCGATCTCGTTATCATCGCGTTTGGTATGAACGACGGATGCAGCAGACCCGTTGCTTCTTATGTAAACAACATCAACGTTATGGTCGACAGAATAAAGACAAGTTGTCCCGATGCCGCAATAGTTGTTGTTGGAACCTGCTTGCCCAATGATAAGATATCTTGGGGTATAAATGATTCCAAATCGCTTCTTGTTTACCACAAGGATTATGCTCCCGCACTTGAAGCAGAAGAGAAAAATTGGACCAATGCTGCATTTGCTAACGTTACCCAGGCTAATATCGAAATGTTCGAGAGAAAGGTATATGAGGACGTTGCAGGATCTAACTCCAATCACCCCAATGACTATATGCACAGAGTTTACGCTCAGGTAATCATTCAGACTATATTTGGAGACTATCTGCCCTACTAATAAATAAAAGTTTAAGGCTACCGCTAACGCGGTAGCCTTTTTCTCTTAATGCCGTCCTATGAGCTGTGATACTGTAACAAATTCAAATCCTCTTGCCAATAATCTTGGTATCATTATCTCAAGTGCGTCACACGTAGTGTTCTTAAGCGACGTATAATCGTGCATAAGAATTATATCTCCTCCGGAAATCTGTTTTTCCACAGCATTTACAATAAGCTGCGGCGAAGTTCCCTTCCAATCGAGCGTATCTATGCTCCAAAGTGCTACTGAATATCCGAGTGACTTTGCAGCATTAATAACATCTGAATTGCAAACTCCGCGAGGAGGTCGAAATACTTTTGATACTATACCCAATTCTTTCTCTATCAGCTCTTGACACCTTTGCATTTCTACTATTGCATTTTTTGAATTAAGATCATTCTCGTTATCATGTGAGAAAGAATGATTACCGATCTCGTGTCCTGCTGCGTGGGCCTTTTTTAACGGTGCAGGATAATTTTGAATATTCACACCTATCACAAAAAAGGTAGCCTTAATATTATACTTTTCGAGAATATTCAAAATACGCTCGGTATATCTGGGATGAGGTCCGTCATCAAAGGTCAGTGCTATCTTTTTTGTAGGTTCACGACTTTTTGAAAAAACAATACTCGAATTTTCCACAGCAAATATGCTCGTTTTTGCACCTATAAAGCTGAATGAGATAAGAAAAGATAAAAATATCAAAAATGTTCTTTTTAACATAACATTACGTGCCAACAAGCTCATCAAGCGTTCCAAAGCGAAATCCCTGAGCTCTCAGTTCAGAAATAACGTCACGTAAAATATCAGCATTGGTCTTTGACGTGGGGTGAAGAAGCATTATCTCGCCATTATGAATATTAGAAAGTATTTTTTGTTTTGCCGCTGCTGCGGACATTTGCGATGAATTATCCCAATCCGCATAAGCAAAACTCCAAAATACAGTTTTATATCCAAGCTCCGAAGCAAACCTCATCGACAATTCCGAAAATTTACCTTCGGGAGGTCTGAAATATTTTGGCATTTCCACACCGGTCAATTCTTTAAAATCTGTTTCCAGAAGTTCAAGCTCTTTTTTGAAAGCGTCAATATTTTTGCATTTGGTAACGTCCAAATGCTTGCTTGTGTGATTACATACAAGATGTCCCTCTTCTACCATTCTTTTTACCAAAGGACCGTTATTTTTGATAAGATTTTCAAGAATAAAGAATGCAGATCTTACGTCTTCTTCTTTTAATACATTCAATATCCTTTCAACGTTTCCGTTCTCATATCCTGCGTCGAAAGTCAAATATATGACCTTTTCCCCGTTATCGTCGCCGTGAGCTTTATCAACGTAATATCCGTTGTAATTCTCTATAAAAGTCATATTAGCGTCAGCCCTCGGCTGTTTATGCTCCTTGTTTCTAACACAGTACCAATTAAACGTTGGCTCTGCAGAATATATAGAAGAAGAACACAGAGAGATGACACACAAGCAAATTATCAATAAAAAGAAAGCTCTTTTCGTGATATTCACCTCCCGAAAAATATTTTGCTCACAAATCCGAAAAATAATCTATGCAAATTTTTCAAAAAAATACCGCACAGACCTAAAAAGATCTGTGCGGTATTTTTATATTCTATTATTCGTAATCAACTACGTTTGTCCAAGAATGGAGGAATTCTCTTTCTTCAGGTCTTCCCTTTACCGATTGCGAAGCTGCAACGATAGGCATCCATTTTTGTACGTACTTCTTTTCGGTCTTGCTCTTAGCACAGAAAAGATCGAGATATTTATCTGCAAGAGCGATGTTACCGTCAAGGCAGAACAAAAGATAGGTTCTTGCTACATCTGCAGAAGCGTTACCTTGAGTTGCGTGAGCCCAGTCAATAATGTACGGAATACCTGATTCGGTAACGATAATATTTGACGGATTAAAATCACCGTGACATACCTTGTTGTGCTTAGGCATACCCTCAAGACGAGTGTGAAGCTCATAACGGGTAGTTTCGTCGAGATCAGCGACACTTATCTTTCTGTTCATTTTGTCCTTAAGCTTGGTAAGAAGAGGCGACGTCTTGGAATGTACCTTCATCTGAAGCTCTACGAAAAGCTCGAGATATTCGTCTTCCTTCTCAGGATCTTCCTTCATAAGCTGCTCAAGTGTCTTTCCCGAAATATATTCGGATACAATAGCCCATTTGCCATCGATTTTTGAGACCTCAATAGCCTTGGGAATGTTAAGCCCGGTCTCTTCGACACGTGCCTGATTGAGTGCCTCGTTAAGTACGTCCGCCTTGGAATAATCGGCATCAAATACCTTTATGGCATTATTTCCGTCTCTGTATATAGTCTTATTCAATCTTTCAGCAACAACGTTATCAAGTTTCATTATACTTCTCCCTTCATTATGCCTTAGGCATTTCAAGTTCTTCAAAATGCTTACCGTAATAAGCGTTGAGATACATCTGCTTGATCTCGCTCATCAGAGGATATCTGGGGTTAGCGCCGGTACACTGGTCGTCGAATGCCTGCTCGACCATATCGTCAAGACGTGCAAGGAAGTCAGCTTCGTCAATGCCGTAATCCTTAATAGTAGCCTTGATTCCAACGCGAGCCTTGAGGTCGTTGATAGCCTTGATAAGACCTTCAAGCTTCTCTGCATCGCTGTTGCCCTTGATACCAAGGTAGTCAGCGATCTCGGCATATCTTGCGAGAGTGTGAGGATGATCGTACTGCGAGAAGGTACCCATCTTTGCGGGAGCCTCAGCAGCATTGAAGCGGAGAACCTCTTCGATCATCAGAGCGTTTGCAACGCCGTGGGGGAGGTGATGGAATGCGCCAAGCTTGTGAGCCATGGAGTGGCAGATACCGAGGAATGCGTTTGCGAATGCCATACCTGCCATAGTAGCCGCATTTGCCATCTTCTCTCTTGCCTCAACGTCGGTCTGACCGTTGTCATATGCTCTGGGCAGGTACTCGAAGATCACCTTGAGAGCACGGAGTGCAAGACCGTCAGTGTAGTCGGTAGCGAGCATCGCAGCGTATGCTTCAACAGCGTGAGTAACAGCGTCGATTCCCGAAGCGGCGGTAAGTCCCTTGGGAGCAGACATATGGAAGTCTGTATCGATGATCGCCATATTAGGAAGAAGCTCGTAGTCAGCGAGAGGATACTTAACTCCCGTCTTTTCGTCGGTGATAACCGCAAAAGGAGTAACCTCAGATCCTGTACCTGCGGAGGTAGGAATCGCGATGAAGTAAGCCTTCTCGCCCATCTTCGGGAAGGTGTAGACTCTCTTACGGATATCAATGAATCTCATTGCCATATCCATA
>SVSY01000031.1 GCA_015064065.1 Oscillospiraceae bacterium
ACTCTTTATTAGATTTCCGGCTTTCTGGCAAAGCCTTTATTGAACCCCGCCACTATGGCGGGGTTTTCATCTTACAAAAAAAGATAGAGACGAATTTCGTCTCTATCTTTTTTATTTATACTTCTCTCAAAGCGCCGCTTTTACCTGATCCTTTATCTGCTCCATACCGAGCTCTGTAGGGTGTCCGTTTACTTTGTCGATATTCTCAAGCACTATCGTACCAACGCCGCAGTGCGCGCAGGCTTCCTTCATTCCCTCGGTGATAGAAGCCTTAAGCTCGGTATTTACGATAAAACGAATATCCGCGCGCGGCAATCTCTCCTTGAGTAGCTTCGCAAAATACGCGATAGCAGGAAGAACGCAATAGAGATCTTCGCGCTCCGTCTCGTACTTTACCTCTCCCACGGGCGCGTTCGACCAGCTGTCGTTCGTACCGCCGAAAACGAGCACGGTATCTATCTCGTTCTTATCGAAAAATCCCTCGTCCCAAAGCTTTTCAAATCTGTAGATAAACGAGCTGCTGTGCGACGTATCGGAATTGTTATATCCCGTAAAGCCTATAGTCGAGCCCGACCAGCTGTTGTTCTGCACTATTCTCGCGCCCGTCTCGCTCGCAAGCAAGCGCCACCAGGTCTTATCGACCGAAAAAACGTCGGGCGGACTTTCTCTATGTCCCGAATAATAGACTGCATATCCCTCGGGAATATATCCCTCATAGGTCGAATAGCTGTCTCCAAAGATAATAATATTTTTCATTTCATTCTCCTCGCTGCATACTAAATCAAGAAAGAACGAAGCTAAGTCCGTTCTTTCTCATTATTCAACAATTTATGATCACCACTTGAGCAATGCAAGATGCTCGTCGGATTTCGGCGAGAGCACCGTCTTTGCACACTTTTCCTTCACCGACATAAGTCTGTATATTGCCTCGCCCTTGTCGGCTACCAGACAAGCTGCTACGCCGCGCACGTAGTTTACAAATCCGTCGGCTATCTTGGTCTTTGCCCACGACTCAACGCTTCTTCTGTAAAGCTCGATACGCGCAGCGTCATCATCAAGGATAGCACACATAAGGTCGATCACCGTCTTCATTTTATTGTAGGGCTCTACTGCCTTAGCCTTCTTGCTCTTGAGAGAGGACATAGCAAGAGCGTATCCCTCTGCCGCTTCCTTCAAAGCTTCTCGGTTTTCGCACATAAACTCACAGCGCGCCTTTTCGAACCAACCCGTGATCTTGCGGATCTGATTTTTATCATTGATCATCTTTTCCGCATACTCGCGCGCCACGTCGTACTCGCCAAGGAAGAAGTGGTCGGCGGTATAGATATAATACGCCTGCTTTTCCTTTATCAGCGCGGTGTTGAGCTTCATATGCTTTTCGGGATCGCATTCCTCGTCAAGAGAAGCCGTGAGCGGTATAGAAACGAGCGAATATGCGATAAGCTCAACGAACAGACTCATAAGCACGAGCGACACGGTTATGTAGGGATAAAGTCCGTTATACTGAACTATCGTGCTTCCGAACACATACCACTGCAGCGGCGAGATAAAGAGAACAATAATAAGTATAGCGATAACCGTAAGCACGATTATATTTCTTCTTTTTCTGCGTATACCCTTTATAAGAGGCGCATACTGCGGATCTAATGCTTGTTTTTTCATATCTTTTTCCTCGCAGATATTACTTTCATTATCTCATTATAGCACACATTTTTTCGTTTGTCAATTTACTATGCCGCATATTATGCAAAAAAAATGTAATTTTTTTAGTTTTTTCACAAAAAAGCCGCCTTTACCATCATACAATGGCAAAAGCGGCTCTATTTATTGGTCGTTCAAATTTATTCTACTCAACTCAGATCTTCTTTTTGTGTCCGAGAATGATCCATCCTGCTATCGCCGCATTGGCAACCACAAGAAGTATAGCGATCGCAAGAACGATAACGGCTATGCCATTCGAAGGAGTTGCATCAACGCCCGTGTCGGAGTTACCTATCCACCAATTTCCGTTCTTACCGATAAACGGGGTATCGGCAGACTTTCCGTCAGCACCTTTTGCTCCGGGCTCACCCTTCTCACCGGTCTCGCCCTTTGCACCGTCAGCGCCTTTTTCGCCGTCAGCGCCCTTTGCACCGTCTGCACCCTTCGCGCCGTCTGCACCGTCTGCACCGTTCTTCACGGTAAAGGTAACGCTCTGTCCGTCGGTCATTTTAATGGTATAGGTATCGACGTTGCCGTCGGTAGCCGTCTTTTCTACGCTGAGGATACCGTTGCCCTCTGCGCCTGCAGCTCCGTTGCTTCCGTTGGTGACCTCAAAGGTCGTAGTAGTTCCGTCGGTAAGCTTGATAGTATATACGTCTACAAGTCCGTTGGTCTCGGTCTTTTCGATAGTAGCGATGCCAACACCCGCGGTCCACTTTGCATAAAGCGTAGCGCTTTCAGAGAAGAGCTCGCCGTCCCAACGTTCAGTAAGTGCCGCATCGGTGTACCAACCGTCAAAAACGAAGCCGCTGCGTATGGGTGTTTCGATCTCAAGCGCTTCTCCCTCAATTATTTCTATCTTTCCGATGGGAGAACCGTCCGAGTTCTTACCGCCGTTGTACTGAAGCGTAAGAGTAACGCTTCCCGATCTGTAAAGTATGACGTTAACCTCCTGCGGCATCACCAATGCAGGAGGCTCTTCGGTATCGTAAATAATTATAACGTCGCCCTCAAGCTTCATATTGGTTCCTATGATCGTAGGAGGGATACCGCTTGCATCTACGATAAGATTTCCCGTTATCGTTCCTTCACCGATCAAGGATATATTTCCGTTGCTGTCGGGAAGTACAGTAACGTCGCCGTCTATAGTGGAATTATTGGTAAGTGTTCCCGAAACGTTGACGTTTCCGTCTATTGCGCCGTTATTAACGAGTCCGTTAGTTGCTGTGATATCTCCTGTAACAGTACCGTCGTTGATAAGCTTTCCGTTGGAGCTTACGTTTCCGTTGATAACTATATCCTCGCCGAAGGTAACGTCGTTTCCGCTGACTATGTTAAGGTCGCTTTTTGTGTCAGCTCCGTTGTAGTACGTCTCATTATACTGGATAGTACCGCCCAAAAGCTCAAGCGTCGCGTTGCTCCTTGCATAGTCTATTCCGCCGCCCGCGCTCTGACCGATGTTGAACTCGATAGTTCCGCCCGTCATTGAAAAGCTGCTTGCGTTATGGAGATAGATCATAGCACAACGTCCGTTCTGAACGCCCAGAACGCCCGAGTTGTTATTTATAACTCCACCCGACAGGCAGAGCTTTGAGTTCGTGCCGTAGATCATCGACACGATACCGTTGGTATTTCGAGCCGTATTGCCGCTCACTTCACCGCCGCTCATCTCAACGTATGAAGCGTTGTATATCTTGAATATACCGCCGTTTCCTGCAGCATAGTTATCACTGATAACAGTGCCATCCTCTATATAAAATTCAGTTCCCGCACCTGTCGCATAAAGTGCAACTCCGCCGTTCTGTCTTGCGATGTGCGTTATCGTAGAATTACGCAAGTAACCGAGTGAGCCGGTCAAAGCTACAATAGCACCTGCGTCACCTACGCCCGTGTTGTAATGATTTCTTATGATACAGCCATCAACTATAAGCTCGCCCGCATTTTTAATTACGGGAGACGTCGCAACAGGCTGTTTTTCAACCGGCTTTACGAACGCCATGGGGTCTGAAACTCTGACGGCATTCTTCAGAGCAAGCTCGTATGCGATCTCGTCAAAGTGCCAAACGTTATTTCCTTCAAGCACAAGATTTTTAAGTGTAAGCTTACCCTTTATTACTACCGCGGGATCTGTGGACGTGTCGGTTTTGGAAAGCACCGAGAAAAAGCTTCCCGCGTATCCGTAGTTGACCGTGTCGTTAATGTCACGGGCTCTTGTGAGTATTGCTTTTTGCGTAGTGGTAGAATTGATATTGGCGCGGTGAGTACCGTCTATAACGATATTCTGACCGGGCGCTATCGTATATTCTGCATTTACGCTGATGTCCTTCATAATATATATCGTAGTTTCGACATTGTCAGCGGGGACGTCTGCTATAGCGTCCGCCAATTTTGCATAATGGTCTACGCTAACGCTTCCGTCTTCATTTTCGCGTTTGATAGCAGCTTCGTGCGAGCAAAATTTTCCGTTCTGGCATATCTCAACGTCTATTTCTTGGTTCTGTACCGCGTCAGCACCGTATTCTATAGTGGTACTTGCAGCGGCAAAGGTCGGCAATGCGAAGCCTGTTATTGCGAACACAACGCAGAGAGTAAAAGCCAGGGTTTTTTTCAAGGTTGTTTTTTTCATAATGTTCTCCTGTTTGATAAAAAATTCTTTCTTTTACAGTTTACGGTATACGTAAAATAGGTTTCATACTGCTGTTGCCTGTATTTCAGGGGATGCAATATGTGTTTCGTTTATTATTATATTCTTTTCTCCTTTCGTTTGATGTATTTTACCATACTTTTTATCCTTTTGTCAATATAAATATCCATTTTTTACAATAAAAAGTAAAAAAATTCAATTTTTATCCATTTTTTGTTAAAAGTATATAAATAAAATATCCTCGGAAAAGCTCCGAGGATATCTTACTATAAATATTATATCAAAACGAGTTCGAAATAAGAATTTCTTCTATCTTCTCTTTTAATCTTTTTGCAGGTCTGAAATATGCAAAATGTAATATGACGTGCAGTATCGGGAACAGAATTATCGTGAGCAGAAATAACAAATACACTACGGAAAAGGGAATCAAAGTAAAGGTATTCATTCTCAGAACTCCCGATATGACCGTAATTCCCTCTCTCTCGTCTACTTTAGCACGCATAACGGGGGCAAACGAATTGTGAGTGTAGCCCGCGCCGTTGAATTTTCTGTTCTTTTCCGCGATGAAAAATCCGTCGAAGGACACCCATCCGTAATAGTCGCTGTCGGTATAACCGTTGTAAGAATCTACTCTGCAAAACGAATCTATTCTATCCAACACCTCTGCGCGCGACAGCTTTGTCTGTATCTCTACCGTCTCAAAAAGCAAAAGCCTTTGAAAAAATTTATTCATTTTCCTCTCCTCACGTCATATCTCTATCTCTGTGCCGTCGGTAGCAAGCAGAGTATCGATATCCTGCGAGAATACCGCCTTTGCCTCAAGCACGGAAGCCAAAAAAGCATAGGAATAATGATTGAAGCAAAGCTTTTTAAGATTTTTATTACCCTTGAGCAACGGAATATATTCGGTAGCCTTAAAATGCGCGCTCTCGCATATAGCGAGGTCGAGCGGGCTATCAAGTACCTCGATCGGAAAATCGTTGGCAGGACCTTTATGGCACAGATCTCCGCTGAAGAGCACGCGCTTTCCTTCGGCTTCGACAAGATACGCATAGGAATACTCGATGTGCTTTGTTCTGTACGCTGTAACGCGAAGAGTACCGTCGTCAAACACGACTCCCTCCTCTACTCTGCGAAAGTCAAGATCTCTCATCGCAGTTCCGTTGCAGGAAAGCCAAGCGGCAATAGCGTTTTTAGCACGCTCCATATCTCCGGGCAAGCAGACCGTCGGTGCGGCTTTTTTGAAATACCAATTGCAAAGATCAATAAATGAGATAAGTCCGTTGGAATGGTCGCCGTGCATATGCGTAACAAAAACAGCCTTTACACTTTCAATTGGGATATTGCGCGTGATAAGCTGTTCAATTGATTGAGTGCCCATATCTATAAAATATCGGTTCTCTCCAACCTCTATAAGAGTAGACGAGCATCTTCTGTTAGCCTCGGGAACACCGTGACTCGAACCAAAAAATATAAGCTTCATAATATGTGCCTTTCTTTATCATTGAAATGTTTTAATTTTCCGACGAAACTATACCGTTAGTAATGCTTCGAGCAGTTCACAGATTTTGGGAATATCTTCGGTAACGGTCTGATGTATCACGTCGAGCTTTACATCACCGTATTCGTGTACTATCTTATTTCTCATACCTTTTATTGCTTGCCACGGAATTTCTCTGTGCGCTTGTTTGAATTCCACAGTAAGTTTTCCCGAATTTTCCGAGATCTGTATCAAGCGAAAAAGGATAGAATCGCAAAGCACTTCGTTGTCTTCAAGTGCCTCAAGTGTCACTCCCTCGGTCTTGTCGATTATGAATTTAATGTCTTTAAGTATCTTTTTTACGTAATAAACATCATTTTTTACGTTATCCATATATCTTTATCCCGTCTTTCAGTATTTCATTGGTCAAGGCAAAGTTAGCAGCTATTTGCTTTTGATCAAGTACGTCTACCTTTTTTTTCAACTTTTCACGGAGATCTTCTACAAGTCCGTAGAATTCAAGTCCCGAAGCAGATGTACAAACAAGTAGGTCCACGTCGCTTGAAGGCGTAGCCTTACCTTTTGCATATGACCCGAACAAATAACAGTATTCAACGGAATAATTCGAAAGAACGCCGATACACGCTTCTTTGATCTGATCGACACTCAAAATTCCGTGTTCCTCATCAACGTAACCATATTCCAATAGCTTTTCAATTATATACTTATATTTGATGCTTGTCTGCTTTGCAGGATCGTTTTCGTAATTTGAGTATGTTCTCAAGGGTACTCCAACAAAATCTGCGGCTTCCTTTTGCGTAATAGCTTTGTTTTTTCGCAATTCACGTAGTGTCATAACATCACCTCGAATACATTATATCACTATTTTTAATTTTTTGCAATATATTTATGCAAATATTGCACAATTATTTTTTACAAATATGCAATAATTGCATATTTGATTTGCATATTTAATTTTGCGCACAAATTATTTCAAGTCGAATGAAAAAGAGGGAGTTTCAATGCTCCCTCTCAAATTTTATTAAGATCAGTTTTTATATCGCACTCTCACCGTACCAAGCATACCCGAGGGAGAAAGCTGTAAAAACTTTGAAAAATAGTCGCGGACCTTTTGTCCGAGCGTGTTTGAAACAACAGCCGTAACTGCATTCTCACCGCACGTTACTGCATCTGTAATATCGAAAATATAGGGCTGAGCTATCCTTATACCGCAATATTTTCCGTTTACCCAAAGCTCTGCGTTCTGACCGACGCGTCCAAGATCGAGGTAGACTCGGTCTCGCTTTTCGGCGTTGATAGTAAATTCGTACTTCATCTTTCCCGAAAAATCGGGGCGGAAGTCGGGAGAATTGATATTAAACCAACGCTCAAAGCGACCTATCTTCTCAAAGCTTGAGAGCT
Organism: Oscillospiraceae bacterium; assembly: GCA_015064065.1. GTDB lineage: Bacteria > Bacillota > Clostridia > Oscillospirales > CAG-272 > HGM12713. Next base: position 7,248 of record SVSY01000031.1, read on the forward strand.
CCTCGCACTCGGCAAGAGACAACTCGTAATCCGCCCTTACCTCGTCTCCCTCGCTAAGCTCGAACTCGTCGGGCAGACCTGCGCGGTCGCCGAATACTATTATCTGCGACTGATGCGGGAGCAGGCAAAGCTTCAGCGTTCCGTCGTCGGTCCTTCCCGACGTGCAGATATCGCTAAGCAGATCAAGGCGTGCGTATTCACCCGTGCAGGAGAGCTTGAGCGTAAGCTCGGCAGTCTTTGAATAGTCCTCGTTCACAAACATAAATATATCCGAGCCGCCACGCGTGCAGTGATAGTGTCTGAGCTTCGGGAAACCGTCAGGGATAGCTATATCCACCATTCCGAGCTCCTTCATCTTAGGTACAATTTCTTCTCTCTTGAGCGCCACACCGCTGCGATACGCGTTTTCGGGAAGCGCGTCCACATACCATACCGCAAGCCCTGCGTCCTCAAGCGCGCAAAGCAGATCAAGCTGACCCTTTGTCATATGGTCGGCATAGGGCACGATGAGGCAGTCGAAATATTCGCGGTGTATCTTAAGCCTTCCGTTTTCAACCGTTGCGTCCTCGCGGAGCATATCGAGCGAAACTATATCGTAATCGACGTGACCGTCAAGAAGCGCAGTCGCGGCAGGCTCCATATTCGACGCGTTGCCGTATCGGCTCGCCCACTCGCCGTCAACGTGATAGAGAAGCGCGGCATTAGCCTTGTGAGTCGTATCATTCATAAGGTGCGCTACCTTATTTGAATAACGCATAAGCGCGCTGAACGCCTCAAAGCTCGGATCTTGCCCCTCTGCACCGAAGTGAGGCGGGCAGTCTCCGTCGGGGAATTTGGAGCTGAATGCGTGCGGAACGAAATAATTGATACCCCGCACGAAAAGATGGTCCATCAAAAACTTCATCAGCACCGAATCCTCGCCGTAGCCGTAAGCACCGAATACCTCGCACATCGCTCTTCCCTGCATATGCGGCGTAAGGTGTGCAAGAGAGGAGCAGAGCTTTGCAAGGATATATTCATAGAACGAGCCCGCACCCGTGCCCGTAGCGCAGGTTACCGTGTGGATATAATCCGCCATACCAGGCATTACCTGATGAAGAACTATGTCCATTCCGCTCATATCCTGATGGCGCAGAGCGCGGAAATAGTGACCTACACCGCTGCGAAGGTGGCAGTTCATATCTTCAATAACGTGACCTACGTACATTACACCGTGCGCACGACACCAATCGCCAAGCTGTTTGTTGAAACACTCGCTGTAAAGCTCGGTGACGGTATCCATATAAGCATGACGGATATCCATCTGAGCGTCGCCGTTTCGGTCGTCCTCGTACCAAAGCAGATTGAGATGAGGTATCGGGTCGTATCCAAGCTTTTGGCTCATACGTGAAAGCAGAGTCTCGTTCCACGGGAGCGCGAGCGAATGCTTTCCGATACGTGCCTCGTAGAAGCCGAAATCAAATCGCTCCTTGCCGAACACCTGATTTCCAAACTCAGGCTCGTCTGAGAAAAATCCCGCGAAGGTGTTTCCGAAATATTTTGCGTAATGCGCGTAATGAGTCTCGTAGACCGCATCGATAAGCACCCGAACCGAGTCGGGATTTATCATATCTATGTATTCCTTACGTCCGCCGCGGCGCGACTTGTAGTAGAAAAACACTCTCCATACGCCCTCGGGAATATCCCAATGCAGATAGTGTCCCTTTATCCTGTCGGTAACGCAGATACCGTCATACTCACAGGTCTCGTAAAGATCTGCGTTGCGCTTGTAGGCATATGCTCCGATAAAGATGTTTTCCTCGTCCTCGCCGTCAAATATGATAGAGACGTCAGAGGCAGGTCCGACCACGTCAACGTGGCGCTCGATAAGCTCCCACTGACGAAGCTCGGGGTGCTTCTTTGCGATCATACCCGCCGCGTGACCGGTCGGGAATTTGTCATCGTCAAGAAGCCAGACCTTCATTTCGCGCTTTTCTGCCTCGGCCAAAATAATGTCCATATCGCGCCACCAGCTCTCGCCCACAAAGTCGGGGTGAGGACGGGATTCGACGCAAAACGCGCGGCAGCCGCTGTCGTAGATCCGTTGTATCTGCTCGGGGATCTTCTCTGTATGATCTCCCCTCTGCCAATAGAACGGAAAGAGATAGTTCTCTTCTCTGCCGTTCAGTATATCATAAAGTCTTCTATCCATTTTATTACCTCGTATTTTCGACTGTAAGCAGTTTCTTTTTGCGTGCTCTTGCGACCGCATAATATACGATACCGCATATAAATTGCATAGCAGCAGCAAATATCAGAAGTCCAACGTATCCTACGTTATTCACGATAGGCGTGATCAGAAGCGCCGCCACCGCCTGCGCGCCCGTAAAGACGAGCATTCTTATAGACGTGTATGCTCCTATCTGTTCGCGCGGGATTATCTCGGTCACAACTACGGGAAGCGCGGTGTCGAGTATCATTCTGAAGAAATATGCAATAAAGAACACCGCCAAAAATCCGCCTATATCAAAGGCAAGGCAGAGCGGCAGAAATACCGAACCGCCGATAGTCGATATCAGCAAAAGCCTCCTCGTCGAGAGCTTTTTACAGCATACGGCAAAAAATATATTTCCCAAGAGCATAGCGACCTGCATAGCGATATTTATGTAGGACGAGGATCGCTCGTCGACTATATTATTCGAGATAGCAATTACCGCTATGACCGCCACGATACCTGCCGCAAGTCCGCGCGTGAAATTGGGTATGAGCAGTATATAGGTATCCTTATTTTTAAAGACCGCTATATAGTCCTCCTTTGACGAGCCGTTCGTTCGCTCAAGCTCCTTGTTCTCCTTCATTGAGATGCAGAAGATACTCGCAAGAACGAAGCAGAGCACCGCGATGCAGTAGAAGAGTGCCATAACGCCCATATAGTCGAAATTTGCCGTGGCAAGCGTATGAAGTGAAGAAAAGATAAAGTTCGCTGCACCCGCAAAGACCATCTGCACACTGATAAAACGCGCATAGCGGCTCATATCTATAGTATAGTACGGCACACAGTACGCAATTACCGAATACACGCCCGTTCCGAGAAAGCAGATAAACGAGATCGCGAATATCAAAATTATAAGCGTGTTGCCCGCAAGCGACGGTATGATAGCTGACAAAAGCAGAATGATCGCAAGCATAAGCGGTGAAAGATAGGAAATTCCCGTAACGAGCTTGACCTTTTTTATGCGCGGCGAAATGAATATCATCGCCACCATCATAGCGACCTGTGCCATCTGCACGAGCGAATTGTAGAAATATACCTGCAGCGCGCTGAAGCCTATCTTCAATAAGAAGGTCTGCACTATCGCGCCTGTGCAGAACATAAAGCCCACGTTATAGAGCGCGCTGGAAAGATAAGATTTTGTTTCGTTAGACATTTTTTGCTCCAATTGATAAACCACTCGGTTTTTGAAAAAAGTTTTATTGCATAGAAACCACGAATTCGTTCTCGCCCGCATCAAGCTCGCACGAATAGGTCGGAATAGCAAAGCTTGCCTTAGTACCCTCGGGCACGGTGATGTTAAATCTTACACCGTGATCGGTCTTTTCGTAGCTCAGCGCAACTATTCCCTGCGGGGTATTCATACTTCCCGACATTCTGCAAAACCTTGATATCGCACGCGGGCTTATTATAAGCTCCGAATAGCCGCAAGAGCCCTCTGCCTGCTTTATGCCGAGAAGATATTCGAAGAAATACGCTATCGGTGCACCAAACATCGGGTGGCAGTGCGAACGGCTTCTGTTGCTGTCCCAATATTCGTGGAAGGTGGTCGCGCCGCCTCTTCTCCAATGCTCGTAGCCTTGCGCGCCGTTGTTTGTAAGGATATCCACCGCAAGCTCGTCGTCGCCGTTTTCAAACAGCGTGCGTACAAGCACATCGGTCGCAAATATACCCGTGTCGAAATATCCGAGCTTTTTGTAGTAGCTGACCATATTCGTATAGGTCGACTTATCTCCAAGACCGAGATCGACCGCAAAGGCGTTAGCGCCCTGAACGTTCATTACAAAGTTTCCGTCGAAGGTATTGAAATACGCCGCCCTGATAGCTCTCTTTCGCATATCTATCTTTTCGTCGTATTCGGCAATATCCGCGTCCTTGCCGATAAGGCTTGCGATCTTTTTCATAGTCAGAAGTGACTTGACCATAAAATAGGTGTTTACGTAAGGAGCGGGAATAATGACCTGCTGATTGTGCGAGGTGATATCCTTTTCGGGATATAGAATATTAGGTCCGCACCAATCTCCAAGACACCACTCGCCCTTCTTGTCGCTCGTAACGAGTCCGAACTCGGAGTGAGCTTCAAGATAGTCTATATATCGGCGCATATTGCCGTAGTACTTTCTGAGCACCTCAACGTCTCCGTAGTGCAAATAGAGCTGATACGGCACTTCAACGATAGCCGAGCCCCAGCCGCCCGGACCTCCACCGCTCTTTATATATGGCGCGGTGTACTGAATATGTCCGCTCAGCGTATCCTGACCGTCGGCAATATCCTGAAGCCATTTTTCATAAAAGCTCCTTGCGTCAAGCACCGACAGCGCGGCGTGGCAGGTCAGCTGTCCATCACCCGTGTATCCACGGCGTTCAAGATGCGGACAATCCGAGGGGTGACCCGTGTGCATATTGCAGAGCATCGTATGTATAAAGGTCTCGTACGCCCAATTGAGCGTTTCGTTATCACATTCAAAGGCAGACGAGCGAGGCACGTCGGCGTATATCTCCTTGACACAGGTCGGCTCAGCTTCTCCCTCTACCTCAAAATATCTGAAGCAGAACCAAGTAAACTCGGGCTGGGCAAAGCCGTCAGTTCCGTTTGAGCGAACCGAATAGAGCTGATTTTGAATATGCTTCGGGTCAAGTCGTCCGTCGGGAAGTATCTCCTCCGAAAAACGCACGCGTACGGTCTTTCCCTGCAAAGCGAAAAGCTTGAGGACGGGATACCCTGTAGTATTCTTTCCGCAATCGTATACAGTTCCCCTCTCTCCCTTGCCCACGACCTTTACGTAAAGCTCTCCCATAAGCTTGTCTATCGGGCAATCTGTGGCAAAATAGTCGCTGTCAAGCTCCTCGACAAGCGAAGCTTTTTCCCAAGCAGAATCATCGAAATCCGCACCGAAGCAAGCGCAGTTGATATTAAGATCCTGCTCCTCGCGTCTGACAAATTCATAATTTGTAACATACCCGTCACCGATACGGCACTCGCCGTCCGAAACGAAACGGCACACCTCGCCGTCGCTCTTCTCTGCCCTTATGCAATAGATAGCCTTCGGAAGTCCGAAAACGCGGCTTTCGTGAGTGTACCAGCCGCCTCCGAAATGAATTGCGATGACGTTCTCTCCCTCTTTGACAAAAGGGGTTATATCAAAGCTCGGGACGTAAATTCTATGATAGGTCAAAACCTCGTCTGCAGGGTCGCAGGTAGGCTCAAAATCCGACGAGAGCGGCAAAAACGTGTCGGGGTTGATGCACTTGCCGTTTATATAGCACTTGAAAAAACCAAGTCCGAGGATATTCAGCGTGACCTTTTTTGCGTCGGCAAGCTCAAAGCGTCCGCGAAGCACAGAAAAGCTTTTGGGACTTCGCTCTGCCGCGCCGACCCATACGGCGTCGTCAAAAAAATAAGTTTTTTCCATATTTACTTACCCATTACCTCTGCCGCTTTTTTGAGCATTTGGCGAATAGGCAGATGATACGGACAGCGCTCCTCACAAACTCCGCAGCCGATACAGTCGGATGCACTCTTCGCAAGGCTCGAATAGCGGTCCTTTGCCCAATCCTTCAAGTCGTAGCGGCTGTAATATCCCTCAAAGAGAAATACTGCCGAGATATTGATACCCACACTGCAAGGGGCACAGTAGTTACAGCGGCGGCAGAAATTAGTACCGAGAAGCGACTTGATGCCCTCTATTTTTTCAGTCTCGTCTGCTCTCAGCGGCGACGTATCTGCACACGCGGATATATTCTGCTTGACCTCTGCCGAGTCTGCCATTCCGGGAATGACCACCGTAACGGCGGGATTGCTCACGATAAAGCGCAGAGCTATCTGCGCGTCCTCAATAGCTCCGCCCGCCAAAGGCTTCATACAGATAAATCCGATATCCTTCTCGGCGCACTTCGCTATCAGCTCCTCGCCCTGAGTTTCAACTATGTTGTAGGGAAACATCACGGTCTCGACCCACGGCATCTCGATAGCCTGCTTAAAAAGATCGACAGAGTGAAGCGTGACACCGATATGACCTATCTTCCCCGCCGCCTTTGCCTCGTAAAGAGCCTCAAGCGCGCCGCCCTCTGCGATGACCTGCTCAAGATCCTTTGCGCTCGGGTTGTGTATCTGGTAAAGATCGATATAGTCGGTTCGAAGATTTTTAAGGCTGACGTCGATATCCTTCGCCATAGCCTCCTTCGTGCGCGCCATGCTCTTGGTCGCAAGAACGAATTTATCTCTGAGCCCCTCGAGCGCGTAGCCGAGATACTCCTCACTCACCGTATATCCGCGCGCGGTATCGATAAAATTAACACCTTCCTCAAAAAGCTGTCCTATCAGCTTTTTCGTGCCCGCGGCATCTATTTTCTGTATCGGAATACCGCCAAAACCAAGCCTTGATATCTTAAGCCCCGTTTTTCCCAATATTCTGTATTCCATATTCCGCTCCTTATGTAAAATTCATTTTAGGGGTTATAACGCTAACATAATTGTAACCGAAATTTTCCGATATGTCAAGATATGTTCTTAAAAAACAAACGCGCAATACGCAAAAATAAAGAGCGGACAGGCGCGCGCCCGTCCGCTTCGTTTTTCAATTCATCACAGTATCTCACATACCTCTTTGAGCTGATTTGCCAGATCGTACGCTAAACGGCGAATTTCAGCAAGCGGAGGCTTTTCCATCTTGCGCCATTTGAATATCTTGGCGGTAGGCGGGCAAGCCATCGGTATCATATCACAGCACTCAAGCAGATTTGCCGCACGCTCACACACAGTCAAAAGCTCCTGCGCATCGGAGGGACGGTAGTCAAACGCGTCCTGCGTGTACTCGGTAAGAGCCTTCTTGATATCCTCGATGCATCTCTGCGCCTGACCCTCACGGTTCGGGATAGGAACGATAATGGTATCAAGGTCGCGGCTGCGGTAACAGCCCATCATAGCAGCAATGGTTGCAGGATCGCGCACAGTTCCGTCGGGATAGAATACACCGTGCTCGGTATCACAGCGTCCCTGTATCATAAGGTTGAATATTATCCAACCCATCTTGTACTCCTCGCACGCCTGAAGTGCCATGTCGTAGGGATTGCAACGTGCAAGACAACCCGTCTCGGTCTGCATAACCGGCTTGTTGTACTTTTTGGACAGCTCGTCTGCAAGCGCGTAGTTCTCGTAAAGCTTCTTGCGAGTACCGCTGTAGTCGTGGAATGAAATGACGTCAACACGATCGACCGTAGGCTCGACCTCTCGTGCCGTAGTATGTCCGACCGTGATAGCGTTCACGGGGTCTATTCCTTTCACAAAATCGCAATAGCGGCGAACGAAGGACCAAAGAAGCTCGTAGCGGCTCTTCTTCTCCTCGGGAGAAATATCCTTTGCATATGTCCAGCGGTTGCAGGCAGGCTCGTTCATAACGTCCCACATAAGAAGTCCGGGCTCATCCTTAAGGGCGTTTACGACCGCCAAAGCATACGCGTCGTTGCGCTCGTAATATTCTTCTGTCAGAGTGTTGGGATCAAGCCCGTTTCCGTTGAAAAGAATGGGCATGACCTGATATCCGCACTCATAGGATATGCGTACGTACTGTAGGATCTGATCCAGATACTTTTCGCCGTCACGCTCAAACTGAGAGCGGCTGAGCCATATTCTGAGAGTGTTCAGATTAACACGCTTGCCGTATCCAAGCTCGCGTCTGAGCTGTTCCTCCTCGCATATACGGTGATTGACACCGCGTACCCACGAGTAATCATCTAAAAGTTTCATTTCACGTCCTCCTTGAAATTTTATCTGTTAAGGATATTATATCACCTGCACGAAGATTTCTCAATACGTTTTAAGAAAAATATTGAAAAAGCTTATTTGGGGCTTGCGAAGGGTGTGGCGGTTCAGATCCCACTCGCCGAAGGCGGCAAGCAAAAAAGAAAACCACCCTGATGGGTGGTTTCTTTTTTGTGTTATTTTGACAAAATAGATGCCTTTAACAGTTACGTTTGGTTATTTGTTCTTACAATTTTAATTTCGGTCACTGTTCCCTCATAGAACATAGTTCCCGATAGCTCTTGTGAAACAAATGTGTTTGCATCTATAAGTTCCCCCCGAGCAAAAAGGATCTCTTTCTCGTGTTCTCCTGAAACATCGTAAATGCGTAGCGTTATTCCAATAGGCGTTACTCCCGCGAACTCCATTTTTATAGGAATGACAGTGCCGTTTGATACCCACTCGCCCTTTTGTAATTCAAAATCATACCAGAAATCTTGAGTTTCTTCTTTGTAAATGTTATTATTCGTATTGAAAAAATCAATATAGATTTGAGAAACCCAGCTGAAATAAAAATCTAAGTCCTTATCAATGGAAAATGTAATCGGGATTTTTTCTTCGGTATTGGGATTAATGAGATATGATGAATTCATAGCGCCTTTCTCAAAGCTGTACGTGTGGTTGCAGGAGCTTGAATGAACGTGATCCTTTTCCGTAGGATCAAATATTTCAATATCGCAAATAAGTCCACCATCTCCACCTGCAAATGTCGATGGTTTAACGTAGTGCTCCAAATAAACTGCTTCCGTCTTATCTCCCTTTACCCATTCACCGCAGAAATTAAATTGAGAATTGCTACTACACAAAATACGAATATATTCATTTTCGGATATTGTGTAAAACATTACGCAATCCTCGTCAGGCAATGCTAAATCTTCGGGAGGCGTTTGATGGCAAGAGGTAAAAGTAAATACGAGCATTATTAACGAAACCATGACAGCGGTTAGTTTAATGTTTTTCATCCTTGCTCTCCTTTTTCATTAGGTATTCATAATAATTCTCTAATATCTTTTTATTTTTCTCAAAATCAAGCATTTCTATCTTTTTCTCGTTCCTTTCAGGTGGTAACATACATTATACCGAAAGACCCGAGAAAATCCAGAAAAATTATTTTATATGTTTATTATAGCATAAATTTTCATATATGTAAAGAACAATTTGTAGGGACAGGCGTCCTCGACTGTCCATTCTCCTCACGACCTTCCGCGGCAGTCGCATAGTTGTCTGCCGTCGCCTGCGCGTGCTCGGCTCGGCACACTCCTTGCTTTGTGCCGTCAACCGTTGCGAAAAGGATACTAAATCCTTTTCGCTTAGGTTGCAAGTTATTCGCCCGACATTCCGCCCGCAAGGGCGGTCGGAGGTCGAGCCTTCGTACCGAAGGCGGTGAGGTTCAAATCCCACTCGCCGAAGGCGACAAGCAAAAAAGAAAACCACCCTGATGGGTGGTTTCTTTTTTGGTTGCGGAGGTGGGATTTGAACCTCACGACCTCCGGGTTATGAGCCCGACGAGCTACCAAGCTGCTCTACTCCGCGATATTATGTTTTCGCTGTTCGCAAAGAGTATTATACCATATCTCTTGCCTTTTGTCAACCCCTTTTTTGCTTTTTACACGCGTTTTTTGCTTTATTTTTTCTCTCTGTCACATTATATGCTCTTTTTTACTGTTTTATTCGTATTTATTGTAAAATTTCCATACGCGGAGCGGTTCGACGCTTTTCTGCATCAAAAACAACAAAGAGATGGGCGTTGCCCATCCTTAAAACCGGGGTCGAAGCGTAGTTTGCCGCCTTTGTGCCATTTGATCCACTGTTACTTCTCGGCAAACATCCGACCAAGGTCGGAGCGGTTCGACGCTTTTCTGCATCAAAAACAACAAAGAGATGGGCGTTGCCCATCCTTAAAACCGGGGTCGAAGCGTAGTTTGCCGCCTTTGTGCCATTTGATCCACTGTTACTTCTCGGCAAACGTCCGACCAAGGTCGGAGCGGTTCGACGCTTTTCTGCATCAGAAACAACAAAGAGATGGGCGTTGCCCATCTCTTTGTTGTTTGGTGCCGGTAACCGGGGTCGAACCGGTACGATATTCTCATATCGCGGGATTTTAAGTCCCGTGCGTCTGCCTATTCCGCCATACCGGCGCTACCCGATTATTTTACCACATTTTTATGCCGTTGTCAATACCTTTCTTCTCTTCTTGACAAGATGTAAAAAAAATGATATAATGAAACAAATAGGTCATATCCGTGAAATATTTCCTCAAAAAAAGCGACTCTTTATAAAAAAGCAAAAAGGAGAAACACTTATGAAACCGTTTTGGGGTATTGACGTAACCGAAAACAAGAAAAATGACAAAAACAACGGCGAGGAGCTCTTATTCGCTCGCGTATCCGACAATTCATCTGCCGAGCTCGGCGAAAAGATGGACAGTGCGACCGAGATCATGGAAAAGGCAAAGCTCCCCCTCCCTCTTCGCATTCTGCGCGTGGCTATGGGCTTTATTGCCTTGATGCTCGGCTGCGGTATCCTCAGTGCCGCCCTCGAGATCGGCATAGCCAAGGCTTATTCAAACGCGCCCATTCTCTTCTGGATATTCTTTATATCGCTCATAATCTGGGTGATAGTCCTGATTTCTGCCCACAAAAAAGAGCGCGAGGTATTGGAGGAAGAAAACGCGGAGGAGCTCGTTGAAGACATAAACGAGAATTTCGAGCAGATGTTCGAAGAGCTCAACGTTCCGACCGACGCACCGAAGGTAGACCTTCTGCTTTTCAGATACAAGGTCAAAAACGGCGAGATAAAGCCCGCTCCTCTTCCGCTTATGCCCACGGCATACATCAACGTCGAAGCTCGCATCTTCTCGCGCGACGGCAGCTTCTTTATCGGAGACGTTGAAACGCTCTACTCCGTTCCGCTCTCCTCCCTCAAATGCATCAGAAAGATAGACAAGCGCATCTCCATTCCCAATTGGAACAAGGACGAGGAATACAACAAGGGCGAGTTCAAGCAGTACAAAATGACCACGAATAACGCGGGCTGTGTCTTTTTCAAGCCCTATTACATTCTCGAATTTGAGCACGGCGGCGAGCTTTGGGGCATATATTTTCCGCCGTATGAGCTCGGCGCATACGCGACCGTCACGGGACTTTCGGTAGTCGACGGTGACGAAGATAAAGAAGAACAAAAATAAAGGAGGCTTTATTATAAATACTATAAAATTTGAAAACAAGGGCAACATCAAAATGGTAGCTCACCGCGGAGTTTCGGGTCTTGAGCGCGAAAACACCTGCCCCGCGTTCGTAGCGGCGGGCGTAAAGAGTTATTTTGGAATCGAAACCGACGTTTTCGTAACGCTTGACGAAAAATACATAATCCATCACGATGCCGATCTCATGCGTATCTCGGGTATTGATATGGCGGTAAAGGAAAGCACCTTTGATGATCTGCGCGCCGTTCGCTTCACCGATATCGACGGTATCACCCCACGCGGCGATATGTTCCTTCCGTCGCTCGAAGAGTATCTCTCAATTTGCAGAAAATACGGAAAGGAAGCCTACCTTGAGATCTGCGAGGTCGATCTGCGCAAGCACGTGCTCGGAATGGCGGCTGTGGTTGAGCAGATGGGCATGATGGAAAGCACTACCTTTATCTCCTTCAACAGAAGCAATCTCACCGATCTGCGCTCTGCCTATCCTGACGCCAAAGCGCAGCTCCTCACGGGAGAGCTTAACGAGGAAACCATTGATTTTATAATAAAAAATAACATTGATGCCGGAATTTACTTTCCTGCCCTTACACGCGAATTCGTCGAGCTGATGCACGAGCATGGCAGAATAGTCAACGTTTGGACTGTAGATACATTAGAAGACGCAGAACGCATGCGCGACATGGGCGTTGACGTAATAACCTCAAATATTCTTGAATAATTTATATAAAGGAGTACGGATATGAATACCATCAAATTTGAAAACAAAAGAAATATCAAAATGGTAGCTCACCGCGGAGTTTCGGGTCTTGAGCGCGAAAACACCTGCCCCGCGTTCGTAGCGGCGGGCGTAAAGAGCTACTACGGCATTGAGACCGACGTTCACGTAACTCTTGACGGAAAGTACATCATCATTCACGACGACGACCTCAAGCGCGTTGCAGGACTTGATATGGGCGTTGAGACAAGCAATTTCGACGATCTCCGCGCAGTACGTATGACAGACCGCGACGGAGTGACCGCGCGCGCAGACATTTTCCTTCCCACGCTCGAGGAATATCTTTCCATCTGCAAAAAGTACGGCAAGGTAGCGGTCCTTGAGCTCAAGAGAGATATGGAACGCCAGCACGTAGAGGGTATTGCGGCGGCAGTTGATGCAGCGGGAATGTTCGAGAACACCACGTTTATCTCGTTCAGCAAGAACAATATGATCTATCTGCGCGATGCCCGTCCCGATGCGAATGCACAGTTCTTGACAAGCACACTTAGTGAAGAAAATATCGCGTTTATTCTTGACAACAAGCTTGACGCAGACATCTATCACAAGTCGATGACAAAGGAATTCGTTGACCTTATGCACGCAAACGGCAGAGTTGTCAACGTATGGACAGTCGACACGGTTGCCGATGCAGAGGCTGTTCGCGAAATGGGCGTTGATATGATCACGTCGAATATACTTGAATAAAAGCTATAAAATCTATTAAGGGCAGTTCACCTGCCCTTTTTATTTTATAAATTCAAATAGTCTTCGCGACGGCGGGTATCATGTTTCACACGGCTATAATTTTTCATTGATCGTAGGGACCGACGTCCTCGGCGATCCTTGTCGTAATCAAATCACATCGGCACTCACGGTTGTTGCCGAAAGTGGCGCTTTCCCTTAGCCTTCCCTAGCAGGGAAGGTGGCGGCGTATGCCGACGGATGAGTAGAAACTCAACGCAAACTAACTTTTTCTCCTCATCCACCGCAAGCGGTCCCCCTTCCCCGCTGGGGAAGGCTAATCAGAGTTGACGCTTTTGGTAATAGCCGCACGTGCCGATGTGATTTGATTGCGACATCGGGAGGAGCAAGCCCCTCCCCTACCGGTTTGTAGAAGATTGTTTCAAAGGTAATAGCCGTGCAAACATATAATAAAAACAAATAGTGTTAGCGGTACCGATGAGGTGTCCGCTAACACTACCATAAAAAATTACTTATTATACCGTTTTATGTGTATAACCGAACTCGAACTAAAAATTTCTTCATTCAAGTTCTTTGGCGCCACCTTTCTCCGAAAGAAAGGTGGCATTATTTTTATTACTATCTTAGTCCTTCTTCTTTGCAACGAAAGCTACGCCGAGGATAGAAGTGAGAACTACTGCGGATACGCCTATAAC
>SVSY01000032.1 GCA_015064065.1 Oscillospiraceae bacterium
GGTAGGCTCATAGCATTTAAAGAATGCTTGCGGTTCAATATCGTACCGTTTATTATCGAGGACAGTAAAAAGATGTTTTATTATCGTGGCTTGAAGGAATGGAATAGTGAACAGGGCTTCCTTGTGGATACCTGCCTTGACGGTCAGGATACCTATAAAGCACTTTTGAATTATTTTGATATTGAATATAACGAATAATCTTCTGCCGCAAGGTGGGTTCCCACTTCGCGAAGCTCGCCGAGAGGTCGAAAATTAACGTATGACGGCAATTTGACCCCACTGCTTATCCTGACGGCCGGTCAGACCATTTCCCCATCTAATTCGTTTTCACAAGAAATACTTACTCGCCTTCAAAGTGATGAAGAACTTGTCATACAGTACGGAGAGATAAAAAATGACGGACTCTATGTATGGCGTATAAAAACTTTTTAAGAGTGATTTTTTAGTTTTACTTTATGTTTGCTAAACGGAGGAATAAAATGAAAAAAATATTGACAGCTTTTTGCTTTACCGATATACACAATCAGCAATCCATGCTGGATTTTCCTACGACGGTGCGGGGCTCTCTTATCAAAGCAAACGAGCTTGCAAGAGAAGAATTCGGAACAGCCGATCTTGCTATCGTTGGCGGAGATAATATATCTGATTACCCTTATTGGAACAGATCCTGCGCTTTGCCAAAAAAGAATTTTCTTGATCTTAAGGCTAAAATGCACGCGTGTATCGCAAAAAGCGTGGAGGATGGCAAGGTCCTATACGTTGCGGGCAACAACGATATGATACTTGGAGATATCGCTACCGAAGAAAACGAGCCCTACAACACGACCGATTTTTACGATCTTATGGACTCTGCATTCGGTGCACTTCCCGACAGCGAAAAGACTGTACTTGTCTCAAAGGAAAAGCCGAACGAGCTTTATTGGGGTGCGTTTCACTACGTTGTAAACGGAATTGATTTCATCGGGATCAACATAGACCCCAATACCGCTTTCAATTCTCACGAGGGCTATTACAGCGACGAAACGCTGATATGGGTCAAGAATAAGCTTGATGAAATAGATCCCGACGGCAAAAAGTGTGTATTTGTGGTCGGACATCTGTCTGCAATATACTATTTTAACAACGGCAATTTGTGCGAAACGATGGGGAACGGCGATCGCAAACTGTTCTACGACATATTCAAGGGACATCAAAATACCTTCTATCTGTACGGTCACGTGCACGGCGAGGATTCTTGCTACAGACATTATTCCTCGGGCGCTGTATTGCATATCGACGAAAACAACAAGCCGCTCGACAGCAATCTTGAGTCTGCAGATTCGAAGGGAAAGCAGTACGAATTTTCGCTCGTGCATATGGGCGGTCTCCGTCCGTTTGGAGCACAGTATTTCGAAGACGACGGAATTGAAGGCTTTGGCGGAGAGAAGGAATCGAAATATTATCCTACGACCGCAACGCCGACGTTGGCACAGTTTATGGTGTTTGAGGTCTATTCCGACCGCGTGGTGTTCCATATTCGAAACACGGGAACGCACGAGCTCTATAACAGAGACGACAAGCTCTCGGCGTATACGGTGTATCTAAAATAATAAATGACAAAGGGAGGAAAACTAAAGTTTTCCGCCCCTGCTTGTGTTGTGTCCATCATTTACGGGAGACGTCCGTATATTGACAATAAAACGGATATGTGGTATAATAAGATGTTACTTTCAGTAAAAAGATTTGAAAATGATGCTTAAGGAGAGTGCTTTATGATAAAAAATTTTATCACAAAAAATGCGGCTGCCGTGCTGCTTTGTGTCGTTATGCTAACGAGCGGAGCTTTTAGTTCTTGCAATAATGCGGCAAAGAACGAAGCTCGCGGCGAGGCATCTGAGACGGCAGTGCAGAGCGAGCGGATACCGATGTTAGAGACGGTTCACGAGCTCAACGAAAACGGCTTGGTCGACGTCGTGGTTTTGAAGGAGGATATAAAAAAGGGGCAGAAGATATCCTCTAAGCATTTGACTGTTATCGAGGTATCTGCCGAAAATCTCCCCAAAAACGTCATGACCGACAAGTCTATGGTATACGGCAAATATGCGTTGCGCGATCTTTACAGGGGGGACTACGTCGCAAGCGAATGGTTAGTAGACGAAAAAGCTATGGTCCCGAATGAGCATCTGATAAAAAATGAAATAGAGAGTTTAGAGTGTGATTATATAGTGGTTACTGATTACGTAAAGGCGAATACAGGCGAGGATCTTTATACGTTACTCCAAGAGCTTATAGACAAAAATCCCGGTAAGACGCTGTATTTTCCCGATGGAGAGTATATTATCTCGCAGTCACTGTTCACGACGTCCGAGCCGGCTAAGAGCACATCGTTTTATTTTTCGGCAGGTGCGGTCTTGAAGGCGGCGGATTTCTGGCAGAATGAGGGTACGTATAAAGCACTCATATGTCTTGGCGCATATGAAAAGGTTAACGATATCAATACGCCCGGAAGCAATTTTTTCGTTATGGGGGGAATATTCGACTGTAACGGCGTTGCCGACGGAATATCTATAGACGCGGGACGCGAGACTCTGATAAAGAACGTTGTTATTGTAAACTCGCACTACGGAATACACGTAAAGCAGGGCACTAACGGTTCTTCGGCTGATGCGGATATCGACGACGTGACTATCGTCGGAAACGGAAAGTTCAATTCTGTCGGAGTGAGCTTTGTCGGAGACGACAACACTATCACGAATGCGCGTATATCCAACGTGGGAACAGGAATAGTGCTTTCCAATCATACCTTTGTTTCATCCTGTACCGTTGAGAACACTACCGGAGCGAGAAACACCGCAGGATTTCTTGGCGGAGGAAACGTGCATCTATCTGACTGTACAAGTATAAATTACGATATAGCCTTCGATCTTGGAAACGGTGCGAGAGGATGCATTAAGCAGTGTACGGCGCTTTGGACCTTGGACGAGGGCGAAAAGCATATCGCATTTTCAACCGGAAGATTACAGATGCTTATGCTGGGCTGTCGTGCTGATTTTGTTGACGGCGAAAGCGAAAAAATATTTCTCGCCGCAATTGAGGACGGAAACGGCGGTGTCGTAGCTCCTTCTTTTGATGCTTCGCTTGTTTCGGATAACGATATGACAAAATATTATCTTGTTAACTGAATATCGCTTTTTGATGATCATGACCAAAGAGATAACATCGGAAGGAATTTGAAATGAAGAAGTATAATTTTAAAAATATTATCAGGATCGCCTCGGCAGTTCTGATCTGCCTGTGTTTAGCGTTCGTTCTATCGGCGTGCAACAAGCAGGAAACTCCGCCCAAAGAAGAGACCGAAACGGCGGAGCCGCTTGTTGAGGTGATAAGAGTAGTTAAGTCGGTCAAGGCAGGTGAGCAGATAACCGAGGATGACGTCGAGCTTGTAGGTCTGCGGGCTGAGGATATTCCGTTCAATCCCGTAAAGGTAGCCGCTGACGCCATAGGCAAATATGCTACGGTCGATCTCTACGTAGGAGACTTTATCACTAACGCAAAGCTCAGCGCGCAAGATCCGAAGGACGCCGAGCTGCCGATCGACGAGGCGAAATATATCCTTATCACTCAATATGCGTCGTTAGCAAGCGGCGGAGATTACACAGCCGCTATAAAAAAGGCGATCGAGGAAAATCCCAATGGCACTATCTATTTTCCCGACGGCATTTATGAGATATCCGATACTGTCGTGATACCGGCAAATAATGCTAAGAGCGTTTCTATAAGACTTTCAAATTACGCGACCCTAAAGGCAGTAAATTGGTCGGATAAGTCCAAGCCTATGATAAGAATGGGAGTTTGCGGTGAGGGTGAGGACACAGAGAATATTGGCGGTATAGACCATAGTGCAAGAAACGTCTATTTTATGGGCGGAGTGATCGACGCGTCGGGAATTGCGTCGGGTATAACCGTTGAAGGCAGTGAGGATATATTGCTTTCTAACTTTACTGTGAAAAATTCGTATATAGGCGTAAATCTTATCGACCCGAAGAACAGTACTAATTCTACCTCGGCGGATATCGAAAACGTACACGTGGTCGGCAACGGCGAGAAAGGCTCGATAGGTATTCTTGTCGGCAGTTCACTCAATACGCTCGCTAATATGAGGGTATCGGGTGTTCAGTATGGTATGAAGTGCACCGAAAACGGCTCGAATAACCTATTCCGCAGTATCCACGCTATAGGAACAGGACTTGAAGAAATCGATAATGCGGGATTCTGGGACATGAGTGGAGGTAATCAGTACGACGTTTGCTACAGCGATCAGTTCGCTACGGGATTTCTTATTGATGAGAGAGCGCGCTCGACGTATAATTCCTGCACGTGCAGTTGGCGGTCGGCTGATAACGGCTATCACGTGGGCTTCCGTGCGATAGGAAGGTTCAACTCTAATATTTCTTACAGTAAGGTGTCTCATACGCACGAGGTCGAGACCGACGCATATCTGCTCGTCGAGACCGATGGCGGTACGGGATCTGTCTATTATCCGTTTGATATGACCGTAAGTGATAAGTATGCAAGTGTTCTCAAAAAATACTGCTCTACGGATATCCTTAATTGAGAGATAGCGAGGTGTAGATATGAAAAATAAGAAAAATTATTTTGCCCTCAGAAAGATAGTCTGTATTCTTATCTGTCTCTCTATGATGCCTTGGGCGGTGTCGCTTACCTCGTGCAACTCCGCAGAAGATACACAAACGCGGGAAGCACCCAAACAGAGCGAAGAGCAGTACGCTCTTGCGCTAAGAGCAATAGACGATATAGATATAGGCGATGCTTTTGATGAAGACCGCCTTGAGATAGTCAGAGTCCGTACCGATGCGTTACCTGCCGATACTTGCAGTAGTATAGCAGAGCTTGACGGAAAGTATGCACTTTCTCGTATATGTGGTGGTGATTTTATTACCGCAGAGAAGATAACAGATCAAAAGATCGATCAAACGGTAGATGAAGAGAAAAATGAAGTCACCGAGCCAGAGGCGGTCGATCCTTACGCGCTTGGTTACGTTGTAATAACCAAATATCTTTCGTTTGTCGAGGGAGAGGACTGTGCGCTTGCGATACAGAAGGCTATAGAAGAAAATCCGAGCAGGACTATATATTTCCCCGACGGAAACTATATGATCAAGAGTCCGATAATCATACCTGCCGATCCGAGCAAAAGCGTCTCGCTCCGACTTTCCAATCAAGCGGTCATAACGGCGTCAGATTGGGGAGAGGACAAGACAAAAGCGATGATACAGATCGGATGCGAAAATGAGAACGAAGCCCAGAGTGAGTCTGCGAATGACGGGTTCGATCCTTTGGAAGAGAGAAGTATCTCTGTCATGGGCGGTTGTCTTTACGGCTCCGGTCTTGCTTCGGGTATTGCGGTAGGCGGCGGAAAGGATACGTATATCTATAACGTTTCGATAAAGCGCGTCTACAACGGAATTCATATCAAGCGTGCCGAAAACGAGCTTGGCGCGACCTGCGTTGACGTTGATAACGTAAATATTACGGGTATGGAAGCGATAGGATCTGCAGGTGTTTTAGTGGAGGGAACTTATAATAATTTCTCAAATATGAGAATAGCCTCGACAAATTACGGCGTGCTCTGTACCAAGACGGGATCGAACAACACATTCAGAAATATACATCCGCTCGTTGTAGGCTTGAATAGAGAAAACGTGCACACCGTTGGCTTTTGGGATAAAAGCGAGGGAAACGTTTTTGACGTTTGCTACAGCGACCAGTTCTCCACGGGATTTCTGGTTGAAGAAAATACCCGCTCGGTATTCAGCGGCTGTTTCTGCTTCTGGTACAGTGAGAGGAACGATTATCACGTAGGATACGGGGCGACGGGTAAATTCAATTCCATCATTTCTGCGGGAAAGGTATATCACAGACAGTCGGTCTCGTTCGATGCTTATCTTTGTATAGGCGCAGAGGGTGGACAGGGAGTAGTGCTTTATCCTACGAACTCTATCAATTCACATATTGATATGCTCAAACAACATTGCAGGACCGAGATAATCGTATTTATCCTTTGATCAGCTAATAACTAAAAACACACAAACCGCTTTGACCATCGAAGCTTGACGGTCAAAGCGGTTTGTGCTTTTATTTATTTTGCATCAGACTATATTTTAGGTATCTCGGTAACACGAAGCTTTGCGTTTCCGTAAGGATAAAGCTCGATCTCCCGCTCTGCTCCCGTAGGCTCGGTGGACTCGGGGATCTTCGCGCAGACGGTCTCGTAGCCGTCCTCGTATCCCCAAGTTATCGGTGCGACCTTTGCCTTGAGCACGACTGCGGGCTCGGTCGAAGAGAAGGGAATATTTGAAACGCCGCGGCGTTCTATCTCGAATTTATCCGAGGTGAGCGCATAGCTCCAATCGCCCGTGGGGATATATTCGTAGTCGCAGTAGGGGAAGGTGCGGTCAACGCCGTTCTTCTCGTACTCGTGCATCTTTTTCTCGTAGCTTATGGGAATAGAGAATACGAGCGAGCCGCATTTTGCCGTATTGAGTCCGTGCGGTCTTTGCGCAAGGTAGGGAACAGTCTCGTACGCGACCGCAAGTCTGCGTTCCTCATCTGCTTTGAGCTCGACCGTTATATTCTCGCTCGGAACAGCTACGCCGTCGAGCGTGACGTTCTTGGCAAACGAAGCAATTCTTACGGTAAAGCGGATATCCTTCTTTGCCTTTATCTCGTAGACGAAGGAGTTCTTGAAGGGATATTCGGTGCAAAGCTTTACGCTTATCTCGTCGCTATCAAGCGTTGAAGGGATAGGAAGAGCGTTTATTATCTCACCTTCGCGGTGCATAAATGCAGAAAGCGCGAACTTAGGCCAGCCCTGATGCATATTTGCGGTGCAACAGCCGTAATTGGGCTCAAGACCGAAGAGATGTGCCTCGCTTCCGTTGGTGCGGAAGAGCGATTTGCCGGGGAAACGCTGAGCCGCTATCTGATTGCTCATCTGTACGTACTGATGTGCCCACATATCGTCGCTGAAGGTTGCGGGAAGTGCGTTAAAAGCAAGTAGTTCAAGACGCTCCGCCCATTTTTCGTCGCCTGTGTTAGCAAAGAGGAGCTCGTAAGAATACATCTGCTCGACAACGGCGCAGAGCTCCGTGCCTTGAATTGCGCTAAGACCCGAGAGACACTCGTCACCCGTAAAAAGTCCTACGGGAGTGCCGTTGTATTTGTCGAGAAGCGAATGAAGCTCCTCTGCGATATCGGTATAACCGTCGCCGAGTATCTCGTAAGAGACAGCTTCGTATTTTAGCATCATCGCTATATTAACGATGTGGGTCTCCCATTGCCAAAAGTTGAGCGGACGCTTCCACATATCAGCAAAGCTTGCATAGTCAGCCCCCTGCGCTTTGAGAATACGGGCAAGGTCGACAAGCCAATCCTCCTTATGTCTTTCGTAGAGGAAATTTATCGCTATAAATGCCTCAAACCAACGGAATTTGCCCCATTTGAAGAGTGAGAGCTCGCCTGACGTGAGAAGTCCGTGGTAATTTTTGAGCGTGTCGTATATTATCTTGGGAATACGTTCGTCCTTAGAGCATTCGTAATAGACCGTGAGGGTCTTTGTGATAAGTATTATCGCCCACGGATCGTAGTCCCGTCTTTGCTCTTCGGTGCAGGGACATATCCAGCCGTCAGGCTTCTGCTGTGCAATTATTGCGTCAACGTAGCGCTTTGAGGTAGCTATCATTTCACTGTCGTTAAGCAGATATGCAAGCGGGATAAATCCATCGAGCCAATAGGGAACGCGCTCCCAGCCGTCAGCACTTCCGCCTATCCACGAGCTGTCGCGCACGTCGCGCCAGACTTTGTGAAGATTTCCCCCAAGTCCTTCTGCCTGAATTTCAAGCTGGCGGCGCAGCCAACCCTCAGGCTTTATTTGTGCGGTGGTATAAAGTTTCCATTTATTCATAGTTTACCTCCAAGTTTTTTTATTTATTATATCATATCAAATACGAATATAAAATTGATATAATGACAATTTTTATTGACAATATCACAATAAGGTGATATAATTTTTTGGGGGTGATAAATATGATCGGAATTGATCTTGATTCGAATATCCTATATAAGAATTCGTCTTTGCGCTTTTTTGAAAAGAACGAGTGCCACGTTTCAAGGGTGTGTCCTCACGACGTTCTGTTGCTCGTTTACGAGGGTGTCCTGCGCTTCAGAGAGGGGAACGAAGAGATCGAGCTTTATCCCGGACAGTATTATATTCAAAAGCGGGATATTTATCAGTCGGGAGACTCCCCGAGCGATTCTCCAAAGTACCTCTACGTGCATTTTGTGGGCGAGTGGACGGACAGCGGCGAGAACCTGCTTTCTAAAAGCGGAAGCTTTGACTATGCTACCTTTGCTCCGCTGATACAGAAAATGGACAGACTCGCGCACGAAAGTGCTTCCTACATTGAGCGCGCGGCGACCTTTTTTGAGATACTTTCGCTGCTCAAAAGCTCGGTGGAGAGTGGCGACAGTGCGGCGGCACTTATCCGCGGATTTATAGAGAAGCATTATCTTGAGGGGATATCTTTGGAGGATATCTGCAGAGAATTTCACTACAGCAAGAACCACGTTATCAATATTTTTCGCACGGAATACGGAATAACACCGTTCGAATATATAAACGACGTGAGGATAAGACGGGCGATGTATCTGCTTGAGGTGACCTCGAAGTCTATAGACGAGATTGCGCTTGAGAGTGGATTTAATCACTATTCGCATTTTTATAGGCTGTTTGTGCGTAAAAACGGAATTTCTCCGTACGATTGGCGCAGGAGAGTAAGGGTATTGCTCTAATAAAAATGACAGGGAACGCTCCCTGTCATTTTTATATCATTTATTACTTTTCAAGAGGCTTAAAGTGCGGGCAGGTAAGCTCGATGTTCTTCTTTATCGGGCACGCCCATCTTACAGCGTTCTTGATAATCTTCTGAACGTTTTCGTTCTGGAAGGACTTGTTGGTCTCGTGACCGGGCTGGAAGTAGAATATTCTGCCGTGGCCGCGGGTGAAGGTGCAACCGCTTCTGAATACCTCTCCGCCGTTGAACCAACCGAGGAATATTACCTCGTCGGGCTCGGGAATATCAAAGCCCTCGCCGTACATCTCTTCGGGCTCGAGAACGAAGGTCTCGTCAACGCCTGCGGCGATCGGGTGGTTTTGCTTGATGGTCCAGATGCGCTCCTTCGTGTCATCGCGCCACTTAAGGTTACAGGTAGTACCCATAAGTCTGCGGAATATCTTGGAGTGGTGACCCGAGTGAAGAACGATAAGTCCCATTCCGCTAAGAACAGCCTTCTGAACTCTGTCAACTATCTCATCCGGTACCTTGTCGTGAGCCATATGACCCCACCAGATAAGAACGTCGGTGTCTTCAAGGACTTCTTGTGTAAGTCCGCATTCCTCGTCGTCAAGCGTTGCCGTGCGTGTCTCGATGTCGTCGCAAGCAAGCATATTTGCAAGATAGCCGTGAATACCGCCGGGGTAGTTCTCAAGCACTACGGGATGTGTTTTTTCGTGATAATTTTCATTCCATACTGTAACCTTCATATTATATCTCCTTTTGAAGTTTATTTCAGTCAAGAAAATTATAACACTAAAGAGAGCAAATGTCAAGGAAAATATTGTTTTTGGTATATCAATGTGCAAATTTAGTCAAGGAAAAAGGTTTTTTGTGATATCTCTTGACATTTTTTCTCGGATAATTTATAATATTAAGGTAAAATATTTATTTTTGGAGAGAAAAATGTCAGTCAAAAAAACGGGCAAGATGGGTTTGCTCAAAAGATTTCTTCCTTATTACAAAAAATACAAATGGATACTCGTATTCGATCTGTTCTGTGCCGCTCTTACCACGGTATGCGAGCTTGTGTTGCCGATGCTCGTGCGCGAGATAACGGGCGCGGCGTCCTCAGAGCCGATGTCACTGACGCTTGAGCTGATACTCAGGTGCGGTATCCTATACCTTGTGCTTCGTCTGATAGACACCGCCGCAAATTATTATATGGCATCTATCGGTCACATAATGGGCACGCGCCTTGAGACAGATATGCGAAAAGACCTTTTCGGGCATTTGCAGAAGCTGTCTTTTTCCTATTACGACAGCGCAAAGGTCGGAACGCTTATGTCGCGTATCACGAGCGACCTTTTTGACGTTACAGAGTTTGCGCATCATTGCCCCGAGGAATTCTTTATCGCGGGTATCAAGATAGTCTGCTCGTTTATTTTGCTCAGCTCGATAAACATCTGGATGACGCTTATCGTTTTTGCAGTTCTTCCGCCTATGCTTATCGTGCTTTGGTTCTTCAACAACAGAATGAAGGAGGGCTTCCGCGACTCGCGCAAGCAGGTCGGTGAGCTCAACTCGCAGATAGAGGACAGCCTTCTCGGCATACGCGTTGTCAAGTCCTTTGCCAACGAGTCTGTTGAGGAAGAGAAGTTCAAAGAGGGCAATACCAAGTTCTTGAAGATAAAGTCGCGCGTTTATCGCATAATGGCAAGCTTTCAGGCATCTACCAGACTCTTTGAGGGCATTATGTATATCGTGGTCGTCGTTGTCGGCGCGCTCTTCATAATGAAGGGCGAGGGCGGTATAACGGTTGCCGATTATATGGCTTATCTTATGTTCGTCAGCACGCTTCTGACATCTATACGCCGTATAGTAGAGTTTGCCGAGCAGTTCCAACGCGGACTTACGGGAATCGAGCGCTTCTGCGAAATAATGGATATAGAGCCCGAGATCGCCGATGCTCCCGACGCAGTCGAGCTTTCTGACGTAAAGGGCGATATAGAATTCAAGAACGTTTCCTTCCATTACGAGACCGAGAGCAAGAACGTTATTACCGAGCTTGATCTTGACGTAAAGGCGGGTGAGAGCATAGCTCTCGTCGGACCTTCGGGTGGCGGTAAGACCACGCTCTGTTCGCTCATCCCACGCTTTTACGAGACGAGCGACGGCGAGATACTCGTCGACGGCAAGAATATAAAGAACGTGACTATGGCTTCCTTGCGCGAGAGCATCGGTGTCGTGGCTCAGGACGTTTATCTTTTCTCGGGCAGTATTCGCGAGAACATAGCCTACGGTAAGGAGAACGCGACCGACGAAGAGATAAGAGAGGCGGCTCGCCTTGCGGGTGCTGACGAGTTCATCGACGCTCTTCCCGACGGATACGATACCTACGTAGGAGAGCGCGGAGTCAAGCTTTCGGGCGGACAGAAGCAGAGAATTTCGATAGCGCGCGTATTCCTTAAAAATCCTCCCATACTTATTCTCGACGAGGCTACGAGTGCGCTTGATAACGAAAGCGAGCGCCTTGTACAGAGATCGCTTGAGGCTCTTGCAAAGGGAAGAACTACCTTTACCATCGCGCACAGACTTACGACCGTTCGAAATGCCGACAGAATACTCGTGCTCACCGAGAACGGCATCGAGGAGTCGGGCAGACACGAGGAGCTTCTTGCCCGCGGCGGACTTTACAGCGAGCTTTATAAAATGTATTCTTCGATATGAGGTATTAAAATCGGTATATGTTAAAGTCCTTTGACGATATTAAGATCTTTGAAGAGGTTGAATATTCTTTTGAAAAGATAGCGGCGCGGGAGCGTATATGCGGTATCACCGTGCTCTCTCCGCAAAATTCTTTTTGTACGGTCTCTGCATTTTCACAGTGCGGGACCGACTTTCCTGCAGCGCATTTGAGCGATGCAGATAAGAGCGCGATACTTTCGCATCTTAAATCATTTTCAAACAAGATATTACTGTGCGAGATAGATGCTAAGCTTTGCGCGTTTTTACCGACGTTTTATCCGTCGAGCTCGCTGTGCGTGGTGTTGGTGTTTGACGGCAGACAGTTTACCGCCTCGGAGATATTGAGATTGATCGCGCACGACGAGTGCCCCGATATATTCGTTATGTCTGACTCGGTCACGGACAGGGCGACGCGTATATCGGATGCGCTTTTGACGCGCGGAAAGGTCTTTTTTGAGCTTTGCCGACAGCTTCACGGTGTGATGCTCGAGCTCGGCGCTCCGTTTGAATACGCAATAGACGGAGACTGTAAGGCGCTTGCAAAAAGACTTCTCGAGCTGTCGGAGATCATTGGGTGCCCTATAGAGTCTTTGAGCTTTGAGGAAGGGATAAAGCCATCCTCACTCTTTGATCTTCCGTTGCTTTTGTCATTTGTAATTACTTTTATGCTTGTGGCACTTAACGACGCGCCTGCGCGCTCGATAGGAATTTCGCTGTATGAGCTGTCCGGACAGCTATGTGTAAGGCTTATGCTCGATAGCAGCTGCAATACGTCGAGTCTTCCGTTCATTGAATGGGAAGCGACAGCCGCCGACAAGAATATGTTTTTTGCCGTAGACAGTAAAGATGAGTCGATCTGCGTAAGCTTTCAACCCATACGCCACGATTGGTCTCACCTCGGACTTAAACAAAATACGGAATTTATATAAGAAAAGCACTTATGACGCAAGTCATAAGTGCTTTTCGTTTATATTGTTTTGCTATTATTCGTAGATGACAGAATCATCGGCATTTTCACCGAAGAGAACTCTGATGGTCTTTCCGTCGTTCCAGTTCTCGATCTTAAGGATCGCTTCCCATTCTGCCTTTGTACCCTTGTAGTAGATATCCTTGAGGGCAGCGGCATTTTCGAATGCGGTATCGCAAAGTATCTTTGTATCCTTGCTGAGTACGAAATCCTCAAGTGCGTTATCCGCGAGCGACATAAATACCATATGAGAATTGTCTGCAGTTCCGAGGTAATAGCCGTTCTCGCTCTCGTTGTAGTTGAGGGCGGTGCAGTTTTCAAAGCAGGAAGCAGATATGGTGGTCACTGCAGCACCGAGAGTTACGGACTCAAGGCGGTCACAATCCAAGAATGCCTTGTTGGCAATGATAGTGGTTGCAGCGTTTACCGTGCAGGACTCGATATCGAGGCTTTCGGCACTTACGAGCACTGCGTACTTATTAGCCGCACTACCGAGATAGAGAGCTCCGTTCTCGGCGGTGTACTCAATAGCGGGGCAGTCGTAGAAAACATTCTTGTTTATCTGCTTTACCGTATCGGAGAGAATTACTTCCTTGAGCGTGGAGCAACCGAAAAATACGCCGTCGCCAAAGTTAACTATTCCTTCAAGTTTTACGGATGTCAAAGACACACAACCCTTGAATGCAAAGGAAGCGATGTTTTTAACGGAAGCGGGTGTGTTGATGGAGGCGAGCTTATCGCAGCCTTCAAATGCACTCGTTCCGATATCGGTAACGTTCGTTCCCTCAAAGGTAACGCTTGTGAGAGAGTCGCAATCGTAGAAAGCGTAATTGCCCACGTAAGTATAGGTCGCGGGTATAGTAATACTATTTATCGAGTTCTGCGCTTTGAATGCCGATTCTGCAATTCCTACAACGTCACGGCCTTCGGCAGTGGTTGCGGGAAGCTTAACGTCAACGACCGCAACAGATGCGGGAACGAATTCAACGATCTCGCACTTGCCTTCGGAGTTGAGCTGGAACTTAAAGGTTCCGGTAGCATCCTTGGTCGAGTCCTCGTTGGCACCCAACTGTACTTCGTCGGTAACTTTCTCGTTTTCCTCTTCTTTGGAAGAACAAGATACCATACATACGATGAGCAGAGCCGCCAAAATCATCAAAAATATCTTTTTCATAGGTAACCTCCTTGATGGATAAGCATACTTCACTGAATATTATACCTCATATTTTTTCAAATGTCAACAAGAAAGCAAATAAAAATAAAATTTAGTGAAAAATTAACAAATTTTTGCACTGTTTTTGCATATATGCTTTATTGACATTAGCGCTAATGTCGTGTATAATATACTTGCGGCTATTTCAGCTTTGGATAAGGAGGAAAGTTATGAGCGTTTTTGATACCGACATAAAAAAGCTGTACGGCGTCGGTCCTGCCAGAGCGGCGGCGTATGCCTCGCTTGGCATATCAAGCGTCGGCGACCTTCTCTTGCACTATCCGCGCGGATACGAGGACAGAGGCAATATCAAGCTTATAGAAGAAGCTGACGGTCTTTCAAAATACGCGCATATACTCACGGTCGCAACTCAGCCTAAGAGCGTCAGGGTAAAAGGGAGAATGACGCTTACGAAATTTCGCGCATACGACGACAGCGCGTCCTGCGAGATCACCTTTTTTAATCAGGATTATATAAAAAACCTATTTGCTCCGGGAGCTACCTTCAGATTTTACGGAAAAGTAGAGAAAAAAGCGGGAAGATACGTTATGTCCTCACCCGCTTACGAGCCCTATACGGAGGAGAGCGAGCTTTTGCCGCTCATACCCGTCTATCCGCTTACCGAGGGGATAACGCAAAAGCAGATAGCGAAGGATATCCGTTCGGCTATGATACTTGCCGCGACCGACTGCGACGAGGGAGACGTTCTGCCCGAGGAGATACGCAGACGTCATTCGCTCTGCACCTATTCGTATGCGATAAAGAATATACATACGCCGTCAAGCTTTTCAGCTCTTGCTGCGGCTAAGAAAAGGCTTATATTCGACGAATTTTTTATCTTTGCGCTCGGTCTTTGTACGGCGCGCGCAGAGGCAAAGCGCGCTTTGGCATATCCTTGCACGCGCTCGGATCTGCGGCCGCTCAAGAAGGTCATACCCTACGAGCTGACGGGTGCGCAAGAGCGAGTTATAGAGGACGTGCGCGTCGATATGTGCTCGGATAGCGCGATGAGCCGCATAATTATCGGAGACGTCGGAAGCGGAAAGACGGTGTGCGCGGCGGCGGCTATGCTCTTTGCCGTGCAGAACGGCAGGCAGGCAGTGCTTATGGCACCTACCGAAATACTTGCAAGACAGCATTACCTGACGCTCAGCGATATATTTTCGCGCCTTGGAATACGCTGTGAGCTCCTGATAGGAGCGACGGGCGCGGCTCAAAAGAAAAAAATATATGCTTCACTCGCTGCCGAGGGCGACGATAGACTTGACGTGGTCATAGGCACGCACGCTCTGCTCTCAAGCGGAGTTGAGTTTGCCGCACCCGGAGTAGTTATAGTTGACGAGCAGCATCGCTTCGGTGCCGCTCAGCGAGCCGTGCTCGCAAAGAAAAATCCGATGAGTCACGTGCTCGTAATGAGTGCAACTCCTATACCGCGCTCGCTTGCGCTTGCTCTTTACGGCGATCTTGACGTTTCGGTGATCGACGAGATACCTCCGGGACGGCAGAGAGTAGATACCTTCGTCGTTGATGAGAGCTACCGTGAAAGATTGAACGGATTTATAAAAAAACAGGTGTCCGAGGGCGGTCAGGTCTACGTCGTATGTCCCGCCGTTGAGGAAAATACGGTCGGCGAGGAAGAGGAGGCAAATCTTTTGCTTTGCGACGTCGGAGTGGATGGAAATATGATAATCGACGAGGAGACCGGATCTCCGCTCAAGTCTGCTATCAGATTTTCGGAAGAGCTTGCAAATGAGTTTCCCGATATGACCGTGGACTTTATCCACGGAAAGCTCAAAAGCCGCGAAAAAGAAGCCAAAATGGCTAAATTCGTTTCGGGAGAGATAGATATACTCGTTTCGACAACTGTAATTGAGGTCGGGGTGAACGTTCCCAACGCTTCGCTTATGATAGTCGAAAACGCCGAGAGATTCGGTCTTTCACAGCTTCATCAGCTTCGCGGAAGAGTTGGGCGCGGAACGAGACGCTCGTACTGCGTTCTCGTGTCGCAATCGGCAAATAAAGAGGGAAGAGCCAAAGAGCGTCTTATGACGATGAAAAATTCCTACGACGGCTATGAGATCGCGCAAAAGGACCTCGCTATGAGAGGACCGGGTGATTTTCTGCGTTCCGGTGACGACGAGCGGCTTCGCCAAAGCGGCGGTGTGCGCTTCAAGCTTGCCGAGCTTTGCGACGATACGGGACTTATGACTCTCGCTTTTGAAGAGGCTAAAAATACCGTCGCGAACGACCCCTCGCTCTCATTACACCCAAAACTCAAAGATAAAGTCAGCACTGATTTTACGCTTGAGCAGAGTTTTGTTAACTGATCTTGTCGCTAAATGATGTGTGCGAAAAAATGATAAAACAAGGCTGATAGCAAATTGCACTTGCTTGACGCCTTGTTTTTGTTTATATTTCATAAATGTTCAAAAAATAACAAGGAAAGTGCTTATATTTTTTATAAAAGCTATTGAAGAAATTGAAGCAAAGTGATATAATATATGTATTATATTTTTGTTTGAGAGAACCTCTCGATCTGACAAAATAAAGACTGCTACGGAGGTGATGAGATCTTGTCAAAGGAGATAATCCTGAAGATCAAGGAGACCGAGGCTACGGCTCAAAAAATAAGGTCCGACGCAGCTACAGAAGCGGCGGAAAGGATCAAAAATGCCGAAGCGAACGGTAAAAAGCTTTGCGAGAAGGCACAGGCAGATGCCGAAAGGACAAATAGCGCTAAGCTCAAGATCGCTTCTTCGCGCGCCGATGAGGTCGTGGAGAGTGCAAGGGCAGATGCCGAAAACGAGGCAAACGCCGCAAGGGAAAGCGCGGAATTCAATATTCGCGAGGCGGTAAGACTTATTATTGCGGGAGTGTATGAACAATGTCAGTAAGCAAAATGAAAAAGCTTGCGGTATTTGCTCATAACTCGGAGCTCGACGTCATTGTCAAAAAGCTTATGCGTTTGCGGTGCGTGGATATTTCAACGCACTCGGATGACGGCGACGGCGAGATAAAGCTCGGAAAGATAGAATGCGACCTCAGAAGGCTTGAGCTTGAGAGCTCGGTCGAGGATATCGACACGGCACTCATGGCACTCGCGCCCTACGTTCAGAAGGGCGACGGTATGCTCGCAGGTAAGAAGCGGCTCGACGTTGAGGCATTCGCAAACGACGGGCGCGCAGATGAGGCGCGTGCGGCGGTCAAAAGAACTATCGAGATAGTCAAGCGAAGAGAACAGATAAAGGCAGAGCTTGCAAAGGCAAGCGTCGACGTAAGTGCCGTGCGCCCGTACCTGTCTTACGATCTGCCGCTCGACGTTTCGGGAACCGAGAGCACGGAGTGCTTTCTCGGAGTTCTTCCTGCCGCTGCCGATCTTGATGCTATCGGCAAAGAGCTTTACCGCGCAGGTGCGATAGCGCATCTGATAGGAAATGATAAAAACGGAATATACGCTGCGTATTTCTGCCACCGTTCAGACTCCGCGGCGGTCAGCGCCCTGCTTTCGTCCTACGGATTTTTAAAGGCGAGCTTTACGGGTGTTCATACTACCGCAAAGGAGTATATCAAGAACGTACAAAAGCTTGTAAGGTCGCTTGGCGAGGAGGATAAAAAGCTTCAGGGTGAGCTTGTCGCGCTCGCGGCAAGGACGGGTGAGATCGAGGTGCTTTACGACGTAGAGGCTACCGAGCTTGAGGCGACCCGTCAAAAGCAGAAGCTTGCGGCTACCGACAGCGTTGCACTGATATCGGCGTGGATACCCGCAGGACGTGAGGCGGCGGTCTGTGCAGTGCTTGATAAATTCGAGTGCGCGTACGACACGTCCGAGCCCGAGGGCGACGACGTTCCGCCGATACTGCTTAAGAACAACGGATTTGCAACTAATTTCGAGTGGGTGCTCGGAATGTATTCCTACCCACAGTACGGAAGATTTGACCCGACGTTTATTATGAGTATCTTCTACTTCATAATTTTCGGTATAATGTTTGCCGACGTTGGATACGGTCTGCTCGTCACGCTTGCCTGCTTTATTGCCCCAAAGGTCATAAAGCTGTCACCGGGCTTGAAGCGAAGCCTTAAGATGTTCGGCTATTGCGGAATATCCTGCATCTTCTTTGGCGTGCTCTTCGGTTCTTATTTCGGAGATATGCCGATAGCGATAATGAAGACTATGATGGGTATTCCCGAGTCAGAGCTTCCTAATCTTTCGCTGCTTCCCGCCGAAAGTGCAAATCTTGCACTTCTGCTCGATCCGCTTCAGGATCCTATGTCCTTCCTCGTCTTCTCGCTTGCGGTAGGTGCGGTGCATCTGATCGCGGGTATGGCGGTCAAGTTCGTCATACTGTGCAAGGACGGACAGGTGTGGGACGCGATATTCGATATCGGAGCGTATTGGGTACTCTTTGCAGGATTGGGATTGCTCTTCGTAGCACCTGACATTGGCAAATGGGTCGCGATAGCGGGTGCTGTATTTATAGTGCTGACACACGGCAGAGATGCGAAGAATATAGTTATGAAGCTCTTTAAGGGACTGCTTGGATTGTACGACCTTATAAACTATGCTTCAGACCTTCTTTCCTACTCGCGTATCCTTGCACTTGGACTGTCTGCGGGAATTATCGCGCAGGTGGTAAATCTGCTCGGAACTATGATGGGACCGACCGTAGCGGGATTTATAATGATGGTCGCGGTCTTCCTGATAGGTCACACGCTTAACCTTGCGATAAATCTGCTTGGAACCTTCGTTCACGCATCGAGATTGCAATATATCGAATTTTTCGGTAAATTCTACGAGGACGGCGGAACGCCGTTCGAGCCTGCTCTCAGCTCGGAAAAATATACCGAGCATCAGGAATAATTTGAACGTTTTATAATTTGTAAATAATTTTAAAGGAGAAAAATTAAAATGACATTGGCTGATCTGCTTTCAAACATTCTTTCGGGAAATAATCTCGCTTTATTGGGCGCCGCTCTCGCGGTAATATTCGCAGGCATGGGAAGTGCAAGGGGCGTCGGCATGGTTGGCGAAGCCGCTTCAGGACTTCTTTCCGAAGATCCTTCCAAGTTCGGTAAGGCGCTCGTGCTTCAGGCTCTCCCCGGAACACAGGGTATCTACGGATTTATCGTAGCATTCCTCGTAGTTATGAAGCTCGGTATCCTCGGTGGCTCTCCCGTAACTCTTACGACCGCACAGGGTGCGTACTACCTCTTTGGCGCGCTTCCTATGGCGATAGTCGGTTACGTGTCGGCTGTAAAGCAGGCTCGCGTTGCAGTTACCGGAATTTCGCTTATCGCAAAGCGTCCCAAGGAAGTAGGTAAGGCTATCACCTCTTCGGCTCTCGTAGAGATGTACGCTATTCTTGCACTTCTCGTTTCGGTCCTTATAATATTCTTCGGCAAGTGATCTCGCGGTCGTTTGTGGAGGATCAGAAATGACGGGACTTAGCAAGATCACGGATAAGATACTTGACGAGGCTCGGCGCGATGCGGCACTAAAGCTTGCAGGGGCGGATGCTGAGTGTAAGAGAATATCCGAGGAATACGCCGCGAAGGCGAAAAACATAACCGAATCGGCGAATGCCGCGGCAAAGGGTGAGGCTACTGAGATAGCCTTACGCACGCGTGCTGCCGAAAAAACGGTCAGAAAAAACATTATGCTCGGACTTCAGGCAGAGATGATAGATCGCGCGTTTGAGGTCGCAAAAAAGGAGATAAGCGAGCTTGAGGGCGAGGCGCGCCTTGAGCTTTTGACGGGTCTTCTTTGCGCGGCTCTCTGGTCTGAGTATGAGGCAGGGAAACAAAGAGTTGAGCTCTACGGCGAGCAGGATGCGGAGGACGCAGAGCAGGTATATGAGATATTGCTCGAGAAGCGTGACCGCGACAAGCTCGGAGATGCGCTCATCAAAAACTTCAAGCGTAAGATAGTAGGCAAGGATATGGGAGACATTCCCGAGAGAGTCGTGCTTTCGTCCGACGTTGCGGATATTGACGGAGGACTTATCCTTCGCCACGGAAGCGTTGAGATAAACAACTCAGTACAGACGATATTCGCATATCTGCGCCCCAAGCTTGAAGCAGAGGTCGCAAAGATACTATTTCCCTAAAGAAAGGTGATAAAAACGATGGCTAAAGGCTACAATCCAACAGAATATATTTATAGCTCTGCAAGGATACGTGCCTTGGAGATAAAAGTGCCGACAAAGGACCGACTCTATCACCTTGCAGACGCAGACGCGACGCAGATACTCTCTCAGCTTGACGATATGGGCTTTGAGACTGCCAAGAGCGGTGAGACCCTCTCGCGCGAGGATATGCTCGAGAGCCTTCTCGTTAAGGGATACGGGGAGATAGAGACGATGGAGTGTGCGGGCGTTACCGATTTTATGCGTTATCAGTACGATGCGAATAATATCAAGGCTATCATAAAGTGCGCGGCGCGCGGTGTAGCCGCAGACAGTATGCTCAGCGTGCTCGGTACGGTAGATATCGCGAAGGCGCGCAAGGCTTTCGAGGAGAAGGACTATTCTTGCTTCCCTGAAAATATCGCTCAGGCTGTCGCACAAGCCGAAGAGGCGTTTGCATCTACCAAAGACCCGCAGAAGATAGACTTTATTATTGACAGAGCATGCTTTTCGGATATGGTAGCCGCGGCAAAGCGCATAGACGTGCCGCTTGCAAAGGAGCTCGTGCGGACCAAGATAGACCAGACGAATATTATGATAACTCTTCGTATAATTCAGATGGGTCTTGGCAAGGTAGCCGAGGGAATACTCCGAGAGGCATATATCGGCGGCGGAAGCTTTGACGCAGAGCTGTTTGTAAGTGCGCTCGAC
>SVSY01000033.1 GCA_015064065.1 Oscillospiraceae bacterium
CAAAGGCAAAACTTCACTATCCGCAGGATAACTTCACTTACGAAGTAAACTTCACTTGCCCATAAGGGCAAACTTAGTTTTAGCGTGTTCTCCGTTAAGGATAACACGCTAATATCGCTATTCCCTTTTTCACATAAGAAAAATCTGTCCTTCCTTATTGACTTATAATTACTGATATGTTAAAATTATAATATACAGCTCTCAAATAAAATGATGCGAGGAAAAGCTATGAAAAACAAGATAAGAAAGATAAAAAAATACACGGAGATCATACGTGACTGCCGTTGGGTAAA
Organism: Oscillospiraceae bacterium; assembly: GCA_015064065.1. Taxonomy (GTDB): domain Bacteria; phylum Bacillota; class Clostridia; order Oscillospirales; family CAG-272; genus HGM12713. Next base: position 294 of record SVSY01000033.1, read on the forward strand.
CAAGCGCGAGGTAGGCGGAATACTTACCTGCCCTTGCGGCTACAAAGAGGGTCACACCCCTCCTCCCGCCGAGCAGATGACACCCTTTAATAACGGTGATCTTTGGGGCAGCGGTCACGACACGCACGCGTGGTTCACCTTTACGCTCCCCGCCGCTCCCGCAAACACCTATCTCAAGGTAGAGACCGACAGAAACGGCTGGGACGCGGACAACCCCCAATTTATCGCCTATATAAACGGCAAGATGATCCAAGGACTTGACACAAATCACCGCGAGGTAGCACTCCCCGCAGACGAGGCGGCAGAGGTGTCTCTTTACGCCTACGTAGGTCCTAAGCTCGAGAATGCGCGTCTTTTCGTATCCACTATGGAGCTCTGCCCCGCTACAGACGCTCTCTACTACGACATTCGTTATCCTCTCGATATGCTTGATTATCTCGACAAGGAGGGAACAGAATACGCAGCTATAGTCGACTATCTCTGGCGCGCCGTTTCTATGCTCGATCTCTACGAGGTAGGCTCAAAGGAATTTATCGACTCGGCAGAGCGCGCGCACAAATTCCTTGAGAGCGAATTCTACGGAAAATACTGCACTCCTCAAAAGGCGACCACCGTCGGTATCGGTCACACGCACATCGACTGTGCTTGGCTCTGGACTCTCAAGCAGACTCGCGAGAAGGTACAGCGCTCATTTTCCACCGTGCTTGAGCTTATGCGTCATTATCCCGAATACAAGTTTATGTCCTCTCAGGCATTCCTCTATCAGAACCTCAAAGAAGAAGCTCCCGAGATCTACGCCGAGGTAGCAAAGCGCATCAAGGAAGGAAGATGGGAATGCGAGGGCGCTATGTGGGTCGAGGCAGACTGCAATCTTTCCTCGGGCGAGAGCCTTGTCCGTCAGGTCCTCTACGCAAAGAATTTCTTTAAGGACGAGTTCGGCGTTGAGAACCGCGTTCTCTGGCTTCCCGACGTATTCGGCTACGCGGCGGCTCTTCCTCAGATACTTCGCAAGAGCGGTATCGATTGGTTCGTGACCTCGAAGATTTCCTGGAACGACACCGACCGTATGCCCTTTGAAACTTTCCGTTGGCGCGGAATAGACGGAAGCGAGATCAATACTCACTTTCTGACCGCAGGCGATGACCGCGGCGGCAAAACGCACGATTACTGCACCTACGTAGGAAACACGGGTGCAAAAATGGTCCAAGGAACTTATCGCCGCTACTCGCAAAAGAGCCTTAATGATGAGGCAATTCTTACCTTCGGTTACGGTGACGGCGGCGGCGGACCTACCCGCGAGCACCTTGAGCTTGCAAAGAGAGGCGCTAAGGGTGTTCCCGGCTCGCCTAATCTTAAGATAGATTTTGCGGGCAAATATCTTGATCGCTTAGCTAAAAGAATGGAGGAGCGCACCGACGTTCCCTCGTGGCAGGGCGAGCTCTATCTCGAATTCCACCGCGGCACCTACACCTCGATCTCCAAGAACAAGAGAAACAACCGCCAGAGCGAGTTCCTTTACGGCAACGCTGAGCTTCTCGGAGTTACCGCCGAGCTTCTGCTCGGCAAAGCCTTCCCGAAGTCCGAGCTTCATCGCGGTTGGGAAATGATACTTACAAACCAATTCCACGATATTATCCCGGGTTCTTCGATAAAGGAAGTTTACGATCAGTGCGACGTTGACTACGCAGTTATCAAGGGTATCGGCAACGGTATCGTCGACAGCGTACGTGAGCAAATTGCAAGCAAGCTCGATTCTAAGGGCGGCTACGTCCTGTTCAATCCTCACTCCTTTACTACCGAGGGAATGGTAAATATCGGCGGCACTACGGTAATGAGCACTGAAAAGATACCCTCGAAGGGCTATCTTCTGACCGACAGCTTTATTGACAAAAACGATATCGTTATCGACGGCAGACACGTAGAGACCGAGCGTCTCTCGATCGCCTTTGACGAGTACTGGCAGCTCGTCTCGGTCTACGACAAGAAGGCTGAGCGCGAGGTACTTCGCAAAGGCGAGGTCGGCAACGAGCTTCGCATACACGCAGATTATCCCGATCAATACGACGCTTGGGAGTGGCAGAGCTATTCCCGCGAGGAATACAGAACCCTGCGTGAGTTCAGCGAGGTATCGGTCGTTAACGACGGTATCCGCAAGGGTATAAAGATAGTCCGTCCTTATATGAATTCCACCATAAACCAGACTATCTGGTTCTACGACAGCCTTTGCCGCATAGATTTTGAGACGCTCGTCGATTGGCACGACACACACAAGATGCTCAAGGCGGCGTTCCCCGTGGATATCAACTCTTCCAAGGCGACCTACGAGATCCAATTCGGTACGGTCGAGCGTCCCACCCATATGAACACCTCTTGGGATTCCGCTCGCTTTGAGGTATGCGCTCACAAGTATGCCGACCTCTCCGACGGCGGCTACGGCGTTGCTCTTATGAACGACTGCAAGTACGGTCACGACATTCACGACGGAGTGATACAGCTCTCTCTGCTCCGCTCTTCGACCTATCCCGATCCCGAGGCGGATCAGGGTCTTATACCCTTCACCTACTCGCTCGTTCCTCACGAGAACACCCTGTCCGAGACCGACGTTGCAAAGCAGGCTTACTACCTCAACTATCCTATGGTCGCTCTCGCGGCTTCGGCAGACACAAGCAGCCTTCCCGAAAGCTTCTCAGTCCTCTCGCTCGACAAAGAGAACGTTATCTGCGAGACCGTCAAGCAGGCTGAGCGCAGCGAGGACACGGTAGTAAGACTTTACGAGAACGCTAACAAGCGTACCCGCGTCTCGCTCAAGATGGGCACTCCCTTTAAGAAGGCATACCTCTGCGACCTTATGGAGAACGCTCTCGAAGAGCTTCCTATGACCGACCACGCGGTTTCTCTCACCCTCTCGGGCTTTGAGCTCGTTACTGTCAAGTTTGAAAAATAATTATCCGTTACTTTTCTTTTAAAAAAGAAAAGTAACCAAAAGAAAATACTGCAAGAGGTTTGCTGTTTTTCTCTTTATGCTCTTCTATTTTGTTACCGATCAAAATGAAAAGTAACCAAAAGAAAACACTGCAGGGTTTTCTTCTTATCCCCTTTATGCTCTTCTATTTTGTTACCGTTCGAAATGAAAAGTAACCAAAAGAAAACACTGCAAGAGGTTTGCTATCTTTCCCCATTATGCTCTTCTATTTTGTTACCGATCAAAATGAAAAGTAACCAAAAGAAAATACTGCATAGGGTCTGCTATCTTTCCCCTTTATGCTCTTCTATTTTGTTACCGTTCAAAATGAAAAGTAACCAAAAGAAAATACTGCATAGGGTCTGCTATCTTTCCCCCTTATGCTCTTCTATTTTGTTACCGTTCAAAATGAAAAGCATACTTAACGGATCTATCATATCAAACAAAGGAGAATGTTATGAAAAAACTCAAGGTATCGTTGCTTATCTTTTTTGTGTTTTTCATCGGCGTATTTGCGTTAATTCCTGCTGAAGCGGCAGATGACCGAACAGGCTGGACTGCTATATCCTCGGCTGAGGATTTTGCAAAGATAACGAGCGGCACCGCATCGGCACCAAAAAAATATTATCTCACGAGTGATATCGAGCTGAACAGTACTATCGGCGGAACTGCTTGGAACCCCGACCCAATATCCTATATCATTCTTGACGGAAACGGCAAGACCGTAACGCTTACCAAGCCTATGTTCAGCCAGATCAACGAAGTGACTATTCAGGACTTGACGCTCGTCGGAAAGATAAGCTGGACATCCACCCCCTTTGCCAAATCACCTATTGCATCGGGTAACGGCACGAAGATAGGCAAGGTAACGCTTACCAACGTCACGTCCGACGTTGATATGGAGGTCTGCTTCGATCACCGTTACAAGAGACTTTCGGGAGTCATTTACGGTACGGCAAGCGGCTCGGTGCTCACAAACGTTATCTACACGGGTGATATAACCGTAAAGGCAAGCACCGAAAAGGTGTCTAAGATCGAGGACGTCGGCGGAATAGTAGGAACTGCGTCCGGCACCGCCTTTGATCATTGCGTCAACGAAGGAAATATATACATCGAAAAAGGAGTCTCCCCCGGACTTACGGATGCGAAGGCATTCCTGTACGGAACAGTTGCGGGAATTGCGGGCGAAGCGACCGACTGCAGCTTCAAAAACTGTGAGAACAAGGGTGACATCACAGTTGGAGGAATCGGTTCTCACTACGCCGCGGCGGGCATCGCGAGCAAGATTTCGGGTAATACGCTTATCGAAAGCTGTAAAAACAGCGGAACGCTTAACGTCAAAAACTGTTCTGACGGCATAATTGCTTGCAATTCCCATAACGCAACGATAAAGAATTGCGAGAACACGGGAACTGTAAACGTAGAATACGGCAAGGTAGACGCAACTCCTGCAACCTGCACACAAACGGGAAATAAGGAGCATTACGCTTGCGATGCGTGCAACGCTTACTTTGACGAAAACGGAGATCCTCTTAGCGCAGAGGATATCGTGATCGCTATTGAGCACAAGCTCGGAGAGCTTATTCCCGAAAAGAAAGCAACCTGCCTTGAAAACGGCTTATGTTCACATTACGTTTGCTCGGAATGTCAAAATTATTTTGACGAAAACAAGGAAATGACCACAGAATTTGCTCTTACGAGAGTCGCAACTCACAACTACGTCAAGGTAGCGGCTACCGATACACTTGACGAACACTACGAGTGCAGTATTTGCAAGCTTTGCTTCGATCTCGACAAAAACGAGATAAAGGCAGAAGATACCCCTGCACCGCAGGATACCGACAAGGCTACAGAAGAGCCTACTGACGAGCCTACCGAAAAACCGACCTCGGCAGAGACCGATGCTCCCGAGCAAAGCGGCGGATGTGCTTCAAGCCTTGGCGGCGCGGCGATCGCAGCAGTATGCATATTGAGCGCGGCAATTCTGATAAAGAAAAAGGAGGGCAACTGATATGAAGCTTTACAGATATATTGCACTTGTTCTTACAGTTGTTATGCTATTGCTCGCCTCTGTTGCATGTTCAAACACGAACACGGACGCATCCGATACGGGTGTCGTCGAAAAGCCTTCAGACACGCAAAAAGAGTCCGAAAAACAAACCGAAAAAGATACCTCAAAGAACGATAACAAAGTCGAAGCTGAAGCTCCCCCCGAGACGCAGAAGGACATTCTCGATCAATTGCTCTCAAATGGCGAGGATACTGCTATCATCGACATTCCTTTTGACGATAATACACTCGCTCCCGCGGCAAAGCTCCCTAATTTTAACGGCTCTGAATTCTCGGTCAAAAATGTAGATATGGGCGACGGAAGCTATCTCAACGTTGCCAAGAACGCAAGCCTTGAGGGCTATTCCGATTATCTGTACAGTCTGTATAAGGCAGGCTTTTCCTACTACACGAGCAATAGAATAGGTAATAATTTCTACGCCACCTTCGCTACCAAAGCTCAGATAGTCAATGCCTTTTATCTTGGCGCCGATAAAGAAGTGCGTGTCGTTGTGGACGACAGAGCCATCTTCTCGCTTCAAGGACTCCAAAGCGAGAACAAGTACGAGGATCTCGGACTCAATTCGCTGACAGTTGTCGCTATTGCCGAGACGGGTTGGCCCGGCGGAATGGGCTACGTTTACGAGCTGTCTGACGGAAGCTTCTTTATCGTCGACGGCGGATACTACAACGGCTCTTCGGTCTCATCTGCCGAGTGGCTGACCAAAACGCTTCAGCAGATGGCAACCGACCCTCAGAACATTCGCATTGCCGCGTGGTATATCACGCATCCGCACGAGGACCATATGGGCGCTTATTGCGCGATGGCAAAAAAAATAGAATGCAGAAGGACTATGACTATTGAAAAGATGATAGTCAACGTTCCCGCAGACAAACACGTAAAGAGCGCAAACTGCAGCGACATCGTATCGTGGTTTGACTCTGCGCTTAATAATTGGACACCCGAGCAGATAGTCAAAGCTCACCCCGGACAGAAGTTCTATATTGCAGATCTTACGCTTACCATATATTCCTCTCCCGATCTCGTATTGCCGCAGGATGTCACCTTCACCGATCTCAATGATCTTTGCAATGTTGCTATGGTCGACTATATGGGTAAGAGAGCTCTCTTTATGGGCGACTCGGATGTGATACCTAATCCAATAATTGCGAGAAACTATACCGATACGCTAAAGGCTGATATACTTCAGCTTGCGCATCACGGCTATGGCGACACGAACGCAGGCGTGGTATACGATTACGTACATCCCACGATAGTTTTCTGGCCCGTATGCGACGAACATTATAATGACGGCAAGGGCGGAGGCACACAGTTCGTCGGCTTTAATCAGAGATTTTTTGCCGACGGAATAGCTAACTACGTTGCGAGCGATCTGAATATGACCTTCACGGATTTTGATAGCTGGATCCCCGACTCTCAGCGTTGGAATCCGAAGCAATAGGATCGATATTAACAAAAAACACAGAAATATTGCAATAGACAGAAAGGAATTTTATTATGTCGACCGAAAAATGTAATTTTATACTTAATGACGGTACACTTACCGTTAAAAATTCGCTTTTCTCAAAGGATTTTGGTTCGATAGTCTCTGCTAACGCATCAATGCTCGCTCCGCGGAGCCGTTCCATTCCCTTTTACAGAGTAAACGCCGTACGCGAAAACGGAAGCTGTGTTACCTTCGATATGTGGGAGGATATTCCCGTAGTACGTATCGGCGACGACAGCGAGGACGTGCTCTTCAAGCTGGTTGGCGAGCATTGGATCGTCCGTGCAATAAAGCTCAACGCCTTTACCGACGACGTTGACACGCTCGCCGAGGAGGTCCAATACAACTACTTCTATCAAGGCTTCCAGAAGCCTATCGCGGGCGATATATTCTTCTTTGAAGACCCCGAGACCGACAATGCTATGATAGTTATTTCAGAGACTCCCGACTGGACTCGCGGTGAGCTCCGTATCCCACAGCGCAAGGATTGCTCGGTAATTCTTAAGAACAACGGCTATCCCGTAGTTATCGGATACTGTAAGAGAGGCGAATGCGAGGCTCTTTGCCGCAGCTATTTCCGCCACGTAAACGACTGCCCCGAGCTTGTAACGATGTCGAACACCTGGGGCGACTGCAACAGCCGCGACCGCGTTTGCGAAGCCTTTATTAGCGGTGAGATCGAGGCGGCACACGATATCGGCGTTGACATAGTACAGATAGACGACGGTTGGCAGAAAGCGTGGACTATGTTCCCGAGAGTCTGGGACGACGACGGTCTGCTCTTTGACGACGAGTCCTGGGAGCACAACCCCGAGCGCTTCCCGAACGGCATTATGCCGCTCACAGAGAAGGCTAAGAAGCTCGGCGTTAAGGTCGGCGTGTGGTTTATCCCCTCGAGCCGCCATTGCTTCGAGCGAATTGAAAAGGACAAAGAGGTGCTTACCAAGTTATACAATGAATTCGGCGTTCGTTTTGTCAAGCTCGATCTTTATCAGGCTACGAGCAAGGCGCACACCGACAAGTTCCTCGAGATACTCCGCCATATCCACTCGCTCGGCGACGATATCACGGTACAGATGGACGTAACGCGCCACGACAGACTCAACTACCTTTGCGGAAATGAATACGGCACTATCTTCGTTGAAAACAGATACACCAAGACCGCAAACTCCTTCCCGCACAGAGTACTCCGCAATCTTTGGACGATATCGAAGTACGAGCCCTCGAACCGTTTCCAATTCGAGCTTATCAACCCCGACCTCAACCAAGACTCGTATCGCGAGGGCGACCCGTTCGCTCCCGTAAATTACGATATGGACTATCTCTTCGCAAGCGTAATGCTCTCCAACCCGCTTTTCTGGATGGAGATGCAGTTCCTCTCAGAAGAAAGAAGAGCTCAGCTTACGCCCTTGATGGAGATATGGAAGCAGCACAGACATCTTTTAGCCAAGGCTGACGTAATGCCTATAGGCGAGATCCCCTCGGGCAAGAGCAATACGGGATTTTATATCTCAAAGGATTCAAAGCCCGAATATCTGCTCCTCTTCCGCGAGGCGAACGATCGCGAGAAGGCAGTCTTCACTCTTCCTATCGATAAGGCAGAGGCAGAGGTGCTCTACTCGAACGCCGACGTCAAGATAAAGATAGAGAACGGTGTGGCGACGGCAGAATTCTCAAAGCCAAGAGCATACGCGTTTATTAAACTTAAATAAAAATTAAAAATAGGAGCTGAATTATTCAGCTCCTATTTTTGATGCGTATACGCAATTTCGAAGAAATTCCTACAAACTCGGTAGGGTGACGACCCAAGAAGCAAACGCTCATATCTGCACGTACGGCTATTGCCAAATGCGGCAACTTACTTTTGCCTTCCCTAGCAGGGAAGGTGGCGGCGAAGCCGACGGATGAGTAGAATCCTAACACAAACTAATTTTTCTACTCAATCCACAATGTTTCGCTTCGCTCAACTTCAAGTTTGCTTCGCAAACATTGCACAAGCGGTCCCCCTTCCCTGCTAGGGAAGGCTTTTATTTCTTCACGTCTCGCTTTGTTTAAAACAACTTCTTTATATGCTCTTCGTTCAGGTCAAACACCCGTACAGCTTCAAGAACTCGCTCGGGGCGCGACGTACCTAAAATGGGGTAGGCTTTTACGTCCTTATCATAAAGCAAATAAGCGAGCGACACCGCTGTGGGAGATATTCCTGTTTCGTCTGCCACGGCAAATATGCGCTCGGCGCGAGCCTTTGTAGCATCGTTGACATAGGTATTCTTCATACGTTCGGAAAGCTCATCATAGCCCTTTTCGCGCACGACCGAGAAAAAGCCCTTCGCCTGCGAGGTATATGCCATAACAGGCATACCGTTCTCTGCATATCCCGCGTGCTCAGCATCGTCCATAAGCACGAGCGTTTTATCCTGAACGCCGTCGGCATTGATAATTGCACCGCACCAATATATCTGGCTCACGGCAAACTCTGTCATTCCGTTTGCGCGCGCAAAAGCATTTGCCTCGTTTATTCTCGACACCTTCCAATTGGACGCACCGATATAACGAGTCTTTCCCTCCCTGACAAGCTTATCGAGAATAGGCATTATGACCTCGACGGGCAATGCTTCGTCGTCGCGGTGGAGAAAATACGTATCGACATAGTCTGTACCAAGGTAGCGAAGCGAGCTTTCGATATCGGAGCGGATCTCTGCTTCGCTTATACGCTTTTTCCAATCCGGAAGCGACGGATGTCCGCCCTTGGTAGAAATGATGACCTTTGAACGCGCTTTGCGGCTCTTGAGCCAATCTCCGAGAGTCTGTTCGGATACACCCATACCGTACACCGCTGCGGTATCAAACACGTTTCCGCCACAACCGAAGTAGGTATCCATAATTTCAAACGAAACGTCACGCGGTATATTAGTTCCAAAATGTGCCGTACCAAGCACGAGCGGCAAAACATCCGATCTTAACATATCTTCTCCCTCATATTTCATCTTTGTCTGTAAAAGTATCTTTCCGTACGTACGGATTTATGTATGTTGTCTTGCGAAACGCCGTGACATCTCGTGTCACATTTCCTATTATAACTCTCAATAAGACAGCTTATACGAGCTGTTGAGTATTGTGTAATACTCGTTGTCGCACTCCTGTGTCCATAGCTCTATCTCTTCGATCTGTCCATCCTCGTTCATATAAACGTATATCATATCCTCAGCCTCGGTCTTTTCCTCTCCCTCAAGGTAGTTCATATTACCTGAGAACGCCATATAGGATATGCCTTTTTCGTTGAATTGATAATAATCTACGTTTTCCATCTCAAAGCTCTCGACGATGTCGATTAAAAGAGCAAGCTCGAAATCCTCGGGGTTCTCCTCTTCCCATTCATATATAATTTTGCAGTCGGAAGCGTTTGCTATTCCCGCCATCAAGCTGCCATACTGCGCAAGCACGTCGTTCGCATCGATCTCTGCGACCTTCTTGTCGGCATTTATGTCGCCAAAGATCATAGTTCCCTTCTGAACATCATACTCGCCCTCTTCGGAATAATCCTGAATCAGATAAAGCTCGATGCCCTTAACGTATCCGTTCTCAAAGCATATCTCTATCTCAATATTAACGTTTTCATATCCCTCATAGTTGTATTTTATAACGTATGACTTTGTCTTTTCCGAGTAGACTGCTTGATCGTATCCAAAGCCCTCAAGATCGTAGATGCTATCGTCGAGCATCTCGTATATCTGCGAGTCAACAAACCAATCTATTTCTCTGAACTCCTCAAATTCGATCATACCGCCCGCAGCGTCTTGATTTTCCTCGGCCTCTATTTCGTCAGCATCGGTCGCCGCCTCAAGATAATGCCAATAGCGATCGGCATAGATGCACCCGCCGTTGTACTTTACGTTAGCGGCAATCACCTCACCGTATATCTTCCATTCAACGAGATCCCAATTTACCTCCTCAGGTATCTCTTCAAGGTCCTTGGGATAATATCCGTTGACGTTCAACTGCAGTTGTTCGAAATCAAGCGTAAAGCTTTCAAGACGCACAAGGTCAAACGCGTTTATCCATTCTTCCCTCGTGACCGTGGTCTTTGCGTCTGATGCTATCTCGGGCGGAAAAGCAAGCTCGGAGCTGCTCTTTACGGCGTGGCAGTCAATGCAGTATTTGAATTTTTCATCACCCAATACCTTATGCTGTTCATAAACCATCTCCTCCTGCTGTATTCCGCAAGCGCACTTTCTTATTCTGAGACCATTCTCAAAACAGCTCGCCACAAAAATAGTCTCCCATTCACCAAAGGAATGAACGTGCTCTGCGTTTTCATTATTATCTTCTTGGTTTTCGTTCTCTTTTTCTGTTTCTTTTACTGTTTCCTTTTCGGTCTCACCCGCGAGATCTTCTGTGCCGGCATTGTTTGTAATGTCGTTTTGTGAGGTTCCTTTTCCGTCCTCGGAGTTACACGACACAAGCGCAAAAAACGATGCTGTAAGCAAAAAAGTTACCAAAAGTAATAAAAAACGTTTTTTCATAAAAGCACTCCTTTAAAAAGTTTACGTTTTTATTATAGCATACAATCACTTTGTTGTAAACAACTTTTTTCTTGACAAAAGGCGCAAAAAAGTATAAAATATTCTTAAAGGAAAGCTTTTTGATAAATTTTTTAAATTTTTTGTAACCTTTTTAATTCTCGCGCGTCTTATAGGTACAGACGTCCAAAACCGGACGACAAAAATTTACAAGGAGGCTTGACCTAATGAAGAAACTTATCGTACTCGCATCATCTGCTATACTTTCGCTTCTGCTGCTTACGGGTTGCTCCCAAGCAGATCTTCCCGAAGCTGCCAAGCAGAATTATTCTATCACACGAGCTGACGCAAGTGCCGTTGCTCTTTCAAGCATCGGTGTAACCAAGGACGACACGACCTACACCGTAGTAACCGAAAACCTAAATTCCGCGCATCCCTGCTACGACGTTGAGATACTTGTTGACGGAGTACTCTATCGCTATCGCGTGGATGCCAACAAGGGCGACCTGTTGAAGATAACCGTAAATGATCAGGAAGTCGATCCAAAGGACATACCAAAGCCGATCTCGGCTTCAAACTCCCAATACGTATCGCTCGAGGCAGCAAAGCAAGTAGCCTTCACCGACGCGAATATAACCGAGGCTGACGTTATCGCTTTTGAATATGAAATGGATTACGCGCACGGAAAATACCTCTACGACCTTGAGTTCAGAACCTCTACCCACAAATATGAATATGAGATAGATGCCATTGATGCTTCACTGTTCAAAAAGGACGTTGACGACAAGACTATATTAAAGCCAAGCGGCAACACGCAGGACTCTGCGAAATATATCACTCCCGAAGCGGCAGAGGCTGCGGCTCTCGCGCACGCGGGACTTGACCGCGCAAACGTCCTCTTCGAGAAGACGAAATGGAGCATAAAAAAAGGCACTGCCGTGTATGAGGTCGACTTTATCGCGAGCGGTGTTGAATATGAATACACCATCAACGCTCTCACGTCTGCCGTAATAAACCTTAAGACCGAGGGCAAAGCAGACGGAACTGTCGGCGCGTACATCGGCGAGGACGCCGCAAAGCAGGCATCGTTGGCACACGCGGGACTGAGCAAAGACAATGTAACAAAGCTTTTTGCAGAACCCGATATTAAGAATGGAAAAACCATTTACGAGATCGAATTTTTCGCTGACGGCTACGAATACGATTACGAGATAGATGCCCAAACAGGAGAAATTCTCGAAGTAGAAAAAGAAAGAGATTGACATATTTTCCGACTCTTTACTGATTGGAGGTGAGAGACTGCAGTGAGACCCGATCTACTCGAAAAAATGTTTGCCGAGCATTACAACGGTGCTTTACTGTACGCTCTCTCGCTATGTCGGGACAGACACCTTGCCGAAGAGCTTGTTTCAGTAGCATTTTTTAAAGCTTTGCAAAGCGCAGATGATTCAATAATCTCCTTTCGCGCGTGGCTCTTTGCCGTACTTCGAAACGAACATCTGTCGCATCTGCGCAAAAGAAAAAGAAACGTTGAGCTTCACGAAAATCTTGAAGACGAGGACGGCCGAGTTCTCGACAAGATAATCAAGGACGAGGAGTATCGCGCGCTCTACCGAGCGATCTCGCTTCTTCCGAAGCTCGAAAACGAAATTATTACGCTGTTCTACTTTGAAAATCTGTCGATCCGTGAAATATCGCAGATCGTCTCAAAAAGTGAAGCTATGGTAAAGACCACGCTTTGCAGAGCACGCATTAAGCTCAAAGAAATACTTGAAGGATAGGTGGTGAAAATTTTGAATTTTGACGAACTTTATGAAAAATACAAAAACGGCAACGCGACCGACGAGGAATGCGAATACGTAGAAGCCGAAATAGCCAAGGCGCGCAGACTTGCGGCAATAATAGATGAACAGGACGGCAAACGCGTTATCGAGCCTGCAAAAGAGGAGCAGGTAAAAAAATCGGTGCTCGGATTTATGCGCCACACCAAACGCCGCGTGGCACTCATCGCAACTATCTCGCTAATCCTCCTCATAGCTATCGGTATCGGAAGCTTTTACGGCTTCGCCGCGATCAAGGCAAGCAACCGCTCGGTGTGCGACCGCGATGAAGCTATCGAGCTGGTGAAAAAATGGATGCACAACACCCACGAGGGCATAGACCTTAACGATATTAGAGTGATCGAAGTAGATACCGACCTCGCACTTCACCACGGATTTTCAAAGGTGTTTTTTGAATACGACGTTGAAATCGAATACAAGGGCGAGGAATATGAATTCTGGATAAATTCCGCCAGCGGCGAAATAAGACTCGTTGACAGAGATTAAAAAAAGGGGCTGTCTCAAATGCAAATTTGAGATAGCCCCGAAATTGTACACGGAGGGGCTGTCACATTTGGCAAGACCGAAAAAGTCCGAAAAATAAAACAAAAAGCTGTCTCACAAACAAAAAAACTCTAAATGAGACAGTCTAATGTAGAAAACAGAGCCCTCAGGCTCTGTTTTCTATTTTTATGGACTTTTTCGGTCTTGCCAAATGTGACAGCCCCTTTTCCTTTATAACAACCTGATAATAAGCTCTACGACAAACACCACCGCGCAAGACGAGACGGCAACGAACAAGAGCCCCTTGCCGAAATACGCGAGCAGTATCGCCGCAACGAGAGCTATCGCGCCGGCTATCGAAAACTCGGTCGCCTGTATCATTGCGGGAAAGGTCATCACGGCAAGCGTAACGTAGGGCACGTAATACAAAAACGAGCGTATTATCTTATTCTTTATAGGCTTGCGGATAAGTGTCAGCGGAAGCACGCGTATAAGATACGTGACAGCCGCCATACATAAAATGTAGATATAAGGACTATGCATCGCGCTCGTCCTCCTTTATGGGAAAGAGTATCGCCGCACCGAGCGAGATAACCACGGTCAGTATGATTATACGAAGACCGCCCGAGAGTCTGCTGATATAAGGAAGATATTCAAACGCCGCCGAGAGAATGAAGCTGACGAGCACGAGCGCGGCTACTATCTTATTTTTCTTCGCCTCGGGGATAAAGACCGAAATGAACATTCCGTAAAGTCCCACGCCAAGCGCGGCTACTATCGCGGACGGCAAAATATTGCCCATAAGCGCGCCGAAAAGTGTTCCTCCCGTCCACCCCGCCGTAGCGACTGCGAACGCTCCATATGTAAAATACGGACTCAGAAAGCCTTCCTGCATCATAGATACGCCGAATATCTCGTCGGTAACTGTAAAGCCGAGAAGCAGACGCTTGAAGGTAGACGTACTCTTCTCAAGCTTTTGAGAAAGGGCGGCAGACATAAGCAGATAGCGCGAGTTCGCAACAGCCTCCATCGCGATAAGCTCGGCATACGACGCCTGAGCGGCAATAAGCGTAAAGGCGATATATTCTCCTGCAGAAGCATTGTTGAGCAAGCTTGCGAGCGCGGCTTGAAGCGCACTGATACCCGCACCGACCGCGTTGATGCCAAGCGCGATAGCAACGGCAAAATAACCCATCGCGATGGGTATTCCTGCCTTCATTCCCTTCAAAAACCATTGTCTGTTGCTCATAGTACGCCTCTTTTTCGATATCTGCTTAAGATTATAGCACAAAAGCGAAAAAAAGTAAAGACGAAAAAATATTTTAGGTTTTAGAAACGCGCGCAACGCAAATGGTGAAAAGAGAAACACCGTTATGGAAGGGCTACTCTCCCCTCCACCCCCGCCACCTTTTGAAAAAGGTGGACGAAAACTTTTTTGCGGCTTTTATCATTGATCGTAGGGACAGGCGTCCTCGACTGTCCGAGCCGCATAATGAAATTTTATTTAGTTAACGGCTATGATGTTTTTTAAACAATAGACGCTTTATGCATTTTAAAAATCATTATGACATCGGACAGTCGAGGACGCCTGTCCCTACAGATTTGTGAGTGGTCGTTTGTAAGTGCGTAGCCGTACGTGCTTATATAATTTATTTGCGACATCGGACCGTCGAGGACGCCGGTCCCTACAGGTTTGTAGGAATTTGTTTCAAAGATGGTAGCCGTAAATACCTATGTAATTTGTTCGCAACATCGGGAGGAGCAATATGTTTCGCTCCGCTCAACGTCAAGTTTGCTTCGCAAACATTGACCCCTCCCCTACCGAAAATGTGGGAATTTGTTTCAAAGATAACAGCCGCACAAAGATACAATTAAAATAAAAAAAGAGTTTTTGGTACCGATGAGGTGTCCAAAAACTCTTCCTTAGAAAAATTACTCATTATAAACTCTTATCCGCATAAACCAACCTTGATGTTCCAAAAAAATTCCCTTGCAGCAAGTTCTTTTGGTTCTTTTCTCGAAAGAAAAGAACAGAAAAAATACGATAAATAAACTATCCTCTCTTCTTCAACTCATAACGCGTAAGAGCGAGAGAAGCGACAAAACCGACTATGAGAAGCGGGATACCTATCGCGAGGTCGAGCACGGGGCTTGCGCCTGCCGACCAATCGGTATAAACGGTCCACATATCAGGATTTAAGAACATCGAGAGTATCGAGCCGAGCGAAAGACCGACCACGAGGAAAAAGGTAGGTGCGCGATGCTTTTCAATTATCTTCGAGAAGCCGCGCGAGATGAGCACGAGTCCCGTCAAAAATCCGCCGCCGATGCAGAAATAGAGCAAGAGCACTATCGGATTTTCGAGAATGTAGTCGAGGTGCAAGCTGTTAAGTATCGGCGCAAACTGACCGCACGCCATAAGTATCGCGGTCGCGCTGAGTCCGGGTATTATCTGAGTTGCAGAAACTATCGCGCCGAGCGGCACGTAGAGCAAAAAAAGATACACGGGAAATGACGTAAAGGTTGCCGCAGAATTATCTGCTCCACTCTCAAGTAAAATAGACAGTCCGCCAACAGCAAGAGGTATCAATACTCCCACGAAGGTCAGCAAGAGCCTCGGCGCGCTTTTCTTCTCGCCCGAAAGCTCGGCAGTAAGCGCGGGAACTGCTCCGCACATAAGACCTGCAAAAAGGCAAACGACGATGAACATATATTCTCCGAATACGCGCTGTATTACCAAAAATCCGCCGACAAAGCCGACTACCGCACCGATACCGATGGGCAAAAGATAAGCAAGACAGCGTTTGAAATCGCCGAGAATGTTGCCTATCGCGTAAAGCAGAGCGGTATACATTCCGAACATTATAGCGACAGTCGAGCCGCTGACACCCGGAACTATCACCGCAAGCCCGATTATAATGCCGAGCACGAGTGCCACGGCAAAGCTTTTGGGCGTGTGGCGGCTTATCGGACAGAGCTTGCCGTCCTCGGTTTTAACTTCCTTTTTCATTGTCACTTACTCCTTGATCTCTTTTACTTCCTTTTGTTGCTTCTTCTTGCCGAAAACTATATTTATGCACCTGCGAACCTGATTGCGCGCGTCGTTGTCCATAGAATTCCAAGCCTTGACTATCTTTATCTTGTCCTGACTCAGATCGGTCAGCGTCTTTGCATTCGTAGCCGCGAGAGCCTCGTAAAGCGAATCTATCACAGCGGCACGCTCCTCAGGCGGCATTTCGGCAAGCCAACTCTTTATCGAGCGGTCGATAAGCTTACTCTCCTCGCTGACGTCGTCGAGATTGACAAAGCTTCCCCCCATTACCTCCCAGCTAAAGCCGTTGTGCTGAAAAAGTCCTGACGAGCGGCTCTTGACTACCGTGTAGCTCTCCTCGTGCTCGAGAAGCATTCCCACGACCGAGGATTGAGGCACGAAGGTGTGTATGCGCTCCTTTAGAGCACGGTAATCCTCGCCGCCGATAAACTCGGTATCAAATCCCGGCGCGTCGTTGCTGTAGACCGCTTTTACGCGAGCCTGCGTCTCCTTGCTCGCCTTGACCGCCGCATAAACGGCAAGATTTCCTCCCTTGCTGTGTCCGCCGAGCACTATATCGCCCGACGTGTTCTTTGCTATATATTCAAGATACTCCACCGCCTCCTTTTGCGAGGGCACGGGGCTCATAAAGCTCATATTGAAATTTTCCTTCCAACCGACCAGCGTGTCGTCTGTTCCGCGGAAGGCAACGAATACGTCTCCGTTCGTAAGCAAAAAGCTTATCGCGGAAAACTGCTTTTGCGACTCGTCGCATATCTTGTTGACGTAGGCAAACGGACGTGTCAGCCCAAAGCGCGCGGTCTTTGCCGTGCGTGCGAGCAGCGTTATCGTTTCCTTGGGTATTATCAAGCCCATATTGGGTATCGAGCCGTTCTGCGCGCGCAAAAACTCCTTCGTTACCGAAAGAAGCACGGGCGGCTTCTTTGAAGGATTCAGCTCGTCGGGTACAAGACCCGTGTAATCTATATAAGCCAGCATCGACAGAATAAGGCTGTCAACTTCGCCGAACGGTACGTTTTCAAATGAAAGATCCCCTCGCCAATTGAGGTAATCGTACAGACTTGAGGTCTGCATCATCGTTTTTTCGCTCATATCTCTCCTTATATTCGCTTATATCTGCTTGTGTACGCTCTTATACTCGTCGTAAAATCTGTAATAAGGACAGCTTCCCGTATTTCTGCCGAGAAAATCTGCCATTTCGTCCTCGTCGAGCCGCATATCGCAAACGTACGCGTCAAGCTCCTCGTCGTAATCGTAAAACTCACAGCTCTCGCAGTTGCGAGGCGTTTTTACCTTTGCACTATTCATAATTCACCTCAGTTCATATATTTAAGTCGGTCGAGACAGTTCTGCAAGATTATCTGCGCCGATAGCGTATCTATTACGCCCTTGCGTTTCTTTCCTCGCGTGTTGGTCTCGTTGAGATAGCGCGATGCCGTCATCGTCGTCATTCGCTCGTCGAAGGTAGTCACGCAAAGACCCGTCTGCTCCTTGAGCATTCTTGCAAATTTCTTGCATCGCTCGGCACGCGAGCCCTGAGTGCCGTCCATATTCACAGGCAGACCGACGACTATCGCCGCCACTCTCTGCTCCTTTGCCTCCGCAGAGACGGCTTCGGCTGTCTTTTCTATTCCGCCGGGCGAGACGTAGCCTATTCCCGACGCCAAAAAGCGCGAGCCGTCGGACACGGCAAGACCCGTGCGCGTGTCGCCAAAGTCCACCGCCATTATCTTTCCCGCCGTGCTCTTGAGCGTCTCAAGCGTGTCGAGCTCGACGAATTCCTCATTCATAATTGTATCGTTTTCGGGCATTTTTATTCCCCTTTTTCCTTGTATTTTTTCCTTGCAAGCTCTAAAAGAGACTCGCGCGTGTTGAGCGCGGGCTGATCTATTGCACACTCAAGCAGATACGCAAGCGTTTTGCCTATCTCTCTTCCGTCAAATCCAAGCTTGGATAGGTCGTTGCCGCCAACGGCAAGCTCCGCTATCGAGTGCGGCGCGCTGTCGCTCTCGAGAAATCTCAGCGCGTCCTTGTGAGTGTATCCGCGAAGTACCGACGCGCACATCACCGCCTCGGCACGCTCACCGAGCTCTGCGCGCAGATGCGAGCAGTCGCGCTGTGTTTCAATACACCGCGAGGAATGCTCTGCTACGGCAAGAGCTACGCTTCTCTGCTTATTCGAGCAACGCAGAGAGCCTACTATCTCTCTCGCCTTATCGCCTCCCGCGTTGCAGAGCAGAAGTCCGAGCCGCGCGGCAGGATCGTTTGGCATTTGAGGCAGAAGCGCGATAAGCTCGCTCTCGGGCAGATACGAGCAAAAAACGTATTCCGCAACGCCTGTCTCACACATCTTTGCGAGTGCTTTTTCGGGCGATTTTGAAGAAAGAAGCTTAAAAAGCTCGCTTGCTATCCTCTCTCTTGCTATCCTCGCAAGTCCCCCTCGGCACTCGCTCGCCGCCGCGAGCGTTTCCTTTTCTATTTCAAAATCGAGCTGGGCGGAAAATCTGAACGCGCGCATTATCCTCAGCGCGTCCTCGCCAAATCTGCGCTCGGGCTCTCCGACCGCCCGTATGATTCCGTTTTGAAGGTCGCCTCTGCCGCCAAAAAGGTCGACGAGTCCTCTCTTTTCGTTGTATGCCATCGCATTGACCGTAAAATCTCTGCGTGCAAGGTCCTCTTCTATCGTGCGCGTGAAGCTGACGCTGTCGGGGTGGCGCGAATCGCTGTATCCGCCGTCAACTCTGAACGTGGTCACCTCTATCGGCTTGCCCTCGGACATCACGGTCAGCGTTCCGTGCTTAAGACCCGTGGCGATGACCCGATAGTCCTTGAATATCTCTACCATTCGTTCGGGAAGCGCCGAGGTCGCAACGTCGTAGTCACTCGCACTTTTGCATAGAAGCGAGTCGCGTAAACTGCCGCCGACTATATACGCTTCTTCGCCGCTCTGCTCTAAACGCTCGCATACGGCTCTTGCGTATTCGGGTATCTCTATCGTCATACTCGCTCCTTTCTTTGTGGTAGTTAGTTTGTGTTAGGGTTTTTCTGTTCTTTTCTTGAAAGAAAAGAACCAAAAGAACTTCCTGCAAAAGAAGTTTTTTTGAAAACATCAAGGTTGGTTTATGCGGATTTAATGGCATAAAGAGTAATTTTTCTAAGGAAGAGTTTTTGGACACCTCATCGGTACCAAAAACTCTTTTTTGTTTTAATTATACGTTTGTACGGCTATTATCTTTGAAACAAATTCCCACATTCTCGGTAGGGGAGGGGCAACGTTCGCGAAGCGAACTTGACGCTGAGCAAAGCGAAGCATATTGCTCCTCCCGATGTCGCAAATAAATTATATAGGCACTCACGGCTACGCACTTACAAACGACCACCCACAAATTGTAGGGACCGGCGTCCTCGACGGTCCGATGTCGCAAATAAATTATATAGGCACGTACGGCTACGCACATTCGTAAAACAAACATTCTGTTGGTCATCCTGAGCGTAGTCGAACTTTTGGAAGGAGGAGCGGTAATATAGCGACTCCGCACAAAAGCGAAAATCGTCAAGACGATTTTCGGGATCTACTATGCGGTTTTATGT
>SVSY01000034.1 GCA_015064065.1 Oscillospiraceae bacterium
GCTCTTGAAAAGAACGCACTTGCCCTCCATTACGGGCATTCCCGCCTCAGCGCCTATATCGCCAAGTCCGAGCACCGCAGTTCCGTCGGTCACCACCGCAACGAGATTGTTACGGCGAGTGAGCTCGTATGATTTGTTAATATCCTTCTGTATTTCAAGGCATGGCTCGGCAACACCCGGAGTGTATGCAAGCGAGAGGTCCTGTCTGTTATTTATGGGACATCGCGAGATTATTTCGATCTTACCGTTCCATTCGTAGTGTTTTTTTAAAGATTCCTTTTTTACGTCCATCGTATCACCGTTATATCATTTCTTCGGGGTGGAATACCTCGTCGAATTTTTCTTCGTCCATAAGACCGAGTTTAAGAGTTGCATCTTTAAGGCTTATATTTTCGCTGTAAGCGAGCTTTGCTACCTTTGCCGCATTCTCATATCCGATATAAGAATTGAGTGCTGTAACGAGCATAAGAGAGTTGTGAAGATTGTCGTGCATACGCTCGCGGTTTGCCTTGATTCCGTATACGCAGTTCGCTCTGAAGGACTCCATAGCATCGGCTAAGAGACGGCAGGATTGCAGAAAATTGTAGGCGCAGACGGGCATAAATACGTTGAGCTCAAAGTTGCCTTGAGACGCCGCCATTCCGACCGCGGTGTCGTTTGCTATGACCTGAAGAGCGACCATAGTCAAAGCCTCGCATTGCGTGGGATTTACCTTTCCCGGCATTATCGACGAGCCGGGCTCGTTCTCGGGAATAGTTATCTCGCCAAGACCGCAGCGTGGTCCCGATGCGAGCCAACGCACGTCGTTTGCTATCTTCCAAAGGTCAGAAGCGAGTGCTTTGAGCGCGCCGTGTGCAAATACGAGCTCGTCTTTTGAGGTGAGCGAATGGTATTTGTTGTCGTCGGTAATGAAGGGCAACGAGGTTATCTCAGACATCTTCTTGGCTACGAGTGTGTCAAAGCCTTTTGGTGCGTTGAGACCTGTGCCGACGGCAGTTCCGCCGAGCGCGAGAGTGCAGAGCTCCGCGGAGGCAAGCTTTATCATTTTTCTGTCCTTTTCAAGTGAGGAGCGCCAGCCCGATATCTCACCCGAGAAGCTTATAGGCGTAGCGTCCTGAAGATGCGTGCGTCCGCTCTTGACGATACCTTCGTTTTCGCGCTCAAGCCGCAAAAGCTCGTCTATAAGCAGATCGAGCGCAGGGAGCACGCGCTCTTTTATAGATATCAGAGCCGATACGTGCATGGCGGTGGGGAAGGTGTCGTTGGAGGATTGCGACATATTTACGTCGTCATTGGGGTGGAGAAGCGTTTTGCCGACGAGCGAGTTGCCGTAATTTGCGATGACCTCGTTGGCGTTCATATTCGATTGAGTGCCCGAGCCCGTCTGCCATACGACGAGCGGAAAATGCTCGTCAAGCTCGCCCGAAATTATCTTTTCGCAGGCAGAGGATATAGCATCAAGCTTTTCAGCACTCATTCGCTCGGGGCAAAGCTCTGCATTGGCTCTTGCTGCGGCAAGCTTAAGGATACCGAACGCGTGGATCAGCTCCTCGGGCATATGCTCGTGTCCTACGCCTATCTTGAAATTTTCAAGACTGCGTTGGGTCTGTGCACCCCAGAAGCGAGAGGCTTCAACCTGTACCTCGCCCATAGAGTCGTGTTCAATTCTGTATTTCATAAAGGGTCATCTCCTTGTGTTTATCGTATTCAAGCTTGCCGATCTCGCGCTCGGAGCAGAGTGAAAGATAAGCTGTCCGTCCTTCGAGCTCGATACGGTAGCATTTGAAATTATATGCGGAGCTCTGCGGTAATTTGCGTGAGCATATAGAGGAAAGTCCGAGCCCCGAGAGCTTTGCAAGAGCTTCTTTTTTTGTCCAAGTGATAAGAAATTCTTCTTCGGGAGAGTCGCATTGAGATATTTTCAAATGCTCCTCGGGGGCAAAAAAACGCTCTGATATTGTCAATATATCCTTGCCCGTGTTCGCAAATTCGACGTCGATACCAACGCTTGAATCGGAAAGAGCGACGGCGCAAAGATCTTTTGAGTGACTTATGCTGAAATGAAGTGGAAGAGACGAGAAGTGAGGCTTGCCGTTTTCGCTGCGGACTATCGTAAGGTCTGCCGATGACGCATCTATGCCGCGCCCGCGCAGAAGAGACTCGAGGCAGAGAAGGGCGTAAAGAGAATTTCTTCTGGCAGAATCGTTTTTTATTTTTGCCAAACGCTGCTTTTCACATTCGCCAAAGGGAAGAGCTGATATAGCTTCAGCTCCGCACTCAAAAGCGCTGTCACAGCGCATAAACGCTACCTGACAAAAGCCGTTATTTCCGTGCATAGTATCACCTCGTTTCCAAACAAGAATATTATACAACACATACAGTATTTTTTCAATATTTTTTTGAAAAAATTTAAAAAACCTATTGACAATTCAAAGATTTTGTAGTATAATACCAATGTTGCGAAAAACAACCCCCCTCAAGACGAAAACATCATATTTGAAAACTTTTATGCGAGAGTGGCGGAACTGGCAGACGCGCACGTTTGAGGGGCGTGTAGTTCACACTGTACGGGTTCAAGTCCCGTTTCTCGCACCAAACAATAGAGGATAGGCTTCAGCCTATCCTCTATTGTTTTATGTAATAAACCGACGCAGAGCCCCTTCGACCGACAGGTCGGATGCTTGGCGCGTGCAGCTTTACTGTGGCTTATATCTTATTATGCGCGACAAGCTTGGGTTCAAGTCCCGTTTCTCGCACCAAACAATAAAGGATAGGCAATCGCCTATCCTTTATTGTTTTATGTAATAAACCGACGCAGA
The DNA here is from genome assembly GCA_015064065.1 of Oscillospiraceae bacterium. Lineage (GTDB taxonomy): Bacteria > Bacillota > Clostridia > Oscillospirales > CAG-272 > HGM12713. The sequence continues at coordinate 2,820 of SVSY01000034.1, forward strand.
GCCCCTTCGACCGACAGGTCGGATGCTTGACGCGTAGCACTACACTTCTGCTTATATCTTATTATGCGCGGCAAGCTTGGGTTCAAGTCCAGATATAAACCGACGCAGAGCCCCTTCGACCGACAGGTCGGATGCTTGGTACATAATGATGAATTATCTGCTAAACTCGTGTGCGCTGCGAATCATAGCTACGTAATTTTCAATCGGAATATAATCTGCGATGCTATTTCCGCTACCTAAAGCATATCCACCGCGATCCCACGTGCGTTCGAGCATTAAGCGGCAACGCTCGTAAACTTCCGACGGAGATCGTGTAGCGAGAAAGTTTATATCTATTCCGCCGAGAATTGCAATTTTACCGTTTAGATCCTCGTATGCTTGCTCAACCGGAGTTATATTATCTTCGTATGAATGGCGTCCATCATATTGCATGTCGTTGATTATGTCTCCGATTATGTCATTGTAATATCCGCACGAGTGGAGTAGAGCAGGCTTTCCGTGCTTATGTGCCGCTTCAACTATCCGCTTGTGCCACGGGAAAACATATTTTCTCATATCTTCAGGGCTTAAAAAGGTTTGAGTGTTAAATCCCCAGTCGTCATTAGAGGCTATAGCACCGACGGTATCCGCACCTGCTGCATTTTCGTAGTATTCAACGAGCCTTGAGCCTATGTTATCAAATATCTCTTTTACCAGGTCAGGTTCTTCGTATAGCATAAAACAAAGATTATCGTACCCAACGAGCTTCATGGCGTTTTCTATTACTCCTCCCGGACCTAAGACTATGAGCTTCATTCCTTCGGGAAGATAAGGCTTTATCTTTTCCAGACGAGAATAATCCTGCTCGCTCATATCGGGCCAAATATATTTTTCAAAGGATTCGTAATCGTAAATTATAGAATGACCGTTGAGTGACATTGTTTTATTTCGCTCGCGTTCCATACCCTTGAACGTTATCTGTGAGGCATAACAAGCCGCGTGATCATATCCTGCGGAGGTCATAGCACTTATAGTTACTCGCAATTGATCGGTAGGTGTGTTTCCGGGACATTCTATCTGTGAAAGATAGTTGATATGCTTGCCGGAGAAGAACAATTCAAAAATGGTCGCTCGGTCAGGTCTGCCGCCATTTAATATTTTGAGAAGATTATTGTCAAAATCGGGTTGTCTTTTTAAAATACCGTCGATCATTGGTGCTCTCCCTGTGTTTAATAAGGTGAATATATAATATCATAATAAAACTTGACTTTCAATGATAAAATATGATATAATATATACAAAACTTGATTTTTGAGGATAGTAATGAAAGCATATCATGAGAAGGAATCACCGAGTCTTTCGCAAAGCAGTATAAGATGCTTTAAAAATATAGTCGGAGAGCCGAAAATTATGGCAAGACCGCATTGGCATAATTCTTACGAAATATTGTACGTTAAGCGGGGATGTGGCGAACAGTATATAAATTCAAAAAAATTTTCATTTGTTCCCGAAAGTATAACGATTATTTGCCCGCGCGACGTACATACTACTGTCGCTACTTCGGAAGATGGGTGTGAGATCGACGTACTGCAATTTGTCGGAGAATATTTCGGGGAGCGCGAAGTCATGCTTTCGAGCTTAAGATCAACGGTTACCGAAATATCCGATCGAAGAATACGGGATATCTTTGATATTATTTATAAGCACGTAAATACTGTGCATACAGGTGAGCAATTGATATTATCGGGAATGCTCTTTGCTTTATGCGGTATTATTATTGAGCACTGTAATGACAGTGTCCCCATTGTCAGTAAAACAGAATTTGTAAAACAGGTTTGCAAATATCTCAATTCAGATAAGGACATATCTCTTAAGAGCGTATCCAGGATATTTGGATATTCTCCCGAGCATTTCAGCAGAAAATTTCATAGTGAATTGGGTATATCTTATAAAGAGTATAGCGAAGGGATAAGGATGCAAAGGTTCGTAAAGCTCTTTGACGACGCTAATATATCTTTGGCACAGATCGCCGAAATGCTTGGTTACAGTGATGAGAGCAGCGCTATAAGAGCCTTTAAACGCATATACGGAATAACTCCCGGAGCATATAAAAAATTAAAATATAAGCAGCCCTAATATAAAGACCGCCGCAACGTCAGTTGCGGCGGTTGTCTTATATATCATTGTTTTTTCGTTTCTCCGCGGCTTTTTTAGAAAACTCACAGCCGCAGTAGTCCTGACGGTAGAGCGAATAGAGCTCTGATAGCTCACAGGAGCGTTTATATCCGTTTTTCTTTTTAAAGTCTGAAAATAAGTAACGAACATCGAATTCTTCCGCAAGCTCCGCGCCTATAGAATTAAGCCACTCTGCGTTTTTGTAGGGGCTGATTGACAGCGTGGTGCAAAAATAGTCAAATCCGAGCTCCTTTGCCTTTTGCGCGGTTTCGCGAAGACGAAGTCTATAGCAGTCATAGCATCTTGCGCCTCCCTCGTCAAGCTCCTCTTTTCCTCGTGCAATTTCATAAAACTCATTTGGGTCATATCTGCCCGACAGAAGCTTTACCTTGCTTGGAAGCGGCATATCGCCGATAAGCCGACGAAGTTCCTGCTCTCTGAAGCGGTATTCTTCTTCGGGTGCGATATTCGGATTGAAGAAAAAGAGCGTTATATCAAAATACTGCGACAGATACTCAAGTACGTAGCTCGAGCAGGGAGCACAGCAAGCGTGGAGCAGAAGCGTTTTGCGCTCCTTTTTCTCGCACAAGTCCTTTATTGTATTTTCAAGACAGATACTGTAATTCTGCTTCATTTTATACCCTTACATATACTTGTTTATTTCATAAGCGTTCTTTGTGAAAACGACGAGCTTTCTGTGGCTTATCGCCTCAGCCTTTCGATTTATCGCGTTTATGTGTACCGCAACGTTTCCTCTTTTTACGCCCTCGTTGAGCAAGAGCGCCAATTCATCGACACTCATACGCTCGTTTTCGGCTATCGCGCTCAGCAGACGGGTCTCGGTCGGTGTGAGCTCAAGGGGAAAACCGAGAAGTCTGATGCCGTTTTCGATAATAAGAAATCTCTTCTGCATAGCTTAAGCAAAAAATTCAAGAGCCTTGCGGTAGCCTTCAAAGCCGAGACCGCAGATGGTCTTCTTAGCGACGAGAGAAACGTACGAATGCTGTCTGAACGCCTCGCGCGTGGATATGTCGGAAAGATGCACCTCGACGGTAGGTATTCCAACAGCCTTGAGCGCGTCAAGAATAGCAACGCTTGTGTGAGTGTATGCCGCGGGATTTATTACTATTCCGTCGTAGACTCCGTAAGCCGACTGTATAACGTCGACTATCTCTCCCTCGTGGTTTGATTGGAAAAGAGAGACAGAAAGCGAGAGCTCGCTTGCACAGTCGCGGATATACTTCTCAAGCGAGGCAAAATCCTGCTTGCCGTATATATCGGGCTCGCGAATTCCGAGCATATTGAGGTTAGGTCCGTTTATAACAAGAATTTTCATAGTTCGATCATCCTTTGAAAGCTTTTTTGAATTCTGTGCAGATAAGCTCTGCGGTCTTGGAAGGTATTTCGGTGCTCCGTACTTTAATATCGGCAAATCTTTCGTATGCGGATATACGTTTTGCGTATAGCTCCTTTACGTTAGTGCTCTGCGATATGGGGCGTCCTTCGGTTGCGAGCTTGTCAAGCTCACGCTCAAGGAATACTATAACGCCGTTCTGGTGGAGCAGGGGATAATTTCTTTCCTTTGTGACTGCGCCGCCGCCCGTGGCTATTACCTTGCCGCTGAGTTTGGAGAGCTCTGCGAGAGTCTCTGTTTCCATAAGTCTGAATTTTTCCTCACCGAGCTCTTTTATCGCATCTGCGGGCGTGATCCCGTGGATCTTTGTAAATTCTACGTCGGCATCGAGAAATTCGCGTCCGAGCTGCTCTGCAGAGAGCCTTCCCACCGTGCTTTTTCCGCAACCGGGCATTCCTATGAGAATAAGGTTTTGCGTGTCTGCAGAAAGGTCTGCAACTATGTTCTCAATAATTCCGTCCTCGTAAGGATCACCCGTAAAATGCTCAAATGCGCGAGCCGCTTGAGCTACGAGCATAGAAAGTCCGTTGAGAGCGGGAATGCCGCGCTCCTCTGCTTCTATCATAAGAGCCGTACGCGCGGGATTGTATATAAGGTCAAACACCGCCTCGCACTTAGGAAAATAGGAAAGAGAGGTGGGCGAGACGTTGTTTTTTGGATACATACCTACGGGAGTCGCGTTTACGATGATCTCTGCATCTGCGTTTGCCATAGAATTTTCGGGCGTGTTGTCTGCAGAGCCGAGGCAGACGAGTTCGCGCACGCCCTTGTCTCTCAAGAGCGCGCAAACGGTTGCCGAAGCTCCGCCCGCGCCAAATACTACGGCTTTTTTGCCCTTGACGTCTATATTTGCGCGGCGCACCATATAATCAAAGCCGAAATAGTCGGTATTGTAGCCGTAACGCTTTCCGTTCCTTCGTACTACCACGTTGACCGCTCCTATAGCCTTTGCCTCGGGAGATATCTCGTCAAGAAAGGGCATAACGTCTTTTTTGTAGGGAATAGTTATGCAAAACGCGTCAAGCTCGCCGTTTTTTACAAAATTCTCGACCTGTTCGGGTTCGAGCTCACACATCGCGAAGTCGTAGTCGGCAAGCGCGTTATGTATGGGCTTTGAGAAGCTATGCGAGAGCTTTCTGCCGATAAGACCGCATTTAAGATGTGAATAACCTGTTTTCACTATATCACCTCTGAGTACGAGCCGAGATATGTGAATTCCTCGCACTCCTGCTCAAGCTCGGCGAGCAGGCCTGCAAGCTTCGGGGAATATACGGACGCTTCAAGGTCGAAATAGAACATAAATTCAAAATCTCTGTCGGGTATTGGGCGAGACTCAAGCTTTATGAGGTTTATTCCAAGGGCATTGAAGCGCGAAAGTATTCTGAAAAGCGCACCCGGCTTATGCGGAGTTACGAGCATAAGCGATGTCCTGCTTGCACCGGGATAAATTTCAAGGTTGTTCGTGATGCAGATGAAGCGGGTGTGGTTGTTTCCGTTGTCCTGAACTGCGGAGGCAAGCACGTTAAGACCGTACTGAGCAGCACAAGAGCGAGAAGAGAGCGAGGCTACGTCATCTCTCTCTGACCTTGCCACCATTTCAGCCGCTTTTGCAGTGTTTTCGACTCGGGTTATCTTAACGTCAGGACCGAGTGTTGCAAGGAAAGACGCACATTGGCTTATAGCCTGCTCGTGAGAGAAGATCTCCTTTACCTCTGAGAGAGAAGTGCCGTTTTTTGCCAAGAGACAGTGGTCTATCTTTATGCGTACCGTGCGAACTATCTTGAAATTACGGCTGATCATAAGGTCGTATACCTTTTTGACAGAGCCCGCCGTGCTGTTTTCTATCGGGATAACTCCGTATTTGCACATTCCTGCTTCTATAGCCGAGAAAACTCCTTCCCAACTGGAGAAGAAAGAGATATTCGGTGCGGAGAACAGACGCTCTGCTGCTATCTGCGAATAAGCCCCCTCAACGCCTTGACACGCGATATCTGCGCGCTCGGGGAACATTTTCGGAGTCTCGTCGAGTGCGCGCAGTATCTCATTATAAAGCGCTGTCGTCTCGCCAAGCTGTTTGTGCTGATATGAGCGCGAAAGCGAAAGTATGGTCGAGTAGAGAGTTCTCGAATATTCTTCAAACTCATCGCCCGAAAGCTCGGATATCTTATTTAGCAGAGCTCTTTCTCTGCTTGCATCAAGCACGGGCATACCGTGAGTTCTTTTATACTCTGCAACCTCTGCCGAGCAGTTCATACGGCGGATAAAGAGCGATACGAGCTCGCGGTCTATCTCGTCTATCTGTTGTCTTAACTCATTGAGTTCCATAGATTTTACGTCCTTTGTATAGCTTTAGTTTCTTGTATTTTGCCGTTTGGTGTAGGATAGTATAAAGGGGATGAGAAGAAGTATGGCAAGCGGGAAGAGAGCGGATACGATAAATGATATCCTCAGATCGTTGCCGAATGCGTCGGCAATAAATCCCGCCACCGAAGGTCCGACCACACAGCCAACGTCGCCCGCAAGGGCAAGCAGAGCAAACATACGCACTCCGCCAAAGGTTATATTCTCTGTCGCAAGGCTGTAAGTTCCGGGCCACATCACCGCTACGGATATGCCGCACAGAGTACAGCCGACAAGCGAGAGCAGAGGATACGGCGAGAGTGCGGTGAGAAGATAGGAGATCACGCATAGTGCCGCCGATACCATAAAGAATGCGGCAAGCTTTATTTTTTTGCTCATAAACGCATAGGCAAGGCGCGTGACGCCCATAAAAATGGCGAAAGCGAAAGGACCGAGCAGGTCTCCGGCGGTCTTGTCTATACCGAGCACTGCTTCCGCAAAGCTCGATGCCCATTGTATCATTGCCATTTCAGCCGCACCTGCACAAAACATCATAGCGACGAATGCCCAGAAGAGCGGTGAGCGCGAAAGATTCTTTTTTGGAAGATATTCTTGATCTTTGGTGTCTGCTTCAAGCTTGTAGATAGGAACTACAGAGAACATTACGGCTCCTGCCATAGGGATAAGCGCCCACAGACACGTAAGGCTTCTCCAACGTTCAATTCCTACGAAGCTGAAGAATAGTGAAGAGATGAGAATGGTGAGAGCCGTTCCCCAACAGTAAAAGGAGTGTAGCAGGCTCATAGCCTTTGCCTTGTTCTTGGTGGGGCAGGCTTCTACGATGGGGCTTATCAGCACTTCTATCACGCCGCCGCCGATACCGCCAAGCACCGTGGCTATAACGAGTCCTACGAATGCATCGGGCAATATTTCGGGCAGTATAGCGTATGAAACGAGTCCGAGTGCCGAGCAGATATGTCCTGCGATTATAGATATTCGGGTATCGAAGCGAGATGAGAACTTTGCTTCAAAGGCATCTACCAAAAGCTGAGTGACAAAGCTGATAGCAATAAGCAGGCTTATCTTTGATATTGATATTCCGTAGCTGTTTTCAAACGTGATGAATAGCAACGGCGCGTAATTTATCGCAAGAGCCTGTGTAGTGTATCCTATATAGCTTGCACCCATAGTGTGTTTTGCGTTAAGCTTCATAAATACCTCGGGTAAATTGATATAATATCTTTATTATTCTTTTATTTGAGATATCTTAGGAGCGTCCTCGTCAAGCAACATATCAACTACGGCAATAGCCGCGGCAGCTTCAAATACGGGAAGGGCTCTTTGTACTACGCAGGGGTCGTGGCGTCCCTTTATCGAAAGCTTTACGGGCTTCATAGAAACCATATCGACGCTGTCCTGTTCGCAGTATATCGAAGGAGTGGGCTTCATAGCCGCACGGAATACGAGCGGCATACCGCTGCTCATTCCGCCGAGAATTCCGCCGGAGTTGTTGGTCTTGGTGTATATCCTTTTGCCGTCGGTGCAAAATGGATCGTTATTTTGAGAGCCGCGAAGCGAGGCGCACTCAAATCCGTTTCCGAATTCTATGCCCTTAACTGCGGGTATGCCGAAAACTATCGACGAGATGCGGTTTTCCACGCCGTCAAACATATGCTCGCCAAGTCCCGCCGGAAGTCCGAGGACCGCACATTCTACGATGCCGCCCACAGAATCCTTGTTTGTGCGGGCATCGTCGATAATTGCTTTCATATCCTCACCCGCCTCAAGATCGAGAACGGGAAAAGCCGAACGCTCTCTAAGGAGCGAGAAATCGTCAAAAGAGACCTTTGCAAGATCGAAAGGTGTATCCTTGACGCCGCCGACAGAATAAAGGTGCGCGCCTATCTCGATGCCGAGCGTGCGAAGATACTGAAGGCATATTCCGCCCACGATGCACATAGGGGCGGTAAGGCGGCCTGAAAAATGACCGCCGCCGCGAAGATCGACACCTTCACCGTACTTCATTCTCGCCGCGTAGTCTGCGTGCGAGGGGCGGGGAACAAATTCAAGACCGTTGTAGTCTGCCGAGCGCGCAGAAGTGTTTCTGATCACGGCGTGAAAATGCTCGCCGTTGAGAGCTGCGCGATCTTTTCCACGTTTTGTGACACCCTCAAGAAACTCGGGAACGTCGGGCTCTTTGCGCTGTGTCGTAAGCAGATTTTGACCGGGTGCGCGACGGCTCATAAAGCTTTGAAGCTCACCTAAGTCAAATTCAAATCCGCAGGGAAGACCGTCGGCATTCACTCCGATATGCTCGTCGTGCGAGCCGCCGTATATAGATATTTTTAAATTTTTTCCGTATACCGTTGCCATAAAATTTTCCGTTCTTAGCTTTTGTAAATGTATTTTATCCAATAGCGTTGTCCCTCTGTCAAAAGTAGATATCTTCTGATATTATTCCGACACCGAGCATATCCTGCCAGAATGACGGATAGGATTTTTCTACCGCCTCGGCTCTTGAGAGTATTATCTCTCCTTCGCATACGGCTGAGGCTACAGCCGCACTCATTGCGATGCGGTGGTCGTTGAAGGAATCTATCTTTGCACCGCTTAGTTGCTCGACTCCGTTTATTATGAGTCCGTCGTCCGTTTGGGTAACGTCTGCACCGAGGGAATTGAGAAATTCACTCACGCTTTCGAGTCTGTCGCTCTCCTTAAGTCTGAGACGCGAAGCACCGTATATAATGGTACGTCCCTTTGCGACCGATGCCACGGTTGCAAGTATGGGAACGAGATCGGGTATCTGAGAAGCGTCGATCTCTATGCCGTGCAGATCCGATCTTTTTGCAACGTAAGAATTTTTCTCGTCGTTGTAGATGATATCAGCTCCGAAGCGTCTGAGCAGATCTACTATCGCTTTGTCGCCCTGAGACGACTTATTTGAAAGTCCGAGCACCTCGACCTCTTTGCCTATAGCTCCGAGCGCCAAGGGGAATGCCGCGTTCGACCAATCACCCTCGACCTCTATCGAGCAAGGTGAGCAAAGCAGAGTGTGAGCTTCTGTTTTATAAGTGTTTTCAAACTTTGATACGGGTGCGCCGAAAAGGGAAAGCGCATCGCACGTTATGTCTACGTAGGGTGCAGAGCCAAGCTTTCCGTTTACCTTGAGCGTGCCGTCGGTATCCAAGAGTGTCAGCGCGAAAAGCAGACCGCTGATAAATTGCGAGGATACGTTTCCGTCTATCGAAAAGCTGTTTCCGACAAGCTTTCCGCGTATCTGTAGAGGATTTTTACCCGAAATAGCGATCCCGTGTGCTTCAAGCTCCTCGCGAAGAGGAGATAGCGGGCGGTCGGGAAGTCTGCCTTCAAGCTCGAACGAGCAATCAGCTCCGAGTGCCGCGGCTACGGGCAGAAGAAAACGCAGAGTCGAGCCGCTCTCGCCGCAGGGTAGTGAAGCACCCTTGATAACGTCGCAAGGCTTTACGGGCGTGACCGTGTAATAGGACTCGTTGCGCTCTATCTTAGCACCGAGTGCCGACAGACACGCGGCTGTCGCCTCGATGTCTTTATTGGTCTCGTCACAGCGTATCCGAGTCGGAGCATCGGCAAACGCCGCACAGATAAGCAATCTGTGTGCTACCGATTTTGACGCTATTGATTTTATTTTACCCTCTGCCGAGCGGCAGAAAATACGTTTGTTCATTGTTTAAAGTCCTTTTTTGATGTATGAGACGAGCTCGTTTACCGATATTTTAAGCGGTTTACAGTTTCCTATGCCGTAGGGAACGATAAGAGTTATGGTGTCGCCCGAGCGCTTTTTGTCCGCTGTGGCAAGTGCCGCGAGCTCCTCCGCACTAAAATCACATCGCGTGGGAAGTCCTTCTGTTTTGAGCATATCTTCGATAAGATAAAGATCTTCTTCGGGGCAGATACCAAGGGCAACTGCCATTTTCGTAACTAGCACGGTGCCGATAGCAACAGCACTTCCGTGCGATATCTTAAGGTTTGAGCAGAGCTCTATCGCGTGCCCTACGGTATGTCCGAGATTGAGAAGCTGGCGGCAGCCGTTGTCAAATTCGTCCTTCGCAACGATCTCGGCTTTGTGGGTAACGCAGTCGGCAATTATCTCTTCCACGTTGTTTTTTATACCGCATCCAAGACGGTCAAACATCGGGCGATCGTTGATCACAGCATATTTTATTACCTCCGCACAGCCGTCGGAGAATATTCTCGGTTCAAGCGTGTCAAGCGTTGATACGTCGCAGAGCACAAGTGAGGGCTGATGGAATACGCCTGCAAGATTTTTGCCCGCAACGAGATCTACAGCGGTCTTTCCGCCAACAGACGAATCTACTGCGGCGAGCAGGGTAGTGGGAACTTGGACGAAGCGTATGCCGCGCAGAAAAACTCCCGCGGCAAAGCCTGCAAGGTCACCTACGACACCGCCGCCAAGGGCTATTATGCAGTCCTTTCTCGTAAAGCGCTTCTCGGCAAGAAACTCAAGCAAAGCTATAAGGTTTGCGGTATTTTTAGAAGCCTCTCCGTTAGCTATCACGAATTTTTCATAGGAATATCCTGCAGCTTCAAGAGACGCTGTTGCTTTTTTTGAATAAAGAGAGTCGACGACGTCGTCGGTGACAAGACAAAGTCTGCAAGCACCGACGGCGCTTTGAAGCTTTTCTCCGAGCGAGTCTAAAATTCCTTTTCCTATTATTACGTCGTATGATGAAGAAGCGTTTACTCTAACGGTTTTCATAAATAGATCCTTTACTGTATCATATGCAAAAATTTGTTCTTGTGTCAGCCGTCTACCTTTTCCTTGGCTATTCTTCCGTCGCGCAGAAGTCCTCTGAGCGTGTCCGCGTCCTCGTTTGCTATAGCATCTCTGTATTCGCTAAGAGAGCTTATGATATTGTCAAGCTCGTAGAGGAGCGGCTCGCGGTTCTCGAGAAACAGCTCTGTCCACATATTCTCGTTGAGCCACGCGACTCTCGTCATATCCTTGTAGCTTCCGGCGGAAAAACCCTTGTGATTTTGCGCGGTAGGCGTTTTTACGTAAGCGTTTGAAACTACGTGGGCAAGCTGAGAGGTAAAGGCTATCATCTCGTCGTGCTTTTGTGCCGTGGTCACAGAAAATCTACCAAAGCCTGCGGGCGCGAGGAGCTGTTTTATTTTGTCAAGAAATGAAATATCGTCGTATATCGGCGGAACGAGCACCATAGGAGCGTTCTTAAAGAGCGAGGCGCGCGCGTATTTTATTCCCGAATATTGAGTTCCTGCCATCGGGTGGCCGCCAACGAATGTAAATCCGTACTGCTTGGCAAGCGCAAAGCCGCACTCGCAGATCTTTGCCTTTGTTCCGCAAAGGTCGATAACGGTCGCGTTCTTGTTTATAAGACGTGCTACGTCCTCAAGATATTTGATGGAAGCAACGGGGTAGAGCGCCACGAACAAAAGCTCGCACTCGCCTATAGTGCTTTCGTCGAGCACCCCGTCGGTGATGCCCGCCAAGGAGCAGTATCCGAGCGTAGAGTCGTTTATATCATAACCGAGAACTCTGTGCCCGGACTCCTTGTATGCCTTAGCCATCGATCCGCCTATAAGACCGAGACCGCATATACCCACTGTCATATCAAAGCTCCTTTACTGCCATAAGGATACGGCGGACTGCACGCGTAACGTCGTCGAATGCCTCGGGTGTGAGCGACTGAGCGCCGTCGCAGAGGGCGTGCTTGGGGTCGTTGTGTACCTCGATCATAAGTCCGTCAGCACCGCACGCCGCAGCAGCCATAGCCATAGGCTTTACAAGTCTTGCAACGCCGGTAGCGTGAGAAGGGTCGATGATTATAGGCAGATGCGTAAGCTCCTTGAGCATAGGGACTGCAGAGAGATCGAGGGTATTTCTCGTGTAGGTCTCAAAGGTGCGGATGCCGCGCTCGCAGAGGATTATATTCTCATTTCCGCCCGCCATAATGTATTCGGCAGACATAAGGAATTCCTTGAGCGTGTTTGCAAGACCGCGCTTGAGAAGTATGGTCTTGTTTGTCTTGCCAAGCTCCTTGAGAAGCTCAAAATTCTGCATATTGCGCGCACCGACCTGAATTACGTCTACCTTTTCGAAAAGAGGGAGGTGGTTCGCGTTCATTATCTCGGTAACGATGGGAAGTCCCGTCTCTTTCTTTGCCTCAAGCAGAATTTCTATGCCGTCAGCCTTAAGACCTTGGAAGTCGTAGGGCGAGGTGCGCGGCTTGAAAGCGCCGCCGCGGAGCATAGTCGCGCCCGATCTCTTTACCGACTTTGCGATCTCCATTACCTGAGCCTCGCTCTCAACGGAGCAGGGCCCTGCGATTATAGTAAAGCTATCTCCGCCGACAGAGGTATTTGCGACCTTTATTATGCTGTCGTCGGGGTGGAATTTTCTGTTTGCGCTCTTAAAGGGCTCGCTTATGCGCTTTACGCTGTCAACTATATCAAGGCTTTCGAGAAGCTCTTCATCGATCTTGCTCGTGTCACCGATAAGTCCGACTACAGTGTGGGCGCTTCCTTTCGATATATGAACGTCAAGTCCTTGTGTTCTGAGCCACGATGAGAGATTTTCCAGTTGCTTTTCAGTCGTTCCTTGTTTGAGTACTGCTATCATTTTTTTCTTTCTCCTTTTGCTTTGCGATTTTTGACGTGTATTTTAGTATCGAAGAAAGACCGAGAGGTAACGTAAATTCAAAAGCCTCTCGGTGCTTAGCATCGAGAGGCTTTAAATACTAAAATAAAACCTTTAAGACGGTAAATTTACCGAATCCCGCAACAAAACACCTTTATCAATTATTACCGCAAAAGTAATAAAAATAAAGGTAAAAGTATTTGTTAGCGAAAGAGCGGTTCATCTTTACTGTCTCCTTTAGTTTGATAAAGTAATTTTAGCACTATACTTTCTCTTTGTCAAGACTTTTTGCACAAAAAATTTGATTTTTTTAAAATTTCAAAAAATAGATATGTTCCACTCAATGACGGCAGATGCTATCAGTATCACCAAAGGCATAGTGGCAACAGAGAGCAGAGTTGACGTGCCGACTCCCTGAGCGGAAAAACCGGGAGCCGTGTCATAGAGCTCGGCGAACATACTTGTAGCCGTTGCCGAGGGCATTCCCGAAACTGCGGTGATAAAGAGCACCCAGAAATCAGAAAAGCCGAGTATTTTAAGCGTAAAGCAGAAAAAGAGCGGTATCGCAATGAGCTTGAAAAAGCAAAGATAATATACCTTGCTCGAGCCGAATATCTGCTTTGCGCTTCTTGTTGAGAGGAGCGCTCCTATTATGAGCATCGATATCGGAGTGCAGAGCGATGCGATATATCCGATGCTTGAGGTGACGACCTCGTGAAGCGTAAAGCTTGGCAGAAAGGCGGGGAGGAGGAATATTACAAAGCCGATAAGCGTAGGAACCGTGCCCTTATTTATAAATATCTTTTTGGGTGTGAGCTTGATGTCGTCGCGTTTACGTGCAAGTATCCCAAGACCGATTATCCATAAAAGAATATTGAAGCTTACTATGAAAAAAGATGCTACGAATGCGCCGTTATCGGGGAAAAGCGACTCCATAACGGGAATGCCGAGAAAGCCTATGTTTCCGAATACCATAGCAAACTCGGTTATCTTTCGCTCGTTGATATCCTTTATTTTGATGCAGGCAAGATATGCTATCAGTGCCATTATAAGATGCACGGCAAACGCAAGTCCCAGACTGATGAGCGCAAGCTTGAGCGCTTCCATAGAATATTTCTTACTTATAAGCGAGTCAATGATAAGCGCAGGCTGAGCGATAGAAACTATAAGTGCCGAAAATCTTTTTGACGCGACCGAGTCTATAATATTCATCTTTCCGAGAATAAATCCCACTATCAGAATAACGAACATCGTGATAACGGTGCTCAGAAAGGCTGCAAAATCCATAAATTTTAATTCCTTTCGCTCTTTATGCGGTCAAGCTCATGCTTGATCTTCTTCATATCGACGAGCATTTCTTCCTTGCGGCGCGGATCGCGCAAAAGAAGTGCGGGGTGGTATACCGCTGTGATGAGGAAATTACCCTTGCGTACCCACTCGCCGTGCTCACGGGTGATCTTATAGTCGGGTCGGATAAGCCGCATAGCCGATATTCTTCCAAGACAAACTATTATCTTAGGGTTTATGAGCTTTACCTGTCTGCGTAAAAAATCAATGCAAGCATCCTCCTCTGCGGGAAGAGGGTCGCGGTTCTTGGGCGGTCTGCATTTTAAAATGTTTGCTATGTACACGCTCTCTCGCGGAATATCTACTGCGTAGAGATATTGGTCGAGAAGCTGACCCGCGCGTCCCACGAAGGGAATACCCGTTTTATCCTCGTTATCTCCGGGTGCTTCTCCTACGAAAAGTATATCTGCGTTTTCATTTCCCGTGCCGAAAACACAGTTTGTTCGCGTAGTATGAAGCTCGCAACGCGTGCAGGCCTCACATTCGGCACGAAGTATTTCAAAGGAATCGTTCATATTTTTCTCCATAAGTTATTTGGTTATGCTTCTGCATTCAAGATAGTAACGCTTGTCCTCTGCGTGACCCATCGAAAAGGTCTTGCGCGGAAGTGCGCCGTCGTATATTACAGTCTTGAAAAGCTCTGATTTGCTCATTCCCGAGAAGATAAAGCCTATAGAGCTCTTGCCGATAAGGCTCTTTACAGACTCGACGCCGTGTATGTAATCGACCTCGGCTTTCGGGTTTTCCTTGATGTATCCGTCTATGAAGTCTTGAAGCGTTCCGACGGTGAGCTGTTTTTCGGGAGCGGCTACTACTATATTGCCGTTCTTTTTGTCAGTAAGGTATTCTATAGTCTGACTCTGTGCACTTCCCGAAAGTGCCTCTGTGTAAGCGGTCAGCTTTGTGAGAACGTCGTCGGGGTCTACGTTGAACATAACGCGGTATATCGGCTCGAATTTGAGTGCCTCATCGTGAATGTTGACCACCTCTGTAAGTGCGTAGCGTGCGGGGTGAGACGCGGCGGCTTCTTCTCCTATACTTGCCTTTATTTCCTCGTAGATGGTCTTTGCTGTAGCAAGAGAATGGTTTCCGTCGCCTACGGCAAAGAGAAGGGGAGCAAGAGAGGAGTCGCCGTAACGCTCCGCCATAGCTTCGGGAGTAATGAGCGTATCGAGTGCGGCAGATACTGTGCGCTTTGCCTCGTCGCTCAAAAATCTGCCCTTGACGTGACCTCCGCCAAGCATAAGCTCGGTGTCGTAAGCGACAATAGGACAATTTTCGCTCGAGAGTGACTCTATGACCGTACGCTTCGGGTCGTCAATAAGCAGCATTACGTGCGGAAGCTCGATCTTCGCATCGCGGCGGATAGCGACTCTCGGCGGTATGCGCTCAATGACCGTAGCCTCGGTCGCACGGATAAGTGCATTCGCGCCCTTTTTAAAATCATAGCACTCAAGGTCGATAGCCATAACTATTCCTCTGCGCACATTGCCGTCGGATTGGGTGCGCTCAACGTATATCATAGAATTTGGGTGTGAGACAAGGTGCTCACAGAGATACGTATCCATTGTTGCGTTTATAGTTGGAATGCGCTCCGCGGTTTCGGAAAGATAGACCTCGGGCAGCATTATCCTGAGCGTTGAGGGGGCGTCGCCTACTATACGCTCTGCATTCTCCCAATAGTGAGGCTCGCTCGTGAACTGATCGCAAGCGATGACCGCCCATTTGGATGCATCTATCTTGTTGAAATCGGGGAGAAGTATATCTGCGGGTGAATAAGCTTTTTTCATAATCAAATATCCTTTTTATTTATTGTGGGCGGATACGCTCAAACAGAGTGTATAGCGCACGTTCGCGGCAGATAGCGTATTGCCGCTCGTTTTTTACGTTCTTTATAAATCCGCGTCTGCAAAACAGCTTGGTCGCAAGCAGGAATGCAGGCTCGCGCATAAGTGAGCCGTCGGTCACTATAAAATCGGGGCGTGTAACGACGTTTGTAAACAGATGCCGTTTAAGAAAAGCGGATAGCCTTTTTTTGAAGGGAAGCCGAGCTCCTTTCCTGCGGCACGAGAGTATCTGACCGCGAGCGTAACGCGGACGGTATTTTTTGAAAAACGAGAGCACGTGCACGTCTGACGACATTATCGCAAATGCGCCCGAATATCCGTCGAGCACAAGACAAAGCTGCTTGCAAAGTCTGTTTGCGTTTTTTGAGGGAGGTATCTCGATAATAAGCGGTACGTGACCGTCAATAAGTGAAAGTATCTCCAAAAGCGAGGGAGCAGCCTTTGATGCTACCGATAGCTTTTTATCGGCGGTGAGTAAAACGGGAAAGGTAATTCCGTAGCCGAGCTCCTTTGCATTTTCAAATGCTTTTAAAGAGCCTTTTTCGATCGCTGTGTTCCATAGACCGAAATACGCGTAATCGGTGCTTTGCAGATCCATATCCGCGCCGTCGGTAACTCGCGGCATTACCAGGAAAACATAGGTAACTGCGATTATTGCGATAGTGAGAACGCTGATGGTGAGTGCGATCATTCTTGTTTTTGTCTTCTGCTCAGCATCATATGCGCGCGAAGAGCACATATCTGCGTTTTTCCGTCGCGTATTCTGCCGTCAAGCGTCAGCTCTACGAGCTTGTCGAGAGGAACTCTGAGCGTCTCGATAAACTCGTCGTCGTCGAATTCGGTCTCGCCAAAGCAAAGACCCTCAGCCATATACATATGGATACATTCGTCAAGGATAGCGGGCGATGGATAATATTTTCCGAGATAGGTAAAGCTTTTTGCCATAGCACCCGTCTCCTCGCGGAGCTCGCGACGAACCGCATCGTCTGGGTCCTCATCGGGAGAGTCGAGCTTGCCTGCAGGTATCTCGAGAAGATCCTCGTGGAAGGGGTAGCGATATTGACGAACGCATATGACCTCACCCTCGTCGGTTATCGGTATAACGCAGACTGCGCCGTTGTGGTGGCAGTATTCGCGCGTTGCTACCTTGCCGTCGGGAAGAGTTATCTCGTCGAAGCGAACGTGGAGTACCTTTCCGTCGAATATCGGGGTAGAGGAAAGAGTTTTTTCTTCAAGTGCTTCAATTGGAAGCGAAAAATTTATATCAAGATCTCTCATAAAAAGCACCTCATTAGTGAAAATACATCACCTTATATTATATCACCGAGCGCAAAAAAAAGCAATAGAAAGAGAATAGAAAGGGGTAGAAAATTTTTTAAAAAAATTAAAAAAAGGTATTGACAAATAAAAATCTCTGTGTTATAATGGTAAAGCTGTCGGAAAGATAGCTTATGGGAGCATAGCTCAGTTGGGAGAGCATCTGCCTTACAAGCAGAGGGTCATAGGTTCGAGCCCTATTGTTCCCACCAATACGGCCCGGTAGTTCAGTTGGTTAGAACGCTAGCCTGTCACGCTAGAGGTCAGG
>SVSY01000035.1 GCA_015064065.1 Oscillospiraceae bacterium
CTTGACACTCTTCTCGCGAAATACGGCGAGGAGGTCGCGCTCGCAGGCGACGGATACGATATCTGTGCCGAAGGCTTTAAGTCGACCGCGCTCCGCTACGTTCCCGAAAGGCTCAGACATCAATCTGCTTTCTCGGTCGCAGAGGTAGCGTTCCGTGACCTCTCGGCAGGTAAGAGCGGCAGTGACGTCGAGCTTGGAGTCGATTATCTGCGTCCGTCTCAGGCGGAGCGCGAACGCGCGGAACGTGAAAAGCTCAAGAATAGCTGAAATACTTGATACAAAATTCGAAAGGAAATACGAATATGAAAATAGTTTTGGGTTGCGACCACGCAGGCGTTGAGATAAAGGACGCCGTAATAGCTCATATCAAGTCCAAGGGACACGAGGTAGTTGAGGTAGGTACTTATACCACCGACAGCTGCCACTACCCCATATACGCCGCTGCGGCTTGCAAAAAAATACTTTCGGGCGAATGTGAGCTCGGAGTGCTCATCTGCGGCACAGGAATAGGTATGTCCATCGCGGCAAACAAGTTTGACGGTATACGCGCGGCTTGCTGCTCGGACGTTTTCTCTGCTCGTCTTACCCGCGAGCATAACGACGCTAACGTTCTCTGCTTCGGTCAGAGAGTAGTCGGAATAGGTCTTGCACTCGATCTCGTAGACGCATTCTTGGATGCAGAATACGCCAACAGCGGAAACCATCTGACAAGAGTTGCTCTGCTCAAGGATATCGAAGAAGGCAAGCTCTGATATTCGTTAAATACATAAAGACCAGATCAGGAGGACGTCACTTTGTGCGTTAAAAAAATAGCGGGGATACTCAGAGCTATATCCGGCTCTCCCCACCCAAAAAATTTCACCTCCGCAATAATTGCCGCGGCAGGACTCTCCGAGCGCTTCGGCGGCAGTGTCACCAAGCAGATGCAAGAGCTCTGCGGCACACCCGTGCTCATACACACACTCAAGGCATATGAAAACACGGATTGCATACACGAAATAGTTATAGTTGCCCGTCAGGACGAGATACCCTATTGGGAAAAGGCGTGCAAAAAGTATGAGCTTACCAAGGTAACCAAAATAGTCAAGGGCGGAGACTCGCGTCAGCAGTCGGTAATGAACGGTCTTGAGGCTATCGACGACAAGGCTAAATTTGTCGCCATCGCCGACGGAGCGCGTTGCCTTATTACGCCCGAGCAGATAAAGGACGTCTGTCATTCCGCTTATAAATACAAGGCGGCTACGGCGGCGCACAGGGCTACCGACACGATCAAAATAGCCGATAAAAAAGGCTTTATCGACTCAACACCCGACAGAAATACCGTGTGGCTCGCGCAGACGCCTCAGGTGTTCAAGGCAAATCTTTACCGCGCCGCCGCCGTGACTGCCGAGAAAAAGAAATTTGAGGCTACCGACGACAATATGCTCGTTGAATTTGTCGGACACCCGATAAGGCTCGTGGAATGCGGACCGCACAATATAAAGATAACCACCTACGACGACGTTGCGATAGCTAAGGGTATACTCGAAGCAAGAAAAGCGCTTACGCCGGAATATTACTATGGAGAGTGACGAACTATGATACGCATAGGCCACGGATACGACGTTCACAGACTCGTCGAAGGAAGACGGCTGATCCTTGGCGGAGTTGAGATACCCTATGAGAAGGGTCTGCTCGGTCATTCGGACGCAGACGTGCTTTTACACGCCATCTCGGATTCGCTTCTCGGAGCGGCGGCTCTCGGTGACATAGGCAAGCTTTTTCCCGACAATGACGAGAAGTATAAGGACGCAAACAGCCTCGAGCTTCTCAGAAAGGTCGGTGCAAAGCTTTGCGCGCACGGATATGCACCCGTAAACATCGACGCGACCGTAATAGCGCAAGCTCCAAAGCTCGCACCCTATATTCAGGAGATGCGAAAAAAGATATCATTCGCGCTTGATATGGAGCTCGATACCATAAGCATCAAGGCGACCACCGAGGAAGGACTCGGCTTTTCTGGCGAGGGTCTCGGTATAGCAGCTCACGCGGTGTGCCTCGTAGAGAAGCTCCAACAAAAATAAAAGCAGAGCGACCGCAAGCACACGCCTGCGGCCCCTCACAATAAATGAAGGCTTGGCGGATCTATTATCCGAGTCCTTGTCTTTAATGTCTTTTCCGCCACGCACGACATTTTCTTTCCCTATAATTTTATGAGCGGCAGATAAGTTCTGCCAACGCAAAAGGAGATTTTATGATAGTTATTTCCCCCTCGGTCCTTGCGGCAGATTTTGCTGACCTCGCAAGCGAAGTAAAAAAGGTAGAGCTCGCAGGTGCAGAATATCTTCACCTCGACGTTATGGACGGAATATTCGTACCCAATATAAGCTTCGGTGCACCGGTCATATCGGCTTTGCGTAAGCATACCGCAGCAGTTTTTGACGTCCACCTTATGATAACCGAACCGATAAGATATATCGACGATTTTCTGAAGGCAGGCGCGGATATCATCACTATCCACTACGAGAGCTGTGACGATCCGCTCTCCGTTGCGCGTTATATTCGCTCTAAAGGCGCTCGTGCGGCTGTCTCGATAAAGCCCAAGACTCCCGCAGAGGTGCTCTTCCCTATGCTTAAGGAGCTTGATATGGTCCTCGTTATGACGGTCGAACCCGGCTTTGGCGGTCAGAAGCTCATACCTGAAACGATAGAAAAGGTTCGACAGCTTCGTGAGTACGCAAACGCCGAGGGCATCGAGATAGACATCGAAGTCGACGGCGGAGTCGGACTTGACAATCTTGCAACCTTGACAGAGGCAGGTGCTAACGTTATCGTGGCTGGCTCATCTATCTTCAAGGCGACAGACCCGCAAAAAGCCGTTGCCGAAATGAAGGCTATGGCAGAGTAAAATTTTGATTTCATAAAAATCACCAAAAAAGTCAACGGCGTAGTAATGTTTTTTTGACACTGCTTCGCCGTTTTCATAATTTCAACACAATTGTTCACACAATTTTATGATTATCTTTATTTGCAGTTAAAAAAAAAGTACTATAATTTACGGTGGAAAATTATCATAGTTTTTATGTTTTTGAAAGGAAAAAACAATGCTTGAACTGAAAAACATCTTCAAGACCTATAAAACGGGCGATACAACGGTATCGGCACTTGACGGAGTCAGCTTGTGCTTCAGAGAAAACGAGTTCGTCTCTATTCTCGGACCGTCGGGTTGCGGAAAGACCACTATGCTCAATATCGTGGGCGGTCTTGACAGATATGACGCCGGCGATCTTATCATCAACGGAAAATCCACAAGATTCTTCCGCGACGGAGATTGGGATACCTACAGAAACCATTCTATAGGCTTCGTATTCCAAAGCTACAATCTCATTCCACACCAAACGGTACTCGCAAACGTAGAGCTTGCGCTTACTCTTTCGGGCGTTTCCAAATCCGAACGCCGAGCAAGAGCCGTTGAGGCTCTGAGAAAGGTGGGACTTGGCGACCAGCTCCACAAAAAGCCAAATCAGATGTCGGGCGGTCAGATGCAAAGAGTCGCTATCGCGCGTGCACTTGTAAACAACCCCGATATTCTGCTTGCAGACGAGCCTACGGGTGCGCTCGACACACAAACGAGCGTACAGATAATGGAGCTTCTTAAGGAAGTGGCGAGCGACCGCCTCGTAATCATGGTAACGCACAATCCCGAGCTTGCAGAGCATTATTCAACGCGTATCGTCAAGCTCTCTGACGGTAGAGTTACCGACGACTCGGACCCTATAAGTGAGGAAGAATACGCAGAGCTCGCGCAAAAGGATTCCGAGCGCCGCATACAGATAAAAAAGGACAAAAAAGCGCTCAAGGCAGAGCAAAAGAAGACCTCGATGTCCTTCGCTACGGCGATCTCGCTTTCAATGAAGAACCTTATGACAAAGAAAGGAAGGACCATACTCACCTCCTTTGCGGGCAGTATCGGTATCATAGGTATCGCACTTATCCTTTCGCTCTCCAATGGCATACAGCTCTTTATAGATCAGGTGCAGGAGGACACTCTCTCGACCTATCCGCTGTCTATCTACAAGCAGACACAGGATATGTCGGCTATGATGTCGGCTATGACGGCTACGGCAGATGACAGTGAGACGCACGAGGACGATAAGATCTACGTCGATAATTCGCTCGACTCGATGGTATCCGCTATGACCTCCACACGTCCCAACAACCTTGACGCATTCAAGGTCTACCTTGATGAAAATTACGACGACATCAAGGAATACGTCAGCGATATACAGTATACCTACGATTTCGACCTTCAGGTCTACACTGCAGACGGCAAGCTCAAGATAGGACTTGAGGAAATGTTCAACAATATGGGCGACAGCTTCTCGAGCTTCGGAAGCCTTATGGAAGCATCGGGCTCGTCTATGATAAACGTCTTCAGCGAAATGATAGACAATCAAGAGCTTCTTGACCAGCAGTATGAGCTCGTAGAAGGCGATTGGCCGAAGTCCGAGAACGAGGTGGTTTTGGTCGTAAGCCGAAACAACTCGCTCAGCAAAATGGCTCTCTATATGCTCGGCGTGCTCGATCAGAGCGAGCTTGAGGGAATTATGGATTCACTCGTAGCGGGCGAAAAGTACGAATCAGAGGACATCGAGCCCTTCCCGATAGACTACTTCCTTAATATGAAGTTCAATCTTCTCAACACCGAGGATTTCTTTATTGATTCAGGAAAAACCTACACCGAAAACGGCAAGACCTATCCTGTTTGGCAGGACGTAAGGACCTATTACACCGAGGAACAGCTTGCGAAATTTGTAAAGGAAAACTCCTCCGAACTTAAGATCTCGGGTATAATTCGTCCCCGTCCCGACGTTTCCGCTACCTCTATCTCGGGAGTTATCGGCTATACTCACGGACTGACCGATGCCATTCTCGAAATGAACACCGAAAGTAAGGTCATCACACAGCAGATCGAGACTCCTAACGTAAACGTCACCACAGGTCTTCCCTTTGAGAGAACAAAGTACACCCCCGATACCATCGGAGAGCTTATCAATAAGATAGACGATTCTATGATGGATCAGTTCTACGCTTATATGACCCAAATGATAAAGACCGACGAGCAGTTCGCGTCTCAGCTCGATATAAAGGATGCTAACTCCTTCGGCAACGTATTCTTCCTGCTTCCTGCCGAAAACCGTGCAGAAGTGGTGGGCGCTATGCTCGAAGCTGCAAAGGCAAAAGCGGCGGCAGATCCTATGGCGGCGATCTCGCTTAACGCACTCTGCACTTCGATCGGTCAGATGATGACTCCCGCAGAGGCATTCAACGTATCTCCCGACACACTCATCGCACTTCTTCCTATGATGGATATGCAGTCTCTTTACGTTCTTGTAAACGGACTTGACACCGTAAATCCTATGACTCAAGAGCCGATGAAGATAGACGGTCTTATCGCGCTTGCGGGTGAGGAAACGATGAGCGGAATATATACAAACGTCTCGGCAGCTCTTAAGGAGATGACGGTCACCGAGGAGATATTCCTTGCGATACTTCACGGCTTCCCCGCTGACAGCGAGGAATTTATTCAGCTTGAAGAAGCTCTTTATAACTTCGCGCCTCAGACCGATGCGACCTACGACTCCACACTCAAAACTCTCGGCAACGCTGTAAAGGAATCTCCCGCATCCATAAACTTCTACGCAAAGGACTTCCATTCCAAAGAGAACGTTGAGCAGTTTATTGCAAACTACAACGCATCCGTAGAGGAAAAGGATACGCTTGAATATACCGATATCATAGGAATAATGATGTCTTCGGTATCTATCATAATCGACGTTATATCCTACGTGCTTATCGCATTCGTTTCTATCTCGCTCGTAGTTTCGTCCATAATGATAGGCATCATCACAAACATCTCTGTTCTCGAGCGCACCAAGGAGATCGGTATCCTCCGCGCTATCGGCGCATCGAAGAAGGATATATCCCGCGTGTTCAATGCGGAAACCTTCATTATCGGAGTTGCCGCGGGAATTATAGGTATCGTATTCACAATACTCTTCTGCTTCCCCGTCAACCTGATAATACAGACGCTTTCGGGCTTCTCTAACATCAAAGCGGTATTGCCTTGGGTCGGTGCTTTAGTGCTTGTAATTATCAGTATGCTCCTCACTATCTTCGCAGGACTTATCCCCGCTAAGAAAGCATCTAACAAGGATCCCGTAATTGCTCTCAGAACCGAATAAAAGGCAGATACAAATGGGAAAATTCAAAAATAAGCTATACAGATTTATGTACGGGCGATACGGTACGGATACTCTCACAAAGGTAATGCTTTGGGTGTATTTTTGCTGGCTCCTCACCTGCTCCGTGATCTCGATATTCGTTGACTCGGTGTACTTTTCGCTCTTCTACTATCTCGGCTCTGCCGCGATGATGTTCTGGATGTTCTTTAGAATGTTTTCACGAAACGTCGCGGCACGCCGCCGCGAGAACGAGCGCTTCTGCGGATTTTTCAAGCTCCGCAGAAATAAGTTCCGTGACAGAAAAACTCACGTCTACCGCAAATGCCACGCCTGCGGAGCGGTCCTCAGACTCCCAAAGGCAAAGGGCAAGCATTTTGTAGTATGTCCCCGCTGTAAAAAAAGATTTGAGGTAAAAGGATAATGAGTTTAAATATAGTTCTTACAGACTGCAATACCGTGACCTCGGGCGACCTTGATCTTTCGGTGCTCGAAAAATTCGGCAACGTCACCTACTACGGCGAAAGTCTCCCCGAAGAGATACCGCAAAGAATAAAGGACGCCGATATCGTAATACTCAACAAAACGGTCCTCGGTGAAAACGAGCTTAAACACGCAAAAAGACTTAAGCTGATAGCACTCTTCGCGACGGGATATAACAATATCGACGTGGCATACGCGCGCAAAATGGGCATTTCCGTAGCAAACGCAGGCTCTTACTCGACATCGTCCGTGGCACAGCAGGTATTCGGCTTTATTCTCGCTCACGCTACGAGGATCTCCGAGTACGACCGCGACGTCAAAGACGGCGCGTGGATACGCTCGCGCCTCTTCTGCTTCTTCGCCCGCCCCGCTTCCGAGTTGAAGGGCAAAACTCTCGGAATATTCGGCTACGGAGCTATAGGACGCCGCGTGGCAGAGATAGCGCGTGCGTTTGAAATGAACGTAATAGCAACCACAAGAACTCCGAAAGATGACGATATCGCGACCTTTGTTGATTTCGATACGCTTCTTCGCGAGAGTGATTATCTTTCGGTCAACTGTCCGCTCAACGACGGCACACGCGAGCTCTTTGACGCAGACGTCTTCGCTAAAATGAAAAAGGGCGCGTATTTTATAAATACTGCGCGCGGCGGAGTTATTTGTGAGCAAGCTCTCTTTGATGCGCTCGAGTCCGAGCATCTTTCGGGTGCAGGCATCGACGTGCTGACGCTCGAGCCTATGCGTGACGACTGTGTTCTCAAGAACGCAAAGAATATTACCATAACCCCCCATATCGCGTGGGCACCCATAGAGACTCGCGAGAGATTGCTTGGAATCGTTATGGATAATATCGAAAGCTTCCTCAACGGAATACCCAAGCATATAGTAAACTAAACAAAAAATGCTGTGAGTGCTAACACTCACAGCATTTTTGTTATTTATTGACTTATCAATAATTCTCAGCGTGTATCTCGAAGTAGCTCTGAGGATGCTTGCAGGTAGGACACATCTGAGGTGCTTCTGTTCCAACGATGATGTGACCGCAATTACGGCACTCCCATACCTTGACCTCGCTCTTCTTGAATACCTCTGCCGTCTCAACGTTGTGAAGAAGTGCGCGGTATCTCTCCTCGTGCTGCTTCTCTATTGCCGCAACGAGTCTGAAACGTGCTGCGAGCTCGTGGAAGCCTTCCTCTTCAGCAGTCTTGGCAAATCCTGCATACATATCGGTCCACTCGTAGTTCTCGCCTGCCGCTGCTGCAGCGAGGTTCTGCGCGGTGTTACCGATGCCCTCAAGCTCCTTGAACCAAAGCTTTGCGTGCTCCTTTTCGTTCTCCGCGGTCTTGAGGAAAAGAGCTGCGATCTGCTCGTAGCCTTCCTTCTTTGCTACCGATGCAAAATAGGTATACTTGTTTCTCGCCTCGGACTCGCCTGCAAATGCAGCCTCGAGATTTTTTTGTGTCTGTGTTCCATCGTATTTGCTCATTTTATTTTCTCCTTTATAAAATTAAAATCTTATGTAGTTGTTGTAATTAGTGGGAAGTCCGTCCTTGTAGATATGTGCGTCGGAGGAAAGCGTAAGTATCAAGGGATAAGCATAACCGTCTCGCTCCCTGAATTCTATTGCGGTAACTCCCGTGTGGCACATATCAAAATGCGTTACGAACATAGGATACGGAATATCAAGCAGACAGGAAAGGAAGGTCAGACCAAATCCCTGATGCGCGAAGAGCGCAACGCGGTCGTTATTTGGTGCTACCGTCTTATATCTTCCCGTATACCTTTCGTGCTCGTATCCAAGCGAAGCAAAGAACTTATCCGTCTCGTCATAAACTCTTTCAATTCCGGGCTTCAAGTCATACTTGACAAGCTCGGGGTGCTCGTACCACTTAAAGCCAAGCTCTCTTACGCTCGCTTCCGAAAAAAGCTTGATAAATCTCGGATTGTGGAACATCCAGCTTCTTCTGCCGTTATCAACGACCGCAAGCTCGCGCCAAGCGTGATCCTCGTTGGTGAAATCAAGAAGGGTCATCTCCTTTTTGAGTATCTCGCAGGTCGGCTGAGCCGTCTGCATAGCGCGGTTCGAAGTAGAAGAATATATCTTATCTATCCCGTGTACCGCAAGGCGTTTTCCCACCGCCTCAGCCTGTCTTTTACCAAGCGGAGTCAGCTCGTTGGGGTCGTATGTCGGGTCTCCGTGTCTGACGTAGAAAAATAACATTGAAAGTCCTCCGAGGATCATAGTTACAGTAGTATTATAGCACACAAAAAGTCAGCTTGTCAAGCTGTTTTATCTTGATATATCAAAAAATTTTCTCTTTAAATTCTCTGCGATACTCTGCATCTTCAGGGCATCTACCTTAAGCACTTTTCGGTCGTAGGTCAGAAGTCCGTTTATCTCGTCCTCTACGTCGCTGACCTGCGTCAAGACCGTCGCGCACAAGCCGTTTTTTTCTATCTCAGGGACGATCTGATCAAGATACAGCTCTTCTATCGCCGCACTCAAGCTCTCGCTGTCCTCAAGCGTTTTATAGCCGTACGCCTTGTCGAGATTAAAGGAGTGTCCTTCTACACGCATAGAATATCCGCCGAACTCCGAAAGCACCAAGGGGCGCGCGGGGTCGGACTTAAGCTTCACCTTTTTGAAGTATATATGCTCGCTCACAACGTCGCTGTATTTTTGCCTAAACCAGCCCGACGTAGCGTCCCACACGCGAGTTGGGTCGTACTCTTTAAGCTCGCAATATATTCTGTCGGCATCATACTGCCCCCAGCCCTCGTTAAATATCGTATAATAACAAACGCAGGGGTGGTTATACAAAAGGTCGACAGTCTCTCTTGAAGAGCGCTCAAAGTGTTCTCTTCTCCTTTTGCTTGCTTTATGAGTAACCTTGCTTCTCAGTGCTACCGTAGGAAGCGCTGTGTCGATAAGAAAGCTGTATTTGCCGCTGTTGACCATATCCTGAAATACTATCATTCCGTACTTATCGCAATAATAGTAGAATACGTCGGGCTCGATCTTGATGTGCTTACGAAGCATATTAAAGCCGAGCTCTTTCATTTTCAGTATATCGTAGCGGTATCCCTCGGGTGTCGCGGGTGTATATATTCCGTCGCTGTAATAGCCTTGGTCAAGAAGACCGTGGAAGAAATATGGCTCGCCGTTAAGAAGAATATACGAGCGTCCGCTTCGCGCTCCTATACTCACGGTGCGAAGAGCAAAGTACGACTCTATCCTGTCCTCACCCGCGCTCAGAACGAAATCGTAAAGATGCGGTGTCTCGGGAGTCCAAAGCAAAGGCTCGGGAATATCTACGCGAACGCGGTCCCCCTCGTAATCAAGCTCGAGAGTGCCGTTTGGCAACGTCACGCTGATATGCTTCTTAGCCTCTCCGCCGACAGTCATTATATCAACTCCGCGCAGGTCGGGCGTTATCTTCATATCTTCAATAGATATTTCGGCTCTTCCCTCAAGCCACACGGGCTGCCATATACCGCTGATCGCGGTGTACCACATTCCGCCGCGCTTATAGGTCTGTTTTCCGTATGCAAGCTCGCGGTCAAGAGTATCCTCTACCTCGACCTCAAGGCTGTTGACACCCTCGCAAAGATACCGTGTGACGTCAAATTCAAAGGGTAGATATCCGCCTATATGCTCGCCGACAAATTCATCGTTGAGATAAATATGCGCTATCTGGTCTACCGCACCGAAGTGCAGTACCGTTCTCTTTTTTTCAAAGCCTTCGGGAAGTATGAAGGTCTTTTTGTAAACGTATCCCTCTCCCTGTCCGAGCGGTCTTTTTATCCCCGAGAGCGCGCTTTCGGGAGCAAACGGTACTTCTATCTCACCAATCGTTTCGATGCTTTCGCCATATCTGACACCGATAGACCAGCTTCCGCAAAGAGACGTATACGCTTCTCTCTTCATCTGCGGACGCGGGTGATCTGTCCAAGACGTATCCGACGATGAAAGATCGGTAGAAAGCTGTGCTGTTCTGTACTCTTTCTTATTATTGCCAAAAAGTTTGCCGATGATAAGCAAAATTGAAAGAATTATTATCGGAACGAGTGCCGCAAGAAAAATATTCTCGTTGGGGATAAAGCTCTCCGTTCCGTCATTATTTACTATCTTTTGTGCATTTGAAAGCACTCTCTCGCCAATGAAAGGTCCTACAACGCCGGGGATAAGTACCTGTGAGAAGATACGAACGCCCTGAAGCATTCCGGATCTACCCTCGGGAGTCTGCTCACGTATCTTTGCACCGAATACCGCCATACCCGAAAGATAGCCGCACATCATAAAGAGTGAGCCGACAAAAACGGGCAGCCTGCTCTTGAATACGAAAAGTACGACGTATCCCGCCGCAAGCCACGCAAGCGCTATCGACGAAGAAAGTCCAAATCCCTTTTTATCGTAAAGCTTGCCCCAAAAGGCAGTTACGACCGACGCTATGATTATAGCGGGAGCCATCACGAAAACGTAATCAGCCATACCGAGCGCCTTCTCATAATAGATTATGAGATATGGCATAAATATCTGTATGGAGATATTAAAAATAATAAACGCCGCAAAATAGAAATAAAGCTTCGCGTTATCTTTGAGAGTAGAGGGTCTGAAGCCGTATATAACGTTCTTCCAATATCCGCTCTCTGAGCGCACGGTCTTCGGCTCGTCTATTATGAATATACCGAGTATACCTACGAGCAACACGCCGATACCTATAACGCTGAATATCGTGACCCAGCTCTCCGACCTCTCAAGGTCGAACGCCATAAATCCGCCGAACACCGCAAGTATCGCCACAAGCGGCATCATAGAATTTATTCCCTCTGCCGCGCCTCTGTCGGTATCATCGGTGCTGTCGGTCAGCCACGCGTTATACGCCGCATCGTTAGCACTCGAGCCGAAAAAGGTCATTACACAGTCAAGGATTATGACAAGCGTGACCGCTATTGCCGATGCCGATACCGCCGCGGGAAAGAGCGCGCCTATCCAATCCGTACGTATAAGTGCAAATGCAAATATCGAGATGCCCCAAAGGATATATCCCGCACAGATAAAGAGCTTTCGCTTTCCAAGCTTATCGGCAAGAGCCCCGATAAGAACGGTCGTGACGGTAGCAGAAACCGCACTCGCACCTACCATCAACGCTATATCCGAAGCGGACGCGTTGAACATCTTGTAGATAAACACGTTGAGATACATATTCTCAACGACCCACGCTATCTGTCCTACGAGTCCGAACAGCGCAAGTGAGAGCCAAAATCTCGGCGAGCGTTTCGATTTATTCTTACTCATCGCATATCTCTCCTTCATAATAACTCTTAGGTATCTCGCGAATAGCGTCAAGCAGTTCTTCACCGCCGCTCCTCTCGTTTATCAGCTCAAGCACGAGCTTCATTTTCCGCGCACTGCAAAGCTGTGTAGGAGCATTTCCTATATATCCGTCGACTATACAGCCGTGATATCTGAATGCGGGCTCGTAGTTTGGAAACTGCGCCGAGACGTCGGCTATTCCCTGTGCGTGATGTCCTCTTGAGTGGCGGTAAGATATCTCCCCGTTCTTGTATCTTATAGAGACCTCCCGTTGCTCTTTATCAAGGCGGTTAGGCACGTCGAGCATCTCCTCAACGCAATGAAGGTAGGTATTTCTGTTATGCCCCACTCCGACGAGAAGGATATATCCGCCGCGGTCGTATATTTTTCCGTAACAGCTCTCGGGCGGTGCGGGAGTTGTGCATTTTTCCTCACCGCAGACGAATTCCGCCGCGCCCTCGCCGAATACCGCCATAGAGTGCGTCGGGTGGTCCGAGCGCAAAGCGTCGTCGCGTGTCGCCGCTACGTTCGGCAAAGTACCGATGCAAGTTCCTCCGTTCATATCGAGCGTTATAACGCCCTCTTTCCCGAGATTTGCCCAAGTGTGCGTGGGAATACACAAAAGTCCGCCGTCGGCACAGATATGCTCCTTGAGCACGTCTATAAGACCGTCAGCTCTGCCCTCGACCTCGCCTACACGGCGAAGCGAGCTGTGCACGAGCACGGGTCTGTCACTCGGCACGCACATATCGGCAAGCTGTTTTTTTATATCGTCCTTTGTAAACATAGCTTATCTTATCTCGTCAAGAAGCTTTTCAAATTCGTCAAGAGACTCTGCAAAGGTCTTCATTGCGTTCTTGACGGTGTCGGGCTTCGTAAGGTCAACGCCTGCTATCTTAAGCTCCTCGAGCGGATAATCCGAACCGCCCGTCTTCAAAAACTCAAGATACGCCGAAGCGTCTCCGCTCTCGAATATACGGCTGGCTATATCGACCGCGGAGCTAAATCCCGTGGCGTACTGATATACGTAAAACGCGTTATAGAAATGAGGTATGCGCGCCCACTCGATATTCTGAAGCTCGTCGACCACCGCACCGTCGTAATAGGTCTCGTTAAGCTCTCTGTAGAGCG
Organism: Oscillospiraceae bacterium; assembly: GCA_015064065.1. GTDB lineage: Bacteria > Bacillota > Clostridia > Oscillospirales > CAG-272 > HGM12713. Next base: position 13,153 of record SVSY01000035.1, read on the forward strand.
CGTTGAGCGACTGTGCGGTAAGCGGTTCGCCTGACATATACATATCGTGTGCACGGCGCTCGAACTCAGCAAAGAGCGTCTGTCTGAATATCGTAGTGCGGAAGCCCTCAAGGAAATGATTGAGTATATATGCGCGACGCTTCTTGTCGGTCTCTACGCTGAGCAGATATTTTGTCAGAAGCACCTCGTTGACGGTAGACGCGACCTCTGCCACCATTATCTTATAATCGTGGTTAACGTAGTCCTGAGCAGTATCCGAGAAATAGGAGTGCATAGCGTGGCCAAGCTCGTGTGCGAGCGTGTAAGCGTCGTCAAGCGTATCGGTGTAATTAAGAAGCACGTAAGGGTGAACACCGAAAACTCCGCAGGAGAATGCGCCCGTCGTCTTTCCCTTGTTCTCGTAAACGTCTATCCAATTCTCGCTATACGCTTTATCAAGAAGCTTCTGATAGCCCTCTCCGAGCGGAAGAGTAGCCTTCTTTACGAGCTCCTTTGCCTCTTTGAAGCTTACCTTCATATCGATATCGTCGACCATCGGGCAATAGAGGTCGTACATATGAAGCTCGTCAAGTCCGAGTACCTTTTTGCGAAGCTCAAGATATTTTTTCATCGTTGGAAGTCCGTCTCTTACTGCCGCGCAAAGACTGTCATAGACCGATACGGGAACGTTACCCGAGAAGAGCGCGGCTTCGCAGGGATCTTTATATCCTCTTACGTTGGAGAAATACGCATCGGTCTTTACAGAGCCTGCGTACATTGCCGCAAAGGTATTGATATATTTATTGAATTCTCCGAAATATTTCTCAAAAGACTCCTTACGCACTCTTGCGTCGGCACTCTCACGGTAAACACCGAAGCTTCCGTGAGTCAGCACTACCTCTTCTCCCTTTTCATCAATGATCGACGGGAAGGTCATATCGACACTCTCAAGCATCTCAAACGCGTTTGAGCAGTTACCCGCAACGTCGGAAAGCATAGCAAGCATTTTTTCCTGCTCGGCAGAAAGCATATATTTTCTTGCGCGAAGTATGTTCTCTATCGTGTGGCGATAGGTCGCAAGGTCACCGTTCGCCAAGAAAGCGCGTACCGTCGCCTCGTCTGCGGCAAGTATCTCAGGCTCCATAAAGGATATCGCCGTGCTGAACGCTACGTAAAGATTTATCGCTCTTCCCTCCATCTGCTGATATTCGGGATCTCCGTTGTCTCCGCTCTTATGCAGTGAAGCGTAAAGATAAACGAGCTCCACGTCTCTTGCCGCAGAAAATATAGCGTCAAGACCGCGTCCCAGCGACTCTGCCGACGTGCAAAGAGTTCCGCAGAGACTGCCCAAGCTCTCCACAGCCTTGCTCGCTTCTTTATACGCATTCTCCCAATCCTCGCGCGTCTCGTAGATATGCGTAAGATCCCACATAAATTCGCTATTCATATCTTTTCTCGATTTTGCCATAATAATATCTCCTTTTCAAGCTCTCAGAGCATATAATATACGTACATATATATTATCACACTTTTGCAAAAAAATAAAGAGGTTTTCCAACTAAAAAACGCTTTTGTCACCTTTTTAAGATAACAAAAGCGTTTTATTCTTATTTTGCGCTGCTGAACAGCTCCTCTATATCCTTGGAACTGCAGATACGCGTACCGTCAAGAACGCTCAAAAGATCCTCCTCGGTCTCTATATCCGTCGTAACCGAGAACTCGTCCACAAGCATCTTCTGTGCGCGTTTGAGAATGTTTTCGTCACCTGCCGTTATCTTTCGTCCTATCTCGGCAGAGCGCGCTATTCTGTCGTTTATCGTATTTACGAGCATTATAAGCTCCCTGCGATTGCCCGCGGCAAGTATCTCGCGCAATACTGAATTGCGCGCTCTGCTGTCGCTGACCCACTCCATATACTGCTCTCGAAGTTCATCGGCAAGAGCGCATATCTCCTCGGCAGAAAGCAGAGGCTGCATTTTTGAAGTAAGCACTTCGTTATTTACGGGTACATAAAGCACCGAATTCATATCCTTTATAGGTGCGAGAATATAAAATTCTTCGCTCTTACCGAGCGCGTTAAAAGCTTCCATGCGGATATCGCTTATAACACACACGCCCTCCGAGCGATAACTCACGTAAGTTCCAACCTTATACATGCATCCTCCTTACGAATTGATGTCTTATCCTTACATATATTTTAACATATTTTCGTCTTTTTTTCAAAAGGCAAAATCGACAAAATTTTAAGTTGAAAATTGTAAATTATGCCTATGTTAAAGTATAATGGCGTTATATTCAAGACCGAGTCCGCTGCTTATTTGCTCCTCACGCTTATGTGACGTGAAAAGAAGAGTCTGTATTCCCTCTGCTGAAAGTCCTCCCAAAAGTGCGATCACACGCTCTGCTCTGTTGTCGTCAAGCTGTGCCAGCGACTCGTCAAGCACGAGCGGAGGAAGCTCGGATTCAAATATTCTCATAAAGAGCGAAAGTCTCAGTGCAAGATAAGCTATATCCCGCGTACCCGCGCTGAGCAGCTCGGATTTCACCGAATATCCGTCAAGATCGAGCGAAACACCAAGCGCGCTCGTGGTCCTGAGAACAGAATACTTTCCCGCTGTCAGCTTATCGAGCAGCTCTCCCGCCTGCTTGCTTATCACGGGAGTAACGCTTCCGCGCATTACGTTCGCCGCGCTTTCTATAGATTCCATAGCAAGCGTCAGCGCATCGTAAAACTCATTGTCCGATCTCTGACGTTTCTCAAGCTCTTCAAGCTCGTCAAGGATAGGCAGGGGATCTTCTGCTGTCGCGCGGAGTCCCACAACGGTATTTTCAAGTCCCGATATGCGATCGTTGAGCGCGCGAAGCTTCTCTGCAAGAAAGCTTCTCTGCCTCTCGGCTTCGGCTATCGCTTTTGGCGTTACCTCGTCGATATTAACACTTATCTGTTCGCGCAAGTCTTGCTCGTCATAGTGAATAAGAGCTTCTCTCTCGGCATCTATCATTCTCGAAAGCGCATCCGCCCTACTGCAAAGCGTTTCCTTTTCGGCTATAAGCAGCTCAAGACGCTTGAACTCTGCCGCGGCGGTCTCTATTTTCGAGTCGTGCTCGGAAAGTGTCTTCGACATCACGTCAGCAAGTGCCCTCTGTCTGTCATTCATCTCGCGCTCGGCGTACTCAAGCTCAACGTCAAGTCTTGCCAGACTCTGCTCGTATTCACGCTTTTTAACAAGCTCAGCCTGACAAAGCGAGAGCTTTTGCAAAAGCCCGTCGGGTGTGCTCTGATACTCGGCGGCGATCTGTTTTATCCTTTTCTTCGTTTTGGCTTTGCCGACGAAGAATATTATAGAAAACGTCAAAAATATCGGAATTCCTATAAAGCATATCGCTCCGTAAAGTCCCATAAGCGCGATAAGTGCCGCACCGTCAACGCCCAAAGCGATCGCAAGTATTACCGATACCACGGCAAAGATGCCCTGTCTCTTGGCTCTCTTTTTGTTCTCGCTAAGCTCGTTTTCGATCGCCGCACTACCTCCGACGCTCTCGAGCTTCTCGCCCATAAGAGCAAGCTCACGGTCGTATCCGCCGTCATCTGCTGAATTTCGTGCGTTGCGCTTTGCCTCGGCATTCTTCTGCGCCGCAAGGAGCTCCTTGGCGCAAAGCTTCAGCTCCGCAGTATGAGACCTGTCTACCGTATATCCGCCAAAGGTAAGCGAATTCTCACAGCTCTTCTTTTGCTTCTCGAGCTCGTTTTGCTCTTCTTGCATAGCCCTGAGCTTTTCAAAGCGCTTCAGCACGCTGACCTTGTTAAGCTCCGACAAAAGCGCATCCTTGTGCTCAAAATCGCTCTGCGCGATATCTCTGTCTTTGCGACTATGTTCAAGCTTCTGTTCCCAACCGTCAAGCGAGAGCAAGGCTTCTCTTGCGCGCTCGGCACGCATTCTGAGCTGATTTATCTTCTGCTCTCCGTCGTAAAGACTGCCGCCACTCTTATTCTTGTGGCGGTAGCTTACGCGTATATTATCAAGATTTTTAAGTATTTTTGCAGTATCTACCGACTCGTCTGCGGCAGAGAGCATATTCTCTATACTCGACGCGACCTTCTCGCCGTTTATCTCGGCAGAACGCATCTGACCGATGCAAGCACTGCTCTCAAAAGCCTCACGCGGAACGCCAAGGAAGAATTCTCCTGCCGACTTATCGGTATTTACCGTCAACCCATCGTCAAGGCAAAGAATAGAAAGCTTCTCGCTTCCCCCACGGGTCGCTTCGGTAAAGCTTCTCTCTATCCTATAGTGCTTGTCGCCGTGAATAAAGGTCATACTTCCCGACGCGCGATGTGAGCTCCAGCTTATCGAACGCTCCCGCTCGCTGTTTGCGCTTGAGCGTCTTGTAAGCCCGTAGAGCATAAACTTTATAAAAAGGAGCACCGTGCTCTTGCCCGACTCGTTCTCGCCGTATATTATATTAAGCTTGTCGGACGGCTCAATGACCTTGTTCTTAAGGCAGCCGAATTCGGTTATATTAAGCTCCGTTATCCTCATCGTCTGCCTCCGTCCGCGCCAAAGGCGTCAAATATATTCTTTCCGTCTATTGCGGCAAGTCCTATACGCAAAGCCTGAGTTGCAACTCTTCTCTGCTCGGGATCGTCTCCAGCAAGCTTTGGCAGAAGAGTTCTGTATAGCTCTCCGCGGAGCGTGGTATCACGTTCGAGGTATTCACCGTCGATAAACGGAAGCGTCTCATCTATAAGCTCGATATAATTAAGCCCTACGCTCTTTGCGATCTCATCACTCTGTGCAAGTACGGCGGATATGGCGGCGCGCTCGGCTCTTCCCGTAAGTATCAGGCGAAGATGCGCGCCATCCTTAGCGTAAGTTTTTGCCTTGTCCGAAACTATCGCTCCAAGAGTCTCTTCGGTATCTGCCGAGCTGACGTCAAGCTCGTCCTTCCAAAAGGTCTCGGAGGACAGTATTTTTCGCTCACAACGGCATTCACTGCCCTCAAGCTCCACTATCCACACGCCGCCGTCGCCTATCTCGTCAAAGCTTCTGCCCTCTGCAAATCCGCAGTATCTTACTCTGCCGTCTCTGTCCTCGCGCTCCGCACGGTTGTGGATATGTCCGAGCGCGGCATAATCAAAGCCGCACGCAGATATCTCTGCAAGCGTAACGGGAGCGTAGCGCGACACGGGAGAGGCAAGGTCCGCGTGACCGCAGAATATTTTCAGATATCCGTTATCCTCGGGCATCTGCGCTGCCGAGAGCGGACTCTGCGAGAGCACGGGTGAGGTAAACGCGTAGCCAAAGACCCGCAGGTGCAGAGCGTCAAACTCAAACATCTGAAGCTCGCTTGAGGAAAATACGGTCAACACCTCCCCAAGTCTTGCGCGCGCTTTTGCGTAAAATCCGTTCTCTGTATATGGGTCGTGATTTCCGGGAGAGAGAACGACGGGAATATTATATTTTTCGACCAACGAGCAAAAGAGCTCGGCGCTCTCGGGGCTTATAAAGCCGCGATCAAACAGGTCGCCCGCTATGAGTATCATATCACAGCTCTCAACGTCAGCAGTGGCGAATATGCGTCTGAGCATCTCTCTTCCCGCTTCTCTTTGTCTCTCGGCATCTCTTTCGCCGTACGAGCAAAAAGCACTGTCAAGATGCAGGTCTCCCGTATGTAAAAGCTTCATACTCTCTCCTTTCGTTTTCTTTGTTATCTCAGCTCTTCAAGGCGCACAAGCCAAGCCTTTCCATGAGCTCTGCCGATGCCTCGGGCGTATCCTCGAGCGGAAAGCTTATACCCATAGAATGATACTTCTCAAGACAGAGCTTGCGGAATGGCAAAAGCTCTATCTTCTCAATGCAGGTATATCTGTCGCGAAGAGAATACAGCCGTCTTACCGACTCCTCGCTGTCGTTGATATCGGGAATGATTACCTGCCTTATCCACGTTCGCTTTTTGAGCGCCTCAAGCTCGTCTAAAAATCTGTCTGCGGCGCTCTTTTTCATACCTACGTACTTCTCATACTGCTCGTTGTCGGTATATTTATAGTCAAGAATAACAATATCGCAAAGGTCGAGTAATCTCTCGACCTTTGCGTTGTAAACACATCCGCTCGTATCTATAGCACATCCTATCCCCGCATTTTTGCAAAGCTCAAAAAGCTCAGCCAGAAATTCGGGTTGCATAAGCGGCTCTCCGCCCGATGCGGTAACTCCGCCCTCCGTACCAAAATAGGAGCGCAAGCGGTATATTTTGTCAAATATCTCTCTTGTAGTTACCTCTCTGCCACCCTGCATATCCCACGTGTCAGGGTTATGACAGCAGGCACAGCGAAGAGGACAACCCTGCATAAAGACTACGGCGCGGACACCCGGTCCGTCCACCGTGCCCAGACTTTGAAATGAATGTATCCTTCCCTGCATACGCTATCACATCTGCTCGTGGAAGGTCCTCATTATGACCTCCTTCTGCTGCTCGCGTGAGAGCTTGCAGAAGTTGACCGCATATCCCGAAACTCTTATGGTGAGGTTGGGATATTCCTCGGGATTTTCGTATGCCTTCATCAAAAGCTCGCGGTTCATAACGTTTACGTTAAGATGATGAGCGTTATTTCCGAAATATCCGTCGAGAACGCTGACGAGATTTCCTACCTTTTCCTCCATAGTTTTACCGAGCGCATCGGGAACTATCGAGAAAGTATTGGAGATGCCGTCGCGTGCGTAGATGTAGGGAAGCTTGGATACCGAGTTGAGCGACGCGAGCGCGCCGTTCTCTTCTCTGTTATGCATCGGGTTAGCACCGGGAGCAAAGGGCTCGCCTGCGCGTCTGCCGTCGGGGGTCGCACCCGTCTTTTTA
>SVSY01000036.1 GCA_015064065.1 Oscillospiraceae bacterium
TTCCACAGCTCCGAGGGTTACATAGGCACGCTCGTTTCCAAGGGATATAAGGTCGCTATATGCGAGCAGACCGAGGACCCTGCTCTTGCAAAGGGACTTGTCAAGCGCGAGGTGATACGCGTGGTAACACCCGGAACGCTTATCGAAAGCGACCTGCTTTCAGAGAAAAAGAATAACTATCTTTGCTCGGTATATATGAGTCAGTTTGAGTGCGGAGTCTCCTTTGCCGATATATCCACCGCAAGAGTCTTTTCTACGTTTTTCTGCGGTGACGAGATAGAGAGCAAGCTGAAAAACGAGCTTGGCACTTATTCGCCTTCCGAGGTAATACTCAACGTAGGCGAACAGAAGCTTGGCGGGCTTTGTGATTTTATCCGCGTAGGTCTTGGAGCGATGCTCAATGATAACAGAGCGTCGCAGTTTGATTACGAAATCTCGCTTTCAAGAGTTAGAGAGCAGTTCGGTGCTGATATCAAGGAAGAGCATCTTGAAAATAAGGCTATAGTATCCTCGCTCGGCGCGCTTCTTTCTTACATTGAGGAAACGCAGAAGAAGGATATCTCGTATATCAAGGATATCAATATCTATCAAGAGGGGCAGTATCTCGAGATGGATATCAATACGAGAAGAAACCTTGAGCTTACCGCAACTATGCGTACGAAAGAGAAGAAGGGTTCTTTGCTCGGAGTTCTTGATAAGACGGTTACTGCGGCGGGCGCAAGACTTCTTTGCAATTGGGTGGAGCACCCGTTGCTTAGCGTAGGAGATATCAACCGCAGACAAAATGCTGTTGAGGAGCTCGCAAATGCGTATATACTCCGTGAGGAGCAAAGAGAGCTTCTTTCTCACGTGCTCGATATAGAACGCCTTGTTACCAGAGTCGTGTACGGAACTGCAAATGCGCGCGATCTTCGTGCCGTAGCAAGTACCGTTGCAATACTTCCTGAGCTCAAAGAGCTTATAAGTCAATGCCGTTCGGACGAAATATCCGAACTGGCGAGCGAGCTTGAGGATCTCGAGGACATTTACACCAAGATAAACACCGCGATATGCGAAAATCCCCCCGTTTCTATAAGAGAGGGCGGAATGATAGCCGAGGGCTTTAATGCCGACGTCGATCATCTGCGCTCGGTAATGAGAGACGGAAAGAGTTGGATAAATCGCGTTGCCGACGAAGAAAAGGCAAGAACGGGAATAAAGACGCTGAAGATAGGCTATAACCGAGTTTTCGGCTACTATATAGAGGTATCAAGATCCTTTACCGATATGGTTCCCGAGGACTATATCAGAAAGCAGACTCTTGCAAACGGAGAACGTTACATAACGCAGGAGCTCAAGGATATGGAGGCAACTATTCTCGGCGCGGCAGACAGAGTAAACTCTCTTGAGTACGAGATATTCTGCGAGGTCCGCGACTACGTTGCCGCGGCAAGCACGAGACTGCAGAAGGTGGCGGCTATACTCGCAAAGCTCGACGTATATGCGAGCCTTGCAACAGTTGCCGTAAAGAATAAATACGTTCGCCCCGAGGTCGATAAGAGCGATGTTATAATCATAAAGGACGGAAGACACCCCGTTGTAGAGCAGTTCGTAAAGGACAGCTATTTCGTGCCGAACGACGCAAATCTCGATACCGACAGAAATCGTCTTATGCTCATAACAGGACCTAATATGGCGGGTAAATCCACTTATATGAGACAGGTCGCTATTATAGTGGTGATGGCACAGATAGGTTCTTTCGTTCCCGCGAACGATGCGCGCATAGGCGTTATCGACAAGCTCTTTACACGTGTCGGAGCATCTGACGACCTTGCGAGCGGACAGTCTACCTTTATGCTTGAGATGAACGAGGTCGCGTATATACTTCGAAATGCTACGCGAAAGAGCCTTATAATCTACGACGAGGTAGGAAGAGGCACGTCGACCTTTGACGGAATGAGTATCGCAAGAGCTATAGTTGAATATACCAATAGCCGCAAGCTTGGAGCTAAGACGATGTTTGCAACGCACTATCACGAGCTCACCGTAATGGAGGACGAGTTCGAGGGTATCGTAAACTATAACGTTGCGGCAAAAAAGCGCGGAGATAATATCACTTTCCTTAGGAAGATAATCAAAGGTTCGACCGATGACAGCTACGGAATTGAGGTCGCGAAGCTTGCAGGAATTCCCAACGAGGTAATAAAGCGAGCTAAAGAGGTGCTTGCGTCGGTAGAAAAGACGGCAAAAGCACTCAGCACGTCTGAAAAGGTCGAGGAAGAAAAGGACGAGTCGCTTATAACCTTTGATGACTTCGTTGAGGCCCAGGTCATCGACGAGCTTAAGGCAATAGACATCAACACGCTCTCACCGTATGAGGCTATGAGCTTTTTGTACAATCTCAAGAAAAGATTGCAGTAATTTAATTTTTGGAAAGGGGGAGAAATATGGGCAATATAAACGTGCTTTCCTTTGCTGTTGCTAACCTTATAGCCGCAGGCGAGGTGGTGGACAGACCGTCGTCGGTCATAAAGGAGCTTTTGGAAAATGCGATAGACTCGGGCGCGACGACTGTCACGGTAGAGATACAGAACGGTGGAGTTACTTATATGAGAGTAACCGATAACGGCTGCGGAATGGAGCCTGACGATCTCCCCGTTGCAATACGCAGACACGCAACAAGTAAGATAAAGGAAGCTGAGGATCTTGAGGCAATACTCACTCTCGGATTTAGAGGAGAGGCTCTTGCGGCTATCTCTTCTGTCTCGGATATGCGTATAATTTCAAGGCAGAGAGGGGCAGAGAGCGGAGCAATGCTCGAAGCAAGCGCGGGAAATATACTCCGAGTGAGTGAGCGAGCGGCGGCAGAGGGAACTACCGTTATCGTTGAAAATCTCTTTGCGAACGTCCCCGCAAGAAGAAAGTTTCTTAAAAAAGACGTGACCGAGGCTATGGCGGTCAGCGCAGTAGTTGAGAAGATAGCACTTTCAAAACCCGACGTCTCGTTCAAGCTCATAATAGACGGAAACGTAAAGCTTGAAACGATAGGGGACGGAAGCATAAAGAATGCGGTATATTCGGTCTTTGGCAGAGAATTTGCGTCAAAGCTGATACCTACCGAGCTTGAGGTCGACGGTATCTGCGTCAAGGGCTTTATCGGACGCTCGGATAACGTCAGAGCGAACAGAAATTATCAAAATTTCTTTATCAACGGAAGATACGTAAAAAGCAGAACGGCAGGTGCGGCGCTTGAGCAGGCGTATACGTCGTACATAGCACCCGAAAAATTTCCTTGCTGCGTGCTTTTCCTTGATATCAATCCCGCAACGGTCGACGTAAACGTTCATCCCGCTAAGCTTGAGGTCAAGTTTTCTAACGAAAAGCCTGTATTCGAGGCAATATATTATGCGGTAAGAAACGCACTTGAGCAAAATTTTGCCCGACCCGACGTGGCTATTCCTCAACAGCGTTCAACGAGATCCGAATGGACGCAGAGTAGAGTTTCAGAAGCGACTTTGCCGATAGAGGACAGAAAGGACAGCTCACTTAAGGCAAGGCAGGTAGAAACACAGCTCTTTACCGCTCCAAAAGTGGCAGAAATGTCAAAGCCTCAAAAGCCCAGCGAGCCAAAGCCGAACAAAGATGCTTTCGCTGTTTTGACGGCAGAGGAATACGTAAAGCAGTACGTAAAGGAAAACGCTCAGAACGATCTCGAGCGTATAGCAGATGAATACGCAAAAAAGCAGGAGAGAAAGACCGAGATCGTAAAAGATACCCCAAAGGAAGATCCTACGGAGAATAAGGCAGCTGTGCCGACTCCTAAGATCGAAGAGAACAAAGAGATATTGTCAGCGAAAGAGCCTAAACAGGCTGCAGAGCCGATGCGCGAAGAGCGTGCAGTACAGCAGACTCTTGAGTACAGAATTATAGGCGAAGCCTTTAATTCCTACGTTCTCGTTGAAAGAGGAGATACGATGCTCCTTATAGACAAGCACGCGGCGCACGAAAGAATAATCTTTGAGGAGCTGAAGGCAGCTATGAAAAGTACGGCTCCGACCTCGCAGATGCTTATGCTTCCGCTTGAGATAATGATGACCTCGGACGAGATACAGACGCTTGAGGAGTATAAGTCGGAGATAGAAGCAATAGGCTTTGAGTTTTCGGCGGGACGCTACAGCGTCAATATATCGGCTGTGCCCGAGGGAATAGGAACGGATGCCGTCTCGGATATGCTTGTCGTTATGGCAGAGCGTATCAAGAGCGGAACGGGAACGGCAGGGCTGACGAGAGATATCGTATTTGAAAAAGCTTTGTATCAAGCGTCGTGTAAAGCCGCGATAAAGGCGGGAAGAGAATATGCCGAGCGACACGTAAAGTGGATAGTCGATAAGCTTATGGCTATTCCCGATATCACGGTGTGCCCTCACGGACGTCCCGTTGCTATGGAGCTTTCAAAGAAAAATCTCGACAGACAGTTCGAGAGAACTTGACCCGATTTTAAGGAAGGAAAATAATAAAATGCAGAACTTTGAAATACTTGCAACCGACGGCAGAGCGCGCAGAGGCGTTTTGCATACGGTTCACGGTGATATACAGACCCCCGTGTTTATGAACGTGGGTACTTGCGCCGCAATAAAGGGCGGCGTATCGAGCAGAGAGCTTATTGACCTCGACTGTCAGGTAGAGCTCTCCAACACTTACCATTTACACATACGTCCCGGCGATAAGCTGATATACGAGATGGGCGGACTTCATAAGTTTATGAATTGGGAGCGCCCGATACTTACCGACAGCGGCGGATTTCAGGTCTTTTCTCTATCTCAGCTCCGTAAGATAACCGAAGAGGGCGTAAGATTTGCCTCTCACGTAGACGGAAAGAGAATATTTATGGGACCTGAGGAGAGTATGCAGATACAGTCGCATCTCGCATCTACTATCGCGATGGCGTTCGATGAGTGTATCGAGAACCCCGCGCCCTACAAATACGTCAAGGAGTCCTGCGATAGAACTGTCCGTTGGCTCGTCAGATGCAAGACCGAGCTCGACAGACTCAATTCGCTTCCCGAGACCATAAACCGCAACCAAATGCTCTTCGGTATCAATCAGGGCGGAACTTACGAGGATCTTCGAATAGAGCATATGCATAAGATAGCAGAGCTTGACCTCAACGGCTACGCTATCGGCGGTCTTGCCGTTGGTGAGGAGACTGAGGAGATGTATCGTATAATCAACGCGGTAGAGCCACACATGCCGAAGGATAAGCCGAGATACCTTATGGGAGTCGGAACGCCTTGCAATATACTTGAAGCTGTGCATATGGGTGTCGACTTCTTCGACTGCGTAATGCCGAGCCGAAACGCAAGACACGGAAACCTCTTTACTTGGAACGGCAAGATGAACCTTCTTAACGAAAAATACGCAAAAGACCCCAGACCCTTCGACGAGAACTGCGGATGTCCCGCTTGCCGCAACTACAGCCGCTCTTACGTAAGACATCTCATAAAGGCAAAGGAATCTCTCGGTATGAGACTTGCCGTAGCGCATAATCTCTATTTTTATAACAATCTTACACGTGAGATCAGAAAGGCGCTTGACGGCGGATACTTTGAGAGCTTCTACCAGAAGTATCGCAATATTCTCGGAGAGAGAAATCCCGATTGAGTTTAGGAGATAGTGATGAAAAAGCAAACTAACGTTGGATTGATAGTAGGACTTGCAGCCGGTGCTGCGGCGGTAATTGCAGGAACGCTCGCAACCATAAAAACCGCAAGGGAGATCAAGAGAGATCTTCAGCAGATCGAGTTTATTTCGGCAGATCAGAAAAATTCCGTAATTGTAGAGTTCGGAACTTCAAACTTTGCAAGAGGTCTTACTCTTATAAAAATAAAAGCGGATATGGAAGACGGAAAGGATACCTGCAAGTTTTCCTTCCTTTCGCGTAGATCTGATTTTCTCGGTGAATGGACAGATGAAAATCATTTTGAACTTTCGGCAGGAAAGGGCAAGAGCAAACAGTTCTGCGACGTAAATTTTGAAGGAGAGGAGATAGTTATTACCTATTCCTTCAAAAAGCTGGAGATTTCAGTTTCAGATACCGAAGAGCCTGAAGAGCTCGAAGAAGCAGAAGAGATCCTTTGAGAAGACGTAAGTTAAAATAAAGGAGATACCTATGATAAAAAAAGAATTGCTCGAAGAGGTGCTCGGCGTTGCGATGTCTACGGGCGGCGATTTCGCAGAGGTCTATGGTGAGCACACTCGTTCGAACGGAATAATGTTTGTTGACGGAAAGGTCGACAGGATAACCGACAACGTGCTTTCGGGTGTCGGTATCAGAGTTTTTCTCGGTGAGAGGACAGTTTATGCCTCTACCTCGGATATGAGCAGAGAGGGACTGATAAACTGTGCGCGCTCTGCGGCGGATGCGCTTGCAGAGGGTAATGCGCCTATTTCTATATGCCTTAGCAGACGCGATCACATTGATATTCACCCTGTAAAGATAGACCCCGTTACAGCAAAGATATCTACAAAGACAGATATTCTTAAATCGGCGTGCTTTGCGGCAAAGGAGTACAGCGAGCTTATCTCGCAGGTTCAGGGAAGCCTTAACGCTGTAGAGCACGAGATACTCGTTGCAAACAGCGAAGGCTTGCTTACGGGCGACACGCATACGAGAACGCGTATGTTCGTCAGCGCAGTTGCTTCGGACAACGGCGAAAATCAGTCGGGAGGTGCAGGACCCGGTCGCGGTATGGGACTTGAGATGTTTGATTTTATTTCTCCCGAGGAGACTGGAATATCCGCCGCAAAGACAGCACTCGTAAATCTTCGCGCGGGATACTGCGAAGCGGGTCAGATGACTGTTGCAATAGAAAGCGGTTTTGGAGGCGTTATATTCCACGAAGCGTGCGGACACTCGCTTGAAGCTACTTCGGTAGGTACGGGCACGTCCGAAATGTGCGGAAAGCTTGGTCAGAAAGTAGCAAACGAAAAGGTCACGGCGATAGACGACGGAACTATTGCGGGCGCTTGGGGCTCTGTCAATATCGACGACGAGGGAAATCCCACACAGCGAAACGTTCTTATAGAAAACGGAATACTCAAGGGATATATGGTAGACCGTCTCGGCTCACGCAGACTCGGTATGGCAATGACAGGCAACAGCCGCAGACAAAGCTACTCATACGAGCCTACCTCAAGAATGACCAACACCTTTATTGCAAATGGTCCCGACAAAAACGAAGATATTATCGCTTCGATAGAGTACGGGCTCTACGCAAAGCAGATGGGCGGCGGATCGGTAAATCCGCTTACGGGCGCATTCAACTTTGCCGTCAACGAGGGATATATGATACGCAACGGCAAGATATGCGAAGCAGTGCGCGGCGCGTCTCTTATCGGAACCGGCTCTAAGATATTGCAGGATATCGATATGGTAGGTCAGAATCTTGCGACGGGTCAGGGTATGTGCGGCTCGAGCAGCGGAAGCGTTCCGACCGACGTCGGTCAGCCGCTTATACGTGTAAAGAAGATCACGGTAGGCGGAAGATAAGGAGGTCGCGATGAATTTTGATGCAGTAAAAAACAGTCTTGTGCGCGAAGCACGTGCGGCAGGACTTGAGGAATACGAAATATACTTTATGGAGTCGGGCGGAACCTCGGCGGAAACGCTCAAGGGCGAGATATCTTCCTTTTCGTGCGAGACAAGCGGAGGGATAAGCTTCAGATGTATATATGGCGGAAAGCTCGGCAGTGCCGCAACACAGCTCTTTACCGATGAGGAAATGAAGGCGCTTGTAGAGAGAGCGATAGAGAATGCCAAATACGTCGAGAGCGACGATAAGGCGGTCATTTTCTCGGGCTCTGAGAGCTACGCAGAGCTCGACCTTCCCGAAATTGAAGAGAAGAGCACGGCAGAGCTCAAGCAGATAGCACTCTCGCTTCACAAGGATATCTACGCGCAAAGTGAATACGTCAGCGACGGAACTTCGGCTTTCGTTATGCAGAATAAGACCAATATAGTTCTTATGAACTCACACGGCCTTGAGCTTTGTGGCAAAGTAGGAGTCGCAGGTGCGGGCGCATCTGCGGTAGTTTCAAAGGACGGCGAGGCTCAGGAAGCATTTTCGCTCAGATCGGGATTTGCAAAAGAAGATCTTGAGGCGATCCCGAAGGACTCGGTAGCAGACGCACTCAAAAAGCTTGGAGCGACCGAAATAGAGAGCGGAAAATACGACGTTATAATCGACGGCAAACAGATGAGAACTCTTCTTTCTACCTTTTCCTCTGTATTTTCGGGAAGAAGCGCAAATCTCGGACTTTCCTTGCTCAAGGGTAAGGAGGGCGAGCAGATAGCAGCTGAGTGCGTGACTATCGTTGACGACCCGATGTACAAGGGAAGTGCTATGCAGACCTCGTTCGACGGCGAGGGAGTTGCTACCTACACTAAAAACGTGGTTGAAAAAGGTGTGCTCAAAACTCTGCTTTACGATATTGCAAGTGCCGATAAGGTCGGAAAGGAAAGCACGGGTAACGGACAGAGAGCGGGATACGCTTCTCCCGTTTCGGTAGCACCTTACCACTTCTATCTCTCCGCGGGCGAGCTTGACGACGAAGCGCTTCTCGGTGCGCTTGGCGACGGACTTTATATTACCGAGCTTAAGGGACTGCACGCGGGTGCTAACTCTGTAACGGGTGATTTTTCGATCGAGAGCGCAGGCTTCAGAGTCAGAGACGGAAAGCTTTGCGAGGCTGTAAAGTCATTTACCATAGCCGGAAATTTCTTTGAGCTCATCAAGTCAGTGGAGTCGCTTTCAAGCAACGTGAAATTCGGTTTCCCCTCGGGATTTACCGTTTTCGGTGCACCCGATACGCTTATTCGTAAAATGAGCGTTGCGGGAAAGTAAAATACTATTGACAAGTATCAAATACTGTGATAAAATATAATTTGTTAAATTTTTATTGGACAATTCAGGAAGGATTTTAAAATGAAAAACACAGAAAAGACAATGGACAAAATAGTTGCTCTTTGTAAAACAAGAGGCTTTATTTTCCCCGGCTCCGAGATCTATGGCGGTCTTGCAAATACTTGGGATTACGGCCCTCTTGGCGTAGAGCTCAAGAATAACGTAAAAAAGGCTTGGTGGAAGAAGTTTGTACAGGAAAATAAGTACAACGTAGGACTTGATGCCGCTATCCTTATGAACCCTCAGACCTGGGTGGCTTCGGGTCACCTTGCGGGATTTTCCGATCCTCTTATGGATTGCCGTGAATGCCACGAGCGTTTCAGAGCGGACAAGCTCATCGAGGACTTCTGTGCAGAGAAGGGCATCGAGCTTTCTAAGCCCATCGACGCTTTTTCTCAGGCCGAAATGAAGGATTTCGTAGAGGAGCACAATATTCCTTGCCCCACCTGCGGAAAGCATAACTTTACCGATATCCGTCAGTTCAACCTTATGTTCAAGACCTTCCAGGGTGTAACAGAGGATGCTAAGAACACCGTATATCTCCGTCCCGAGACCGCACAGGGAATTTTCACGAACTTTGTAAGCGTTCAGAGAACCACGCGTAAAAAGCTCCCCTTCGGTATCGCACAGATCGGTAAGTCCTTCCGTAACGAGATAACCCCCGGTAACTTTATCTTCCGAGTTCGTGAGTTCGAGCAGATGGAGCTTGAGTTCTTCTGCAAGCCCGGAACAGACCTCGAGTGGTTCAACTATTGGAGAAGCTTCTGCCGCGATTGGCTACTTGCTATTGGTCTTAAGGAAGAGAATATCAGACTCCGCGACCACGATCCCGAGGAGCTTTGCTTCTATTCCAAGGCGACCACCGACTTTGAGTTCCTCTTCCCGTTCGGATGGGGCGAGCTCTGGGGTGTTGCTGACCGTACAGACTATGACCTTACCCAGCACCAGAACACATCTGGCAAGGATCTCACATACTTCGATCAGGAGACCGGCGAGCACTATATTCCTTACGTTGTTGAGCCCAGCCTTGGTGTTGAGAGAACCGTTCTTTCGGTACTTTGCGATGCTTACGACGAAGAGGTTATCGATGCAGAGAAGAACGACGTGCGCGTAGTAATGCACTTGCATCCCGCACTCGCGCCCTTCAAGGCTGCGGTTCTTCCTCTTTCCAAGAAGCTCTCCGAGGGCGCAGAGAAGATCTATGACGAGCTTTGCAAGTATTTCTCTGTGGATTACGACGAGGCAGGCTCTATCGGTAAGAGATATCGCCGTCAGGACGAGGTCGGTACTCCTCTTTGCATTACCTACGACTTTGAGTCCGAGACCGACGGTTGCGTAACCGTTCGTGACAGAGATACTATGGAGCAGGTAAGAATTCCGATCGCTGAGCTTAAGTCTTACATTGAAAACAAGATAGAGTTTTAAGTAAAATGGACTGCTTCATTTAGCGCAGAACAAAAAATAAAGCAAACAAAAGAACCGCTTTTGCTATCAAGTCGATAGTGAAAGCGGTTTTTGTAGAATTATATATGTTCGATCTTTCGAACGTTTCTCAATTGCTTGGGGGTCTTTTTATAGACGTCCTGACATACCTGATTGAATGCGCGAATACTCTGAAAACCGCTGTCAAAGGCAATACGTGAGATAGGGAGATCTGTGTCAAGCAGTAGAGTGTACGCTTGCTGAAGTCTGTAGAGATTGAGCATCTTTTTGAAATTGGTATTCAGCGTGCGATTGAATATGCGCGAAAGATACTGATAATTATATCCTTTTTCGCGTGCCACGTCCTTGAGCGAGATATCTTTAGTAAAATTATTTGCGATATACTCGGTTATCTCTATTGCCAAAGCATCGAATTTGGGCTTTTCTGTAAGGTCGGTGTGAAGTCCGAGCTCTCCGCACAAAAGATATAAAAGACCTTTTACTCTCATACGCTTCTGATGCGGAGTTATACGCGCGATAGCACCGCTGTCACTGCCGAAAAGCTCGTCTAACATTTTAATAACGTATTCAAACGTCGATTCGTTGAGCTTGAAAACAGGATCGATAGGCAAGCGGCCGTTAAGGGCTCTGTCAAAGGTGAGTATTATAGCGTCGTTGAAATTTACTCTGCGAATTACCGAATTTTCGGACAATTCGAAATTGTGAGGCATAAGCGGACATATAAATATTGCCTGACCTTTTGAGAGAGTATAGCTTCTGTTGTTTATTTCGCATTTGCAAATTCCCGATATAACTATTAAAATCTCGTAGTTTCTGTGAAAATGCTTTGAATAATCGTTCTCGGTATGTATTGCGCTTGAAAATTCATTGATAAAGGAATTATCCGATTGATGTAATTCGTTTGGCATATATTTCCTCCCCAAAAGTATAAAGACAAATTCTTGCTATAAATTATACACCAAATGTATTGTTTTGTCAATATTTGAATGATAAACTATAATCAGTAAAGTGTTTTTGCACTTAAAACGGAGGATATTTTTATGAAAAAGCTTTTATGCGTATTTATTGGTTTCCTTCTTGTATTTCAGACTCTGAGCTTCAGCGCGTTTTCGGCGGATACGAAAGCCGCTGCTGTAAGCTTTGAGGAAAAGTTCGACTATGATAGCTTCGGTGTGGCTGAATCTATCTACGGCGGAGCTAATATCTGGCAAAAGGAATACAAGACTGACACTTCCAATGACTACGGTTACCGCGAGTCAAGCGCACCGCAGGTCGAGAACGGAGTTTTGAAGTTCAATGAGAGAGACGGTATTCGTCTCAATTGGCAGAATATTTCCGGATTTTCCTATGATAGCACCAAGACCTATACGATAACCTTCGATTTCAAGGTTACGGATTTTGGCGATGATGTGCCGCTTTCGGGCTCTCCGGCTTGGAACAGAGAATTTTATTTTGCTCCTGCGGGATATTACAACCAAATAGAGTGCCGTAGCGCAAATTATCCCGACGATCCCAATCAGATCGGCATAAGAGCGGGTGATAAGACCAGTACGTATACTCAAGGCGGTTGGAGTGGAGCAACTGCGTATAAGTTAAATACTACCTACAGTGCGATAATTGAGTGGATACCCGCACAGAAGATAATCATCACAACTGTTAAAAATGGTGACAATGTGATAGTTAAGGGCTCAAGAACTCACAACGATTATGCCAATCTTAAGTATATGCGTTCTTTCGTATGGCGTTGCGAGGACGGAAACAGCGAGCTCGATAATGTGACCTTCAGCGACGGTACGAATACCTACACACAGAACTTTACCTTGAATGCAGGTTCTTCCGATAACTCTATGATATCAAGCGGTATCTGGGGTATTGAGAACGTGCAGAAGACCGATACGCTTGCACCTACTCTTTCGAACGGCGTTCTCAAACTTGGCGAGAAGAGCGGAGTAAGATTTAATTGGACCAAGGTAGCAAACGTAGGCGAGTACAGCACAAATAAGGCATATAGCTTTGATTTTGACGTTAAGGTCACCGACAAGGGCGACGGAACTCGTTGGGGCGGAGAGCACTACACGAGAGCGCTTTACGTTGGCTTTGGCGGCTGGTACACCTTTATAGAGCTTCCTAACAAGGATACGAAGGTAAAAGCGGGTGAAACCACAGTTGCTTTTGAAGAGAGTAAGTTTATAAACAAGGATCTTCACGTTTCTCTCCTTTGGGAAGGAAACACTATATATGCAAGCATAACAGATGCTGACGGTAATGTGCTCGTTTCAGGCTCAAGAAGTAAAAATGAGTTTATAGACATGACTGTCGAAAGCGCATCTATGACCTATCTCGTGCTTCGTTGCGAGGACGGTGCGGCAGAGGTAGACAACTTCAAGTTCTCGGTCGAGGACAATGCGCCTATATCAACTACAGACGTATTCCCGGCAGTAGGCCATCAGATGATATACGAGGCTGATATCGATTACACGGGTGAGGGTAAGGTCAGCCTGAAGCTCGGCGCTACCGAGATACTTTCTATCGCACAGGGTTCTGTAAGAATGTGCGGTAAGGGCTTGACGGGAAGCTATGGTGCAGGCGTATACAAAGCCAAGGTATTTATCAATCCCGAGCAGGAGATGCTTTCCGTTGAGTTGACTATGCCCGATGGCGGCGTTGCAAGAAGAGCATATTACGCTATGCTCGGCGGTGACACGATGAACGTTTACGCTAACGGCGGTAACACCGTAAAGAACGTTAAGACCACCGACGATCCTATTACTGTCAACGAATATACTCTTACCACCACCGAGCCTACCTACACGGGCTTCCAAGCTAACGTATATAATCTCGTTACCTCCTTTAACGAGGCACAGACAACGAGAAACTTTGCGTGGACCGCAAAGACCGCATATCTCGGAAGCGCGGCAATGTCGCTTAAGTACAGAGTAGCGGGAACTACCGAGTGGACAGAGGTAGACGCTATCAAGGAAGTAGAAGCATACGACACTCCTGACGAGGATTACTTCAAGTGCGATCTTACCGAGCTCAATCCCGATACACCGTACGAATACAAGATAGGCAAGAAGGGAAGCGGCGACGAGACGAACGATTGGAGCAAGACCTACACCTTCAAGACTGCTCCTAACGTCGTTGGCGATTTCTCATTTATCGCGATCGGAGATACTCAGGGTATAACCTGGGGCGGAACGACGGTCGGACAGAAGGGCTTTATGTATGCAAAATCTGCATACGAAGAGGCATTCGAAGCTCTCGCTAACCCCGCGTTTATTCTTCACACGGGTGACGTAGTTGAAGAGGGCGGTAACAAGAATATGTGGAACATGTATTTCAAGGCACTTGGCGACTTTGGTGCACAGTTCCCGATGTTTGCAACTATGGGCAACCACGATACTTGGACCAGCACGGCGCTCTACTTTGACCATCACTTCAACCACCCCAACAACGGCGGTAATGCGGCGCTTGATCCTTCAATAATCTCAAATATCACTAACAGCAATCTCTCACGCGTATCAAAGAACGCAGACGAAACTATTTACTCCTATGACTACGGTGTAGCGCACTTTATCGTGCTTAATACGGGTAGTTACTGTGGAGAAGACAAGTATCTCATCGAGGCTCAGCGTGATTGGCTCATCAAGGACCTTGAAGATAACAACTGGGCGACGTGGACCGTACTTCTTATTCACGAGCCCGTATACCACAGACTCGGCGGAAGCGAGAGCAGACCTTGGCTCTTCGACGTTATCGAGGATTACGGAATAGATCTCGTTATTCAGGGACACTCGCACCTCGTTACGAGAAGCTATCCTATGAAGGACGGTAAGATCGTAACCAAGGCAGATCCCGATGATATACTTAAGGGAACCGGAACAGTATATACAACTATCGGTTCTACGGCTCTCAACAAGGACGGAACAGGTGACACAAGCAACGTTGAAGAGATGATGCTTATTGCTATTCCCGAAGCAGAGCAGGCAGCTTATACTACTATAGACGTAACTGCTAATAAGATAAGCGTCGTTACAAAGCAGCTTAACGGACTTGTTCTCGATCAATTCAACATCTATAAGGAGCTTTCCGATGACAACGGCGGAGATAATACCCCCGGTGGTGACAATACTCCCGGTGGTGACAATACTCCCGGCGGCGACAACACCCCCGGTGGAGATAATACTCCTGATGACCCGAGCAACAATGCGACCGAGCCTGCTCCTCAGCAGACCGATAAGGTAGATGCCACGGAGAAGCCCTCCGCAACCGAGTCTGAAAAGAAGAAGGGCTGCGGCGGCGTTATAGGTATATCCGCTGTAGTATTCAGCGCAGTTCTCGGTATAGCAGTTCTTAAGAAGAAAAAAGACTAAGTTAGATCTAACAGTGTTTTCCGTTCTTTTCTTCCGAGAAAAGAACTAAAAGAACTTCCCACAGAAGAATTCTTTTCGAACATCAAGCTTGGCTTATAAGGTCTAAACTTGATAAACAGCAATTTTTATAGAAAAGCTTTCTCGGTACCGATGAGGTGTCCGAGAAAGCTTTTTTTATTAAAAAAACAAGGGTGAGATGTTCACCCTTGTAAATATATCAGATCAATCTAAAAAGTATATTTGCGCCTCGCTGTCCCCAAACTGTTCTTTTACGGTTTGCTCGATATTGTCGTCGAAAAGCATTATTGGGGGCTCTTTTTTTGCATTTGCGCCGTATTGTCCGAGCATTCCGCCACGGTGCTGAACGTAAATATTTTTAGACATTACAGGACAGCTTTCGGGCTCTTTTGCCACGAGATGAAGCATTCTGTAAGCAGAGCGGTCGAAAATATTGTCCTCGATCAGAAAGTCAGTCGCTCTGTTTTCATAGCTCCAACCCTTGATAAGTGCGGGAGTATTAACGTTATGTCTCTGTTGACCCCAGCCGTATCCCGATCTGCGAAGAATGTTTTTGCTTATAAGAATATTTTTCATAATGCTCGTTGTATCGCCCTCGTTCATTTCAAGAAAATACTCTATAGCGTAAACACAATCCTCAACTACGTTGTTAAGATACTTGATATCACTTAAGCTGTATTCTTTGCCCCAAGTAGTTATCTGATGAGTTATTCCTGCGTCATATACCTGATAAATATAGCAGTTTTCAACTAAGTAATCTTCGCAACCTCCGTATATCTCTATAGCGTTGCCAAAGCGTGTTACGCTGCCGCGAGAGCCTTGAGGATAGTTTGGGTCTGTGCCGAAATAATGCTGTATAGTTCCGCCAATCCAACCTATCTCGCAATTCGTTACGTGCAATCCTTTAACGTGTCCGCCCGCACATACCGCGTGATGACCGATATATTTCATACAGAGATTGTCTATTTTCACGTCGGCATTGCCGCCTACCAAAAACATAGGACGCTTTGTCAATGCCTCGATGGAATCAAAGCAAAGTGCGGGATTTCCGCGATCCGAGCGCAAAAACAGATCTCCAAAGCTTTGATCGTCAACTATCGGTATAGGGAATGACAGATTTTTAGATGGGGTCGTAGTGAGCCTTTCATCGTAGTGCCAATACAGATCGAGATCGCGCGTCATCTCTTCTGCCATAACGAAGAGACGGCTCTCGTCGTCTCTGCAAACGAATTTTCCGTCGGCGTATGAGGGAATAAGCTTGCGCGAGTGCGCTTTTCCGTGATCGAAAACAAGCGTTCCCACGTCAAGTATTTTTTCCTTGCAGTGCCATATTGAGTGCTCGGCATCTGCTATCTCCCAAAGTGAAGGATCTGCAAGATCTTTGTCCCAACCGTAAAACCTCGGCTTTTCGCCATTTCCGTATGCGCCGTAGCTAATACCCGCACGCGTCTTTACTGTACCGCGGAAAAGGTCTCCGCGTTTGAAAAGAACTCCGTCTCCCGCGCAAAGCGCCGCAAAAGAGACTTTATCTAAGCTTTTCCACGCCGTTTCAGGTGAAAGACCGTCATTTTCATCATTTCCATCGTTGCTGACGTAATACGTGTTACCCGAAATTTTCAGCATATCGGCATAAGCTCTTATATCCGCTATTCTTTTCTGCGTTGTTTTTTCTATGCGTTCTTCAATATTATTCACGGCTTGTCTCCTTTGTGTCCTTGAGAAATCTTAGAACGTCATAAACGTTCTTTACGGGATGAACGGTGATACCTTCTATCGACGGACAGCTTTGCGCGTTGTGAATGGGAAGGAGCGCGGAGGTAAATCCAAGCCGTGCCGCCTCGCGCACGCGCTGTTCTATATGAGAGACTCCTCTTATCTCTCCCGCAAGACCTATCTCGCCTATAGCTATAAGCTCGTCGTCGATCTTTCTGTCTGTCAGAGAAGAGATAAGTGCCATAGCGATGCCAAGGTCGGATGCAGGCTCGTCTATCTCAAGACCGCCGATAACGTTGAGGTAAACGTCGCTGTCCGAGAATTTAAGACCGAGTCTCTTTTCAAGTACCGCGAGTATCAGACAAGTGCGGTTATAATCTATACCGTTTGATGTTCGTCTTGGAGCGGGGAATACGGTCTGCGTAACGAGTGCCTGTATCTCTGCAACTATCGGGCGAGAGCCCTCCATAGTGCAGACCGCGCAGTTGCCCGATATATCTGTCGGACGGTCGGCAAGAAGCATTTCCGAGGGATTTGCCACCTGTCGAAGTCCCTTGTCGGTCATTTCGAAAACACCTATCTCGTTAGTAGAGCCGAAGCGGTTCTTCTGCGCGCGGATTATCCTGTAGCTCTGTCGCTTGTCTCCCTCAAAGTTAAGAACGGCATCAACCATATGCTCAAGCACCTTCGGTCCTGCTATTCCGCCCTCCTTGTTGACGTGACCTACCAATATAACGGATATACCTTCAGTCTTGGCCTTGCCGATAAAGGCGAGCGCTACTTCTTTGACGTTCGATATGCTTCCCGGAGAAGAGGATATCGCATCGGAATACATCGTCTGTACCGAGTCGGCAATTATAACGTCGGGAGCGATGCGCTTTGCCTCGTTAAGAATGTTTTCAACGTTGGTTTCGGTGAGAACGAAAAGATTTTTACCGTTTACCGAAAGTCGCTCCGCTCGAAGCTTGAGCTGACCGCTCGATTCCTCTCCCGATACGTAGAGTACCTTTTTGTCAGTGCCGAGCGTGTCGCATATCTGTAAAAGAAGAGTGGATTTTCCTATGCCGGGTTCGCCCGAGATAAGCACTGCAGAGCCCGAAACAAGCCCTCCGCCAAGAACTCTGTCGAGCTCGGAAAGACCCGTGGCACTTCTTATGTATTCGGGGGTGTCAAGGTCGGAAAAATGCGCTGCCTTGCTGTTTTCGGTGTGTATCAGCGAGGTGCGCTTCTGCGCCGTCTGCACGGGCGTTTGCTCTACGTCCTCCACAAAGCTGTTCCAAGCGTTGCACTTAGGACATTTTCCAAGCCACTTAGGACTTTCGTATTCGCATTCCGAGCATATATAAACGGTTTTAAGACCTTTCATAAAAGCACCTCCGACGGTAAATAACATCATATAACAATTATACAATGAAATAAAGAATTTTTCAAGAGGTAACTCTCAATTATTCGCACTTTCGTTCAAAAAAGCTATGATCGCGTCTGAAAGACTCTCGGCAAGTCGCGTTTGATATCCGCCGTCACAGAGAAGCTCACACTCTTCGCGGTTTGATATAAAGCCGCATTCGACAAGCACGGCAGGGCAGGAGAGCTTGCGTAAAAGATATATACTGCCGTTATCCGCCTTTGAGACTCTGTCATTCGTCGGTTGAAGCTTGCTTCTGACCGTGCTTTCCACTGACTGAGCAAGCTTTACAGAGAGTGGAGAGGCGGTCGAATAATACACCTGAAGTCCGCTGTATTTTTCCTCTGTAAAGGTGTTTTGATGAATACTGACAAATATCGCATCGGGATATTTGTCGGCGACGGCAAGGCGTGCTTGCATATCCAATACCTTTTTTCTGCCCTCGTAGTCCGCGTTTCTGTCGTATAGTAATCTATCGTCGGTCCTCGTCATAACACAAACTATACCCGAGGAGGTCAATTCATCATAAAGCTTTTGCGATATCGAAAGATTGAGCTCTTTTTCAAAAACTCCGTTTATGCCGATAGCGCCTCCGTCCTCACCGCCGTGACCGGCATCTATTATCACGGTAGGGTGCTTTCGTTGGATATCGGCACTCTGAGTGTCTTGCGGATATATCGGATATAGCGTCTTTGAAAGTATAAAAATAAACGAAGAGAAGAGTAGGGCAAAAACGATAAAGCCGTATGTGAAAGAGTAGTTTTTTTTATTTGGCGGCATATAAATATCTCTCCTTGTGCTTTTTTGGGGAAAATATCTCAAAATAAACAAAAAATAATCAAATAATGAGTAAAGATTTTAAGTTAAAAATCCTTGACAATTCGGGCGAAATTTGTTATAATATTACGTAATAAATATATTACCTTTACTTCGGGAGGAAATTATGGATTACAATTCTAAGTTTATTAAGGAAGGTCTTACGTTTGACGACGTGCTTCTTATTCCCGCAAAGAGCGACGTTCTGCCTGCAGACGTTTCGCTCAAGACTCGCCTTACCAACAAGCTCAGTCTTAATATTCCCGTGCTCAGCTCTGCTATGGACACGGTAACCGAGGCTAATCTTGCTATTGCTATCGCACGTGAGGGCGGTGCGGGAACTATTCACAAGAATATGTCTATCGATGCTCAGGTAGATAACGTTGACAGGGTAAAGAGAAGTGAAAACGGCGTTATAAGCAACCCTATATTCCTCGGTCCTGATAACTACGTTTACGAGGCTGAGAATCTTATGCGTAAGTTCAAGATATCGGGTGTTCCGATCTGTGACGGTGAAGGTCGCGTTGTAGGTATCATTACCAACCGCGATATGCGTTTCCTCGTTGATTTCAACGGCAAGATCGCTGACGTTATGACCAAAGAAAATCTCGTTACCGCTCCCGAAGGAACTACTCTTGCACAGGCTCAGGAGATACTCCGCCAGCACAAGATCGAAAAACTCCCGTTGGTAGATGCAAATAACATTCTTAAGGGTCTTATCACCATAAAGGATATCGAGAAGGCAACTAAGTATCCCAACTCCGCAAAGGACGCTCGCGGCAGACTTATCTGTGGCGCGGCTATCGGAGCTACAAGAGATTGCGTTGACAGAGCAGGAGCACTTCTTGATGCAGGCGCAGATTACCTCGTTCTCGACTCCGCACACGGACATTCTCAGAATATCATCAATAAGGTATACGAGGTCAAGAACGCATTCCCCGATGCACAGGTCATCGCGGGTAACATAGCTACAGGCGCGGCAGCTTACGAGCTTATCAGCGCAGGAGCAGATGCTATAAAGGTCGGTATCGGCCCCGGTTCTATCTGTACTACCCGTGTAGTTGCAGGTATCGGTGTTCCTCAGATAACCGCTATCTGCGATGCTGCTGAG
>SVSY01000037.1 GCA_015064065.1 Oscillospiraceae bacterium
CCCCCGGGCGCACCTTTGTGCTTATACGTATAGGTACGTGCGGAGGTATAAGCACAAAGGTGCGCCCGGGGGACGTAGTTATAGCAAACGGAGCTGTAAGACAGGACGGTACGTCGCACGAATACGCGCCTCCCGCATTTCCTGCCGTGCCCGACTCCGACGTGCTGTTCGCGCTCTCAAGAGCCGCAAAAGCTCTCGGCTACAGCTCGCACGTGGGCGTTGTACAGAGCAAAGACTCGTTTTACGGTCAGCATTCGCCCGACAGAATGCCGATATCCTCTGAGCTCAAAGAGAAATGGGAGGCTTGGAAGCGACTCGGCGTTCTCGCAAGCGAGATGGAGGCAGCTACCCTCTTTACCGTCGGCGCAACGCTTGGAGCGGCTACGGGTGCGGTATTTTGTACCGTATGGAATCAGGAGAGATTTCTTCTTGGGCTTGACCGCGCAGAAGACGAGGTGCACGACACCTCTAATGCTATCGTTACCGCAATAGAGGCGATAAGGACGTTGATCGCCGAAGAGAATAACGGTTAAAAAACTTTAAAAAAATAGGAAATTACCCTTGACATAAATACCATTCGTATGGTATAATAAAATATGTATATGGGCGGACTCGTTTTGTTGTCCGCCGAGACCGATAAACTTGTAAAAAATCAGATTTTTTTAATATAAAGGAGAATACAAATGAAAAAGACACTTGCCCTTTTGCTCGCATTGCTCACCATTTTTGCCACCGTATCTATGGCTTCTTGTTCTAAGAAGGAAAACGAGGGTGATGAAGGAAATGATCTGCCCGATTTCAATTTCGACGATCCTTCTATCAATGAGACACCTTCCGGTACGGGTGACGTTACCGACGAGTCGGGCAACGTTGTAAACAACAGTGATTTCGTGACCGCAACGGGTACTGCTTATATTCTCCATCCCGTTGAAGTTCGTAAAGATCCCAAGAACTCTTCCTCCAGCGTTGGCGTAGCTCTTTGGGCTTCCACGGTTACTCTTAAGGAGAGAAACGCGACCTGGTCCAAGATCGAGTTTTCCGATGGCGGTGTTACCACCGAGGGATACGTTCGTAACGAGCTTCTTACGACTAACGCACAGCAGATAACTCTCAAGGCGCTTGAAGCTCCCGTAACTGCCAAGATCGCAAATCTCGGCAAGAAGCAGGACGGCACTGCTTATACGCTCAACGTTCGCACAACTCCTTGGGATTGCTCCAAGAGCGAAGAGTATACCAACGTAAACGTACTTGCTAACATCAGCAACGAAAAGTATCAGGTAAAGGATGGCGACGTTGTTGAGAAGATCGGTGCTACCGAGGACGGCAAGTGGACCTACATCAGATTTACAAAGACCGTTGACGGTGCAGAGAAGGTCGAGTGGGGTTGGTGTTCTTCCAACTACGTTACCGTAGAGGGCGAGACTACCGACGGTGAACCCGTAGATCCCAACACTCCTCCCGTAATTGCTCCTATCAAGTAATTTTATGATTAACGTAAAATATCCCGTGTGCATCGCACACGGGATATTTTTTATTTTATTATCGGATAAAGCTGTACTGTATTTCCGCCGTCGACAACGAGCTCAGCACCCGTGGTGTTGCGTGCGTGAGCGGCGAAGTACCATACCGCGTCGGCTATATCCTCTCCTACGGCTACGTCGCCGATAGGTGTATAGCGCGAGGGAACAGTTACGTAAAAATCGGGATTTTTTTCCCAACGGTCAGTCTTTATCATTCCGGGAAGAACTGCATTGACTCGGATATTGTATTTTCCAAGATCAAGTGCAAGACCTCTCATCATACCGAGCTGACCGCCCTTTGAGGCTTCATAAGCTATTCTGTCGGGGATAGCGCGGTATGCGGTATTGGAGTTGATAAAGATTATATTTCCGCCGCCGTTGTCCTTCATTCGCCTTGAGGCGTGCTCGCAAAGGCAGTAATTCCATACCACGTTGGTGTTTATAACACGCATAAAATCGGTAAGCGGATTTTCGAGTATCTTCATACCAAGTCCCTGATCTGCCGCATTGAGAACGAGCGTGTCGATAAATATACCGAGCGAGTCAAGCTTCTCAAAAAGCTCTTTTACTGACTTTTCATCGACGGTCCTCTCATCAAGAAGCGAGTCTATTGCAAAGCCTAAAACTTCGGCATCGGCGAATTTTCGGCGGTATTTTTTCTCGGCATCGGCTACCTTCTCGGAGTTTCTTCCGGTGAATACTACGTTCCAACCCTCGCTGAGAAATTTTTCGACTATGGCGACACCTGTGTTTATGCAAGCACCAGTGACCAGAGCACATTTCTTTTCTTTGTTCATATCATTCAACCCTATCCCAAACGCGCACGAAATCTGCTATGAATGCGTCGTCGGTAAACTCTCCTTCGATCTTATAAGGCTTGGAGCTTCTGTATCCTTGGACCTCGGTCGTGAGAAGCAAAAACTGCGGAACTTGCGAGACGTGTGCGCTACAGCGTACGGTCTCCTTGCCGTCGCAATAGAATATATATTCGTCGGGAGTCCACTCCATACCGAAATAGTGCCAGCCGTCCTCCGTGGGCTCGAGATCGTATTTTATTCGCCCTTCCTGACTGAACTGCTTGCCGTAACCGCCCATAATATTTCCCGTGGTTATTTTGTCTGTCTCAAAGCATTCCATAATATCCGATTCAATTCCACACCATTCGGGCTCAAAGCGTGCGCCGATAGAGGGGGATTGCATCCAGAATGCGCTCCACATTACGTTAGGCTCGCGTTGAAATCTGCAACGGCATTCGTAGTATCCGTAGCGGTGAACGAATTTGGGCTCTTTTGTCGGTGCTAAGGGCCATATCTCATCTTGATTCCAAGGATTGTCGGCGTCGTATTTCGGGTCGTCAAAGGAATTGCTTCCCGTCTGGAGCTGAGGAGAAACGTAACAGCCGTCGCGCTCGGTGCGGTGGAGCTCTACGCAACCGTTTCTTACTATCACGCCTTGGTCGCTGTATGCGTCAAAGCGTTTGCCCCAGAAATTGAGTCTGAAATCCCATTTCGAGCGATCAAGTTCGTCGCCGTCAAATTCATCTGCCCAAGCGAGATTCCACTCTCCGTCGGGAAGAAGGCTCGGTTCGTGTCCGTTTATATAATGTTTTTTCATATGTGTACCTCTTTAGTTTTTAATAAAGTTGCCGAATTCAAGGAGCAGGGGAGTGTCCTTGACGGGAAGATGAGTGAAGCTGATGCTGAGAAATCGTTATGATTGGTATATTGTAGTTTTAAAATTCACCCGTAAATATTGAAGCGATATTTTGACTCTACATTTCTTATCTTTTTAAGTTATTCCGTCATTGTTTTCTTCAAAAATAAAATTTACTCTTTGCGGGGCGGATATCCGTCAGTGCGCCTGTGTAATGACGGAGCGTATGTACCTGATAAGGATGAGCGAGGCAAGCCTCCTCGTCGATCTCAATACCGAGTCCCGCCTTGTCGGGAATATAGATGTATCCGTCCTCATATTTAAGCTCTTCGTTGGTAACGTCGGCTCTCCACTCCACGTCGGAATACATTATCTCAAGTATCTCGAAATTCTGGCAGGTCGCCGCGAGCTGAAGCGTTGCCGCATTTGCCACAGGTCCCGAGGGGTTGTGCGGGGCGAATGCAACGTATCTGCACTCTGCTTCTGCCGCTATCTTTTTGAGCTCCATTATTCCGCCCGCGTGTGAGATGTCGGGCTGTATGTAATCCGCCGCCATTTTGTCAAAGAGCGGGCGATAATCCCAACGCGTGTAAAGACGCTCGCCTGCGGAGATAGCTACGCGAGAGCGATCCTTGACCTGCTTTAGCGCGTCGAGATCGTCGGGCGGTACGGGCTCTTCGAAGAACATCGGCTTGAATTGCTCAAGCTCGCGGGCTATCTTGACTGCCGTGGGTATATTGAAGCGCCCGTGTCCTTCGATAAGCAGGTCGACGCTGTTTCCGACTGCGTCGCGCACCGCCGCTATATTTTGCAGAGCTTTGTCAAGGTCGGCGTTGGATATGTTAAGATAGTTTTTGCCAAACGGATCCCATTTCATCGCGCTGACACCGCGCTCGACGGCGAGCTTTGCTTTTTTAGCGAATTCCTCAGGCTCTTTTGCGCCCGCGAACCAGCCGTTTACGTAGATACGCACCTTCTCGTTGACCTTGCCGCCGAGAAGCTGATAGACTGGAACTCCAAGGCTCTTGCCGAGTATATCCCACAGCGCGCACTCGACTGCCGATAGTGCTGACATAAGCACAGCACCGCCGCGCCAATACGCATCACGGTATATCGTGTGCCAATGCTTTTCTATCTCGCGGGGGTCTTTGCCAACAAGATATTCTTTTATGTGCTCGACAGCACCTATAAGTGCTTTTTCCTTATATTCAAGCGTCGCTTCGCCTACACCGTCTATTTCCTCGTCGGTGTAGACCTTGACGAACACCCAATTGGTTCGGTAGCAGTCAACGACGAAGGTCTTTATATCGGTCACTTTCATTCAAAGAGCACCTCTTTGTAAAAATCGGGAACTATCTTATTGTCGACCTCAAAGGTATTCATATCGATAGAGTCGAAGAGCCCGCAATGCATCGGTACGACAAAGCGCGGTGATACACGCTCGCAAAAACGCTTAGCGTCGGTCATATTCATATTGTTTCCAACTCCGTTGATAGGGAGGAAGATAGCGTAGACGTCATTCGGAATATCGTCAAATATATCGTCGTTGTAGAGCGTGTCGCCCGTGACGTAGTATTTTTTGTCCCCGTCGTCGATGATAACACCGATTGCGTACGGATCGCTGTGCACAGCCTTGACCGAGCTGAATCGGATGCCGTACTCGGTCCAGCTCGTGCGTGGGTCGAATACAACGTAATTGTTTCTGCCGCCGAATTTTCTTACCTCTTTATATACTGATGTGGGTGAGAGCACGGTGATAGCCGTGTCCTTGCCGATAAAGCGCTCTATCGTCTCGGGGTCGTAGTGATCGAGATGATCGTGCGTAAAGATAATAACGTCGGGCTTGACCTCAAAAAGCTCTTCGGGAACGGGCACGCGTCTGTGCTTGGTGGAATCTATCTTGCCAACGCTGTCGGAAAGATAGGGGTCTACCATAATTACTTTGCCGTTGTGTTCGAAAAGCAAGCCCGCCTGAGATATCCAAGTGATCTTCATATTAAAATTCCTTTCGTAATGGTATTGACTTTTTCTAAATCTTATTTTATAATATATTTTATCCGATAAATACATCAATCTTACCGTATTTATTAGAAATATTATTCTTTTTAGGAAATATAGTATGAAATATGAGATACCCGAGGTCATATCGGCGGGAATATACGACATAGAGCTTGCCGCAAAGGGCAGAGCCCTTACAAACAATAGAAAGACGGTAATGTTTGAAATAGAGCTTCCACTGTCCGATGGCGGCATTTCTTACGTGAATTCGGAGGAACGACCGATAAGAAGCGACACGTTGATATGTGCAAAGCCGGGGCAGATCAGACACACGCGTGCGCCGTTTTCCTGTTATTATATGCACGTAATGATAAGTGAAGGTGAGCTGTACGAGACGCTTGTGGGTCTGCCGAATTTTATAAAGACCGACAAAAAGGAAAAATATCTTGAGCTCTTCAAACGCTTTTGCAGACATTGGGAAAACGGAACGCATAGCGAGGAGCTTATATCAGGGAGCGTGATGCTTGAAATATTCTACCATCTTATCACAGACGCGAAGGGGACGACAGCGCGGGAGAGGATAAAGAGCAACAATTATGCGGCTATCGAGAGCACGGTTTCGTACATAAAGGAAAATCTTACGGCAGAGCTTTCCTTGGAGACGCTCGCACAGAGAGCGGGGTTCAGTGCGATATATTTCCACAAATGCTTCAAAGCGTCGGTTGGAATGACCTTGCGCGAGTACGTCGAGGCACAGAGAATAAAGCGCGCGACTATGTTGCTCGTACAGAGTGATATGACGCTGACAGAAATAGCGTATGAATGCGGATTTTCCTCGCAGAGCTATTTCAGCTATGCGTTCAGGCGCAAGATGGGAATGACACCGCGCGAATATGCCGCGCGGCTTTGGGAGCGATACGAAACAGACGAACAATAGAATAAAAATGTAGGGGCTGTCACATTTGGCAAGACCGAAAAAGTCCGAGAAATAAAATAAAAAAGACTCATTGTACGCTCAAAAGCGATAATGAGACAATGATATGTTGAATTTCTTCGAAATTCTTCAGATTTAATGGACTTTTTCTACCGCCGTTTTCAGGGCTCGACGTACCTTTGTACGTCTCACGCCCCGAAGAACGACGCTTCTTGCCCAAATCTGACTATCCCCTTAAAGTAGGGCTGTCTCAAATTTGCATTTGAGACAGCCCCTTTTTGGAGGCTTTTGAAAAGTCTTGATCACTTTTCGTTTTCGATTATCTTATTTATAAGCGTGAGTGCTTCAAGCTTCTCGGCATCAAGCTCGAGTGTCTCAAGACGCTCTGCAAGAGATGCGAGAGTTACGTTGGGATCTCTGTAGGTGCTCTTTCGTATGAGCATAGAGAACTCTATGAGCGTAGATATGAATTTTACGTCGCTGTCGGCTTCGCTTGTAAGATCAGCCTCACCGATGGAATATTCGCGAAGCTCGCTGACATCGGCATCGGGCTCTTTGTAACGGATAGAAAGCTTTATCCACTCGTCGATAGCATCGTTATCCGTTCCGCTTTCCTCGTCGGTCGTGTTGAGTGCTGCATCGCAGAGCTTGAGCTCGTAGCATACAGTCAGAGTGTGTCCCGCGCCGACCTCGCCTGCGTCCTTTGTATCGTCTTCAAAGTCCTCGTTGGCAAGAAGACGGTTTTCGTAGCCGATAAGGCGGTATTCGGAGATAAAATCTTTATTAAAGGCAAGCTGGAACTTTACGTCTTTTGCTACCGTGTATATGGTGGAGAGCAGGGAGCTTGCAAATATGCGCTCCGCTTCCTTTTCGGAGTCGATATAGTGATAAACGCCGTTGCCCGTCTGCGCTATCGCGCTCATATTGTCGTCGCGGAAATTGCCGCTTCCAAATCCGAGCACAGAGAGGAACACGCCGCTCTTGCGCTTTTCTTCGACAAGCTTTTCAAGCTCCTTGGGAGAGGAGATACCTACGTTGAGGTCACCGTCAGACGCGATGATTATGCGGTTGTTGCCGTCGGGTTTAAAGTTTGCTTCGGCTATCTGATACGCGCGGCGTATGCCTGCCTCGCCGTTGGTCGAGCCGCCGGCTGTAAGGTGATTTATCGCGTTGAGGATTATTTCCTTTTTGTTACCCGGTGTAGCCTCAAGCGCTACGCGGTCCGAGCCCGCGTAGGTGACTATGGAAACGGTGTCGTTCTCGTCAAGCTGATCGACAAGGAAAGAGAATGCCTGCTTTAAAAGCGGAAGCTTATCATCCGAGTACATCGAGCCCGAAACGTCGATGAGGAATACGAGATTGTTCGCACTTCTCTCCTCAAGCTCCTTAGCCTTGAGTCCGAGCGTGAGAAGATAAGTCTCTTCGTTCCAAGGGGAGCGCACGATGCTTGCCTTAGTGCCGAACATCTCTCCTTCTTGGGCATCATTGTAGGAATAATTGAAATAATTTACTATCTCTTCGGTGCGGATAACGTTAGCCTTTGCGATATTCTGAAGCTCGGTGAGCGAATATCCCGAGTTTATCATCTTGCGAAGGAATGTGTAGGAAGCCGTGTCAACGTCGGCAGAGAAGGTCGAGGTGTCGATATCCTCGGTCTTGATAAAGGGGTTTTCGACTATCGAGGGGCTCTCCGAGGGAGCGTCGGGTTCTATAAGCTCGCCGTCTGCAGCCTCTTGGTCAAAGTTCGGCTCGCCGTATTCGTATGTAGGTTTGTTGTATCCGGGTGCGTCTCCAAGCACGTCGTTGCCGTCCATATAACCGCCGTTCATTTCTTTGTCCATCGCACTGCAGGAGCAGAGAGCCAGCAGCGAAATCATTGCAAGTGTCAATATAAATATTCTAAGCGCTTTTTTCATAACTTTTCTCCTTTTGTTATTAAGAAAATAATTGTATGCGTTCTTATTTGTTGGATACGATACGTTCTATCAGTTGTGCGAAATCCTCCGAGGGCTCGAGCTCGCGCTCATAGTCGAAGAGAGTGCCGTAGCCTACGTTTCCGTTTGAGTTCTCAAGGTAGGGTGAGAACACGTACCCGTCGCCAAAGCAGATCCATACGCCCTCGATTCCGTCGTCCTCACTGACGTCTGACTCTGTTATTTTAACGAAGCCTTTTTTGTTTGTCAAGGCACGTTCCACAGTCGTTGAGTTCTTGCGAGACAGAGTGCATATTCTGTAGTTCTCCTCGTCCTCGTACTTCCATATGAGCTTTGCATCTCCGTCAAAGAGCATCTCGCGCTCAAGAGGAGACGCGAAGTTTGCCGTCTCTTCCTTCATTTGCTCAAGCGTCTGTGAAAGAGTATTTACCTCGGGCTCGACCCTTTCGGTCGGAGCATTGGTAGCGGGTCTGTCCGTCGGCTTTTCTTCGTTTTCGTCGGGGACATCGACTATTCCTTCGTCAGCGGTTTCCTTTTTGTCCTCACGCGTAAGCATTCCGACGAGAAGCGAGAGCGAGAGCGACATTATAAGTACTACGCTGAATGCTGCCACGAGATATTTACGAAGCGAGAGCTTTTTTGCACCGGGAACGTAAGACTCAGCTTCGAAAATAAATCTGTCGTCTATCTCTCCGATAGCATCGAGCAGCAGCTCGGAATTCTTATTTTTGTTTCCGCCCATCAAAGCATCGCCTCCTTTTCCAATATCTCTCTGAGTTCCTCGCGCATACGGTGGAGAGATACCTTTACTTTCGAGACGCTGATCTGCATTCTGCTCGATATCTGCTCGACAGAGTCGGAGCAGAAGTATCTTCTTATAAAGATGACTCTTTTTTCCTCGGGCAGATCTTCTAAAAATCTGTTGATGAGCTCGGTAAGTCTTCCGTTTTGGTATTGCTCCTCGATACTGCAGTTATCGGGGATACAGTCGTCAAGCTCGTCGCAGAGATTTTCAAAGCCGCCGCGTTTCTGTCTGTGCTGAGAGCGGAATTTACTTATTGAAAGCGCGCGTATTATTTTTGAGAGATATGCGCCGAGATATATCGGTCGGTCGGTGGGCATCCTGTTCCACGCCGACAGATAGGTGTCGTTCACACATTCCTCGGCATCCTCGCTTGATCCGAGAAGCGAATATGAAATGCCGCAAAGCATCTTTTCATATTTCAGCTTGGTCTGGATAATAGCGTTTTCCGAGCGATTCCAATACAGATCAACTATCTTGAAGTCCTCCATCGTCTTTGTCCTTTCCTGTGTCTTCATAAGGTATGTCGCCAAAACCGTTCAAAAGGTTACACGTTTTTTGAAAAAATTTAAAAAAAGCGCGAAAAATTTTTTCAAAACACTGAATGTGGCGATATCTTACATATAAATTATATTGCTTTTTTCATTTATTGTCAAGAAAAAGCTTTGTAAAAGCCTATAAAAATGCCAAAATCACTAAAAAAGATAAAATATTAAAAAAAATGCAAAAATACTATTGATTTTTCGCTTGGTTTATGATACAATATTAAGGCTAACGACTATTTCTGCTCTTGAAGAGAGCGTTTAATAAGTTTTTTGGAGGTGTAGTATGGAAATCGCACTCGGTATTTTGTTGATAGTTTTGGCAGCAGTTCTCGTTGTCTGCGTTCTTTTGCAGTCTGGTAAGGATAAGAAGCTTTCGAGCACCATCACGGGCTCAGCCGATACCTTCTTTTCTAAGGGCAAATCCAAGTCCAAGGATAAGATGCTCAGCACGGCTACCACTATCCTCGCGATAGTATTCGTAGTAGTCGCATTCGCAGCAGTTCTTGTTATAACCGCTCTCAACTAAGAAACGAAAATAAAAAAGGCGAAGGAGCTCCTTCGCCTTTTTTGTTTAAAATATTGACTTTTTTAAAAAAATATGATACTATTATCTAAAGTACAATTATGGGAGGTACGTAAAATATGATAAAAAACGTATTTTTGATTTCCTTGCTTATAGCCTTACTTATGCTGTCTTCTATACTTCTCGTTGGCTGTAACAACGTCGAAGAGCCCGCAGAAACTCAGAAGTCTACCGAGGCTGCAGCGACGGGGGCACCGACACAAAAACCTACCGAGCCCGAGACGGAAAACGAAGAGAAAAAGATGGACGAGAGCAAATTCAACGTCTTCTTTGATCAGGAATACGTTTGCGCGTTCGTTATATCCGACAACGCTACTGGCGCCGAGACGGCGATGATCAAAAATTTCGGTACGGCTCTTGCGGGATATATAGGCAAACGGGTCACCCTTGTAAAAGAGAGCGAGCTTGAAGGCGAATATAAATATTACGTAGTTTTCGGCAACACCTCTATGCAGGAGTCTAAGGATGCCGCCGCTCTGCTTGGCGAGCGCGAGGCTTTGGCCAAGGTCGTCGGCAACAAGCTTGTCGTAGTTTATCAAAACGATTCTGCAACAAAGGGAATACTTAACTTGGTTTTGGAAGCGATGAAGAAGAGCAAGCCGCTTTACGTTTCGCTCGCTCAAAATTATACAGAAGAGTTTAAAGCACTTCCCGAGATAAGCGCACTTCCAAAGTACCCTTCACCCACCCGAGCTGAGATGGACTGCGGCGAAGGTAGCTATATGACCTACGTGGAGGACGCGACACTGAGCGCTTACGAGGCGTATTGTGCACAGATCGAGGCGGCTGAGTTTAAAATGCTGTCTTACCGTGTGGAAAATGATAACGTATTCGTTTGCTTCGAGGGAGCGAACGATTATATCTATACTTACTACTCCGCGCACAACAAACAGATAAGAATAATAGTCGGACCTATCGAGACCTTGGTACGTGAGGATAATCACAGCTATGAGTCCGAGAAATATACCCCCTGCATAAGCTCTATAGCACAGCCCAATCAGGGAGAAGGCTTTATTATCCGCCTTCCCGACGGAAGATTTATTGTTTTTGACGGCGGTTATAACGGCGAGGACAGAGTATACAAGGCGCTTAGAAATCTCGGTGAAGGGAAAATAGTAGTTGCGGCGTGGTTCATTTCTCACCCGCACGGCGATCACTTTTCAGCATTTATCGATTACGCAAAAGCGCACGGAAGCGATAAATCCATAACGGTAGAACAGATAATCGTAAATTTCTCGGCTCCCGAAAGACATACTATAAACGGTTCGGCCGGCGAAGATAATTCGGGCGAATCGGTAAAGCAGATCTACGAAACGGCAGGACTTTATATGCCCGACGTTCCCGTCAGAAACGCACATACGGGTCAGATAATGAATTTTGATTCCTCGTCTGTAGAGATACTTTATACCATAGAAGATCTTATGCCCAAGGGACTTCCTAACGGTAACGACGCTTCTATGGTAATAAGAGTAAACACCGGCGGACAGTCGATATTGCTTCTTGCAGATACCTGCTATGCTTCAGGTCCTATTCTTTGCAACCTTTGGGGCGACCACCTTAAGTCCGATATGGTTCAGGTAGCGCACCACGGAATGTATCCCGCAAATAAGGAGATATACGAATACGCTAAGGCAGAGATCGTGCTTATCCCCGGTCAAACGAGCGGAGTAAAGGATTTCGTAGTTAATTCGAGCTGGAAGCCCGTATATGACGTTATCTTTAAGTACGGAAAGGATATCTATATTTGCAGTGATAACAAGTCTGTAACCTTAGAGCTACCGTTAACTCCCGCTAATAACAAGGACGAAGTGCTCGCTTATTTTGCAAGCTTGAGAAAGTAATATGAAATAAAAAGCCACCGCTTATGCGTCGCATAAGCGGTGGTTACGTTTTATATATCAAAAAGCTTTATAGCCTTTATCGCGCTTCCGTTTTCATATTCCTTGACCTCACCCAGAGCGTAGAAATCACCGCCAGAGGAGCACATTCTCAGCCGCGTGCCGATAGGGAATGAGGTTTTTATCTTACTTTGATATATCTCACAGCCGCTTCTTGAAAGCTTTTCGTAAAACGCGGGGAGCGAGATTGCGGGAAGAGACGTAAAGAGTGACTCGGTCGGTATGAGCAGGGAAATACGGCTGTCGCCGTCAAGCTCTTCGAGCTCTGCAATCGTGTGGGAGCTTGAA
This sequence comes from Oscillospiraceae bacterium, assembly GCA_015064065.1. Lineage (GTDB taxonomy): Bacteria > Bacillota > Clostridia > Oscillospirales > CAG-272 > HGM12713. The sequence continues at coordinate 12,156 of SVSY01000037.1, forward strand.
ATATCAAAATCTCCCGTGCGCGAACGGCAAAGAGATGCCATAGCGCCGCCGCACCCGAGCTTCGTTCCGATGTCGGCGCAAAGCGTGCGGATATACGTGCCCGAGGAGCAGCTCACGTGAAGGATATAGTCGCTTTCGCTGTCGGTAGGCTCGGCGGATATCGAATGTATCGTTATCCTTCTTGCCTCACGCTCGACTGTCACACCCTTCCTTGCAAGATCGCACAGCTTTTTGCCGTCGACCTTGAGCGCGCTGTACATCGGCGGTGTCTGCATAATATCACCGCGGAAACTCTCAATTGCACGTATGACCTCGTTGCAAGAGGGAAGAGAGTCAGCGCGAGTCAGCACCGTGCCCGTCGTGTCCTCAGTATCGGTGGTTATGCCCAGACGAAGAGTTGCCGTATATGCCTTTGAGTCGGCAACGAGATATTCCGCTGCCTTAGCCGCTCTTCCGACAAGCACCACGAGTACTCCCGTAGCCATAGGGTCGAGCGTTCCCGTGTGTCCTACTCGCTTAGTGGAGTAAAGTCGGCGTATTTTATTTATAACGTCGTGCGAGGTCATGCCCTCGCTTTTGTTAATGATAAGTACGCCTGACGGCTCCATAATTACCTCGCAAAAATCAGTTGAATCTTACCCAAGCCGAGCATATCGAAAAGCCCTTTTCGGAAAAGTTCTTTTCGTATTCGGTCATAACGTTGTCCGCGTTCTTTTCGCTTGCGTGCAGGTCGCGGGTCTGCCAGAGAACAGTTGCTCCGACAGCCTCGAATTCTTCAAGGCTGAAATCGAACAGACCTACGTTGTCGGTCTTAAGACGGAGTATGCCGTCACTCTTGAGCAGCTTCTTGTAGATCTCGAGAAATCCGCGGTGTGTAAGTCTGCGCTTCGCGTGTCCCTTTTTAGGCCACGGGTCGCTGAAGTTAAGATATATGCAATCGAGAGACGCGGGCTTTACGTTCTCCTCAAGTATTTTAGCGTCGCCGATGAGAAAGCGGAGATTGTCGTTTTCTCTCTCTTCGCGTGCCGCCATAGCCTTTTCAAGCGCGATACAGCAAACGTCGGCAACGCGCTCGACGGCGACGAAGTTTACGTCGGGATAACGCTTTGCCATACCGCATGCGAAATTACCCTTGCCGCAACCGATCTCCATATGTACGGGTGCGTCGTTGCCAAATATTTTATCAAATCCCTCAAGCATAGCCGAAGGGTCGGATATTCTGAGCTCAGCGCAGGCTTCTATGCGTTCAGCACCGTGCTTCTTTTTTCTCATTCTCATATTGCGACCTCGGATCAGACGTTGAAGCGGAAGAGAACTATGTCTCCGTCCTTCATAACGTAATCCTTACCCTCGCTTCGATAGAGTCCCGCTTCCTTGACGGCACTCATAGAGCCGTATTTTACAAGATCGTCGAAGGAGACTATCTCGGCACGGATAAATCCGCGCTCGAAGTCGCTGTGTATCTTTCCTGCCGCACCGGGAGCTTTAGTTCCCTTAGTTATGGTCCAAGCGCGTACCTCCTGAGGTCCTGCGGTCAGATAGCTTATAAGACCGAGAAGCGAATAGCTTGCCTTGATAAGTCTGTCAAGACCGCTCTCTGCAATTCCGAGGTCGTCGAGGAAGAGTGCCTTTTCCTCTGCATCGAGCTCTGCGATCTCAGATTCAAGCTGTGCACAGATAGCGATGATCTGCGAATGCTCACGCTCAGCCTGCTCCTTGAGTGCGTCGTAGTTACGGTTGCCCACAGGTTCACTGCCTGCCTCGTCCTCGCTTACGTTAGCAACGTAGATGACAGGCTTCATAGAGAGAAGGGGAGTGTCGTAGAGACATTCGCGCTCGCTCTCGTCAAGCTCGACCTCACGCGCACACTTGCCTTCGGAAAGAGCGGCGTGGAGCTTTTCGAATACTGCAAGCTCGCCTGCAAGCGTCTTGTCGCCCTTCATAGCCTTCTTGGTGCGGTCGATACGGCGTTCTACCATTTCAATATCCGAGAAGATGAGCTCGAGATTGATGGTCTCAAGGTCGCGGAGCGAGTTTATAGAGCCGTCGACGTGAATGATATTTTCGTCCTCAAAGCAACGGACTACGTGAAGGATAGCGTCTACCTCGCGGATATGAGAGAGGAACTTGTTGCCAAGACCCTCGCCGCGCGACGCGCCCTTTACAAGACCCGCGATGTCCACGAACTCAATAACAGCGGGGGTATATTTTTCGGGGTTATGCATCTTTGCGAGAAAATCAAGTCTCGAATCGGGAACTGCGACCACGCCTACGTTCGGCTCAATGGTGCAGAAGGGGTAGTTAGCAGACTCTGCGCCTGCGTTGGTAAGTGCATTGAAAAGTGTGCTTTTTCCTACGTTGGGAAGACCAACTATACCAAGTTTCATATTTTTACCGTCCTGATAAGTCAAATAATATTATTATACTAAGATATTATACTATAACAAAAGCGATTTTTCAAGATGCAAAGGACAAAAAATGTAGTTTTTGTGAAAATATCGTATTCTTTTCAAGAAAAGTAAGACATTTCTGTAAAAAAAGTAAAAAAGTATTTGCAAAATTGGAAAATATATGTTATAATGTGATGTGAAGTATAAGAAATCGTTTCGGAGGTAGAGAAATGTTGGATACAAAGATACTTATCGTTGATGACGATACGAACATCTGCGATCTTCTCAAGCTTTATTTTGAAAACGAAGGTTATTCGGTAAAAAGTGCAAATGACGGCGTAGAAGGACTTAACTTCTTTAAGATATACGATCCCGATATAGTTCTGCTCGACATAATGCTGCCCAAGAAGGACGGTTGGCAGGTCTGTCGCGAGATACGCGAGATGTCCTCAAAGCCTATCATTATGATAACCGCTAAAGGCGAGGTCTTTGACAAGGTGCTCGGACTCGAGCTCGGAGCTGACGATTTCGTTGTAAAGCCCTTCGATATGAAGGAGCTCAGCGCCCGCGTAAAAGCCGTCCTTCGCAGATATCAGGCACACTGCGTACAGAATGACGAGGACGTTATAAAGTTCGACAATATCGAGATAAGCCACCAGAAGTATGAGCTCAAGCTCTGCGACAAGTCGGTCGACGTTCCCCCGAAGGAGCTCGAACTGCTCTATTTCCTTGCCTCCAACTCTAATCGCGTATTTACCCGCGATCAGCTTTTGGATAAGGTATGGGGCTTTGATTATCTGGGTGACTCGAGAACGGTCGACGTTCACGTAAAGCGTTTGCGCGAGAAGCTTGACGGTGTTTCTGATAAGTGGTCGCTCAAAACGGTCTGGGGCGTAGGATATAAGTTCGAGGTCTTGAGCTGATAGTCTGAAGGCTATTATAACGGGCTGCTTTGGCATTGAGGTCGGAGCAGTCCTTTGTTTTTGGAGATATTATGTTTAAAAGCGTTTTTTCAAAATACGTAACTGCGTTTATGGTCATAATAGTGGTAAGCTTTATCGTCGTTTCTACCGTGACCTTTTCGGTCGTCGGAAAGCATTCGGCTGAGGCGAAGCGCGACTATATGAAAAATTGCTCCGAGGCGACTAGATCTTACGTTCTGTCTATGATGCACGGTGCGGATTGCGACGGACTTGAGGAGCTTATACTCTTGGAAAAGGACAATATAATACAAACGTTCGATTGGATGGCGCTCAACGTTGACGCAGCAGCCGTGCTTCTTCTTGACAGGCAGGACAGAGTTTTGCTCAGAGCGGGGGATGAGGATTTCGAGTTGGCAGAGGGTGCTCTTGAAGACGAGGTCAAGGAGCAGCTTCGCGAAAAAAACCGATATTCGCATCTTGGCAAGGACGTTGGAATGCTGAAGAACTCGCGAATGACAGAGATACTTCCGATATTCAACGCGCGAAACGAGTATGTTGGCGCGGTCGCGGTCTGCTCAAGCTCGTTGCTCCCTGCAAGCCTTTTCTATGAGGCGATCAACGTAATAACGAGCTCGGTGCTTTGGGTCTTGCTCGCGGCACTTATTGCGGTGTATTTTATCAGCGAGAGAGTCATCTCTCCTTTGCGCGACATAAGCTCTGCGGCGAAAAGCTTTGCATCGGGAAAATTTGACGTGCGCGTAGCAGTGCGCGGCAACGACGAGATAGCGGAGCTTGCCACGACTTTTAATAATATGGCGCAGTCGCTTGATAATTACGACGAGATGCGAAACAGCTTTATGTCGAACGTCTCGCACGACCTGAGAAGCCCGATGACCTCGATCTCGGGATTTATCGACGGCATACTTGACGGCGTAATACCGCCCGAACAGCACAGATATTATCTGCAGATAGTGTCGGGAGAGGTAAAACGACTTTCGCGTCTGGTCAATTCTTTGCTTGACCTTTCGAGAATTCAGGCAGGAGAGCGAAAGTTTACTCCCGTTTCCTTTGATATCTGCGAGATGGCAAGGCAGATACTTATATCCTTTGAGCAGAAGATAGACGCGAAGGGGCTTTGCGTTGAATTTGAGTCATTCGAGGACAGAATAAACGTTGTTGCCGACCACGATGCAATATATCAGGTGTTTTATAACGTTTGCGATAACGCCGTAAAATTTGCGTCCGACGGCGGCAGACTTTGTATCTACATAAAGAAGGGCAAAGGAAAGAAACTGTCGGTCGAGGTCTTTAACGAGGGACAGGGAATACCGCCCGAAGAGATAAATTTCGTTTTTGAGCGTTTCTACAAGCTTGACAAGAGCAGAGGACTCAACAAAAACGGAGCGGGACTCGGATTGTTCATCTCGAAAACTATCATTGAAGCTCACGAAGAGCGCATATGGGTAGAGAGCGAGTATGGCAAAAACTGTTGCTTTGGTTTCAGCTTGTCGTGTGAATAATATATTGCCCCAAAAGAGAAGAATAATTACAGTATCGTGAGCATAGGATACTGTATGGAGCGTCACGGTCGTGAGATCAGCCTGACGCTCCTCTTTTTTGAGGTATAACGATGAAAGAAAATAAAGGGGAAAAGGAAAATAGGCAGACAGTTGGGCTTTTGAGCGGACAGTCTGCCCCGTATATCGAAATTGAGCAAAAGAGAAAAGACGGCTTCAGAAGCTTTGGCATAGTGATCGCACTCTCGCTGTGCGTTCTTCTTGCAGTTTATTTTGTTTGCGGATATTTCGTTGATAATATGGAAAAAGAAGATATTCCTGTCCAAACAGACCTTCCCAAAGAAGAGACGGACGAGTGGGCAGGCGCATTTTTGAGTCGGGAGATAAGCGAGGTCTGCCTTGACGTGAGCGTTCGGATAAGACTCGGAGCGGCAGGAGAGTACGGCGCACGCGGTGCATCGGGTGTCGTTATTGATCGCGGAGGGTGGATAGCGACGAGCAACAGCGTTCTTGACGGCGGACAAAAGGGAAGAATATACGTTCTCCTGAATGACGGACGCGAATATGCCGTAGAAAAAATAGTCAGCGACAGGGAAAGCGGAGCCGCATTTATGAAAATAGATACAGACGATCTGCGTGCAGTACTTCTTGATAGCAGTGTCAGTGTATGCCTCGGTCAGAGAGTGCTTGCACTAAGCTCGGACGGTGCGCCCGAGCATAATACGGTTCTGTCGGAAGGGATAGTATCCGAAATAAAGAAAAATACCGTGCGAACAGATATTGAACTTACAGCTTTGGGCGCAGGCTGTCCTGTGTTTGACGAAAGAGGAAATTTCCTCGGACTTTGGCTTTTTGACGGTGGAAATATTATTTCGACAAAAGAATTAAGCGAAATATTTGAGCGGCTGAAAGAAAAATAAAAAAACGCTTGCAAAAAGCGGCTTTGTGTTGTATAATATAAAGATAGAGTATTATATTTTTCGCAAGGGCGCTTTTTCTTTGCGAGAAAGGAGATAAAATGGCTTTTTGGGAAGTGCTCGTGCGCTTGCTCGTGGCTACCTTTTGCGGCGGTGCGATAGGCATTGAAAGAGGAAAGAAAAATCGCCCCGCAGGTTTTCGAACCTACATATTGGTCTGTGTAGGCGCAAGTCTTACGATGATATTGAGTGCGTATATGGCGCAGATGGATGCGATATGGCGCGGTGTAGCGGAAACGCTCGTTCGCTCGGACGTTTCACGTTTCGGTGCTCAGGTCATCAACGGAATAGGTTTTCTTGGCGCGGGAACTATAATCATCACGGGAAATCAGCAGGTAAAGGGAATGACTACCGCGGCGGGCCTTTGGGCGTCTGCCTGTATGGGTCTTGCGATAGGAGCAGGCTTTTATATCGGTGCGCTTGTCGGCTGTGTTCTTATCATCGCGACTACCGCGCTCTTTTCTAAGCTTGAAGCGCTTATCCTCTCACGCTCGAGAAACATAAATCTTTACGTGGAATTTGAGAACACCGACGACCTTACCAAGATAATGGAGCTGCTCAGAGAGAAAAGCGTAAGAATATACGACGTTGAATTTATAAAGGCGAAGCATTCGGATTCGAATTGCCCTGCGGCAGTGCTCTCGCTCCAGCTTCCCAAGAAAACGTCGCACGCAGTGACCGTAACTGCGCTTGCTGCTATAGAAACGATAAGAACCATTGAAGAGCTTTGAGTGTCGGAGGTAAGATATGCTTGAATGTTTGAATTTTTTGCGCACGGGCGAGATCGGCTGGCTTACGACGGTAGTAAGGCTCGTTCTTGCCGTGATATGCGGCGGATTTATCGGTCTTGAGAGAGAGCGTAAGCGCAGACCCGCGGGCTTCCGGACACATATACTTATTTGTCTCGGTGCGGCTATGACCACCTTGACGAGCCAATATATAGCGCTGAATCTCGGTGCGAATACAGATATGGCAAGACTTGGTGCGCAGGTAATAGCGGGGGTCGGCTTTATCGGCGCGGGAACTATCATCGTTACTAAGCGCAGACAGGTGAAGGGGCTTACGACCGCCGCAGGACTCTGGACGGCGGCTATAGTCGGACTTTGCTGCGGAGCAGGATTTTTTGAGGGTGCGGTGCTTACTACGCTCGTGATACTTATGGTTGAATTTGCATTTGTAAAGCTTGAATATTCCGTATTCAATAGCTCAAAGGCATTCAATCTTTACGTGGAGTACACGGGAGCGCAAAATCTCAGCGCGGTAGTAGATACGATAAAGAATAACGGAGTTTATATCAAGGATATAGAGATAACCAAGAGCCAAGGCGACGCGGCGGTATCCTGTGCGGTCTTTTCGCTGAAAATGTCGAAAAAGCAGCCGCACCAGATGCTTATAACACTTATACTTAACCTCGAAGGAGTCCTCACCGTAGAGGAGCTTTGAGAGACTTCGTTGCGGACGAGCTTCACTCGTCCGCAACGAAAATTTTTTAAAGCTATTGCAAATTTTGATCTATTGTGATATAATAACTTAGCACGCCTCCATAGTTAAATGGATATAATAAACCCCTCCTAAGTAGTAGGTCTATCCAAGAGGATAGAGTGAAA